>JALETI010000164.1 GCA_022781515.1 Lachnospiraceae bacterium
TAATACTTTTCCGGTTCGGGATACTCTGTACCAAATGTCTCAACCGTTACTTTTTTCATAACCTGAGGTTCAAAGGGTCTGTCACTGTAATCCGTGCGGACAGATGCAATTTTATCCACCACGTCAAGACCTTCCGTCAGCTTTCCAAAGGCTGCATACTGACCATCCAGATGCGGTGAAGGTGCATGCATGATAAAGAACTGGGAACCTGCACTGTTGGGCATCATGGTCCTTGCCATGGACAGTACGCCGGGTTCATGCTTTAACTGATTCAGAAAACCATTTCCGGTAAACTCGCCTTTGATGGAATATCCGGGGCCGCCCATACCGGTACCTTCAGGGCATCCTCCCTGAATCATAAATCCCGGAATAACACGATGGAAAATCAGACCATCATAGTATCCCTTTTTTACCAGGCTGATAAAATTGTTAACGGTATTGGGGGCGATTTCAGGATACAGTTCCCCTTTCATGATGCTGCCATCGGCCATTTCAAATGTAACTACTGGATTCTGTGCCATATTTTTTCTCCTTTTCTATGTATCACTTTGTAGATTCTGGTGCATCAGACAATAATTCCTGCACCAGTTTCTGCAGATTTTCAGATAATCTGCGCTGTTGATCATCGTTATTCATTTTAACAGATTCGTATATCAATGTCCACAGACAGTATTCCAAAACCCTTTGGATGTTGGGGGCGCTATCTTAAAACAGCTTTGCTTTCCCGGTTTCCGGATCCACCGGGACGCTGCTCATATAGCTGTTATGAAAATGAAAATCTGTTGTTACTTCCTTTATAAACCAGGAAGGAGGAACAAAGGCGTTGGCTGCTTCTTCGCTTTCAAATTCCACTTCTGCAAGAACCAGACCTTCAAATGCACCTTCAAATACGTCCAGTTCACAGGTCAGACCGCCATCCAGCGGAATCAGATACCGGCATTTTGTGATTACATTTCCATCTGCTTTGGGCAGAAGATGCTCATACGCTTCTTTTGTCAGCGGCAGGTTATACTCTTCCCGGATCATCATGCCGCTGCCTTTATAGGTCAGATAGTAAGAATCATCCTGACGCCGTACCCGTACAACCGGATGTGTGTTCAGATATCCCTGTTCAATTTTATGAAAAGAATACCCGGACAGTTCCATCGGCGGATCTGAAATCAGATATTTACGTTCTATTTCCATAAAAATCTCCTTTATTATGTATTCTTTATGTAATCTGCAGCTTCCCATCCTCCAAACCGTAAACCGGCTTCTGCAAGAAAGCTGCAGTATTCCTTCACCGTGATTTTCTCAGGTCACACAGACCCGGAAACCGCCGGTATATTGCCTTTCCATTTCCTTTTACAGTTCCATATAATCCAGAGGATCCACTGCTTTTCCATTTTCCTTCAGCTGAATATACAGGCTGTCTCCTTCCACGGTACGGCAGGATGCCGGTTCCGATACTCTGGCAATCATTTCACCGGCTTCAACGGAATCTCCTTTTTTCACCTGAATATCTTTCAGCTGCCCCAGAGTAATCTGACCATTGGATCCGATATTGAGAATCATATAATTTCCCAGTTCCTCACTGCTGCCGATGGCATATACTTCTGCATCTGCCGGTGCCGTTACTGGTGTTCCCTGTTCTGCCTGAATTAAAACAGCAGAACTGCACTGATACTGATTAAGCGTGGGAAAATAAACGGTTTCATCCATATTAAATTCCCGCAGTACTTCTCCTTCCACCGGCCAGTGAAGACGGTGATTGGTCAGGGCATCGGAATACTCCGCTTTCACCTGTCCTGAGGATACCGCTTTTGACTCCGTCTTCTGTTTATTGTCTGCTGTTTTCCGGCTGCTATCCTGACTGTTTTCACCGGTTTTCGTTCCGTTGATTTCAGTCGTTCCGGTTTCCGTTGAAATACGGTCCGATACAAAACCGGAATTTGCCGTCTGTATCTCCTGTTTCCTGCTATTCTGATAAAGTGTTCCTGCTGCCGCACCGACTGCCAGGCACATGAAAAGAATCCACATCATTTTGCCGGATCGCATCATCTTCTTTAAACTCTTTTTGAACATAAGCCCCTCCTGTGTTAAATTAAGATTCCATATTCCTATTCTTTCCACATTCTGGAGGATTATACATTCTTATCCACATTATTTTCGGAATTCTGTTTCTTTATCCACGCATTTTCCCTTTCAGCTCATATATATCGTGAATTATTCAAACAGCTTCTGTTTCCGTTCGATCATTTCTTCGGTTCTGGTCAGGTACTGTTCAATATCCTTTACATTGGCGGCCCGTTCCATGACACCATCCTTGCGGACCCGTTTGGTAACGGCTCCTGCTCCAAGGGCCACAATGGACTGCTTTTCTTCCATAATAAGGATATTATATATGCCTTCTTTTCCGGGACGGGCATACCCTACATTTTCCAGATTTCCGGACATATTTTTCTGACGGTACAGATAATAGGGATTCATCCCCATCTTTGCCGCTCCTGCTGCCGTGATATTCATCATTTCCGTGGTATTCTGTTCCAGATACAGATGACTGTACTGCTCTTTCTCCATGTTCAGCCGGGATGCACGCTTAATGGCAAGGGTATGTACCGTCAGATTATCCGGATCCAGTTTCATGATTTCTTCCATGGTACGGGCCACATCCTCTGTGCGTTCCTGAGGGAGACCGATGATCAGGTCCATATTGATATTATCAAAACCGGCATCCCTTGCCATGGCAAATGCACGCTTCACATCTTCCACGGTGTGTCTGCGGCCGATCAGGTCCAGTGTTTCCTGCTTCATGGTCTGGGGATTGATGGAAATCCGGTCCACGGGATAACGGCGCATAACTTCCAGTTTTTCCGGTGTAATGCTGTCCGGACGTCCCCCTTCCACGGTCCATTCTTTCAGATAAGAAAGATCAAATCCCTCTGTGATCTGTCTGAGAATCCGATCCAGGTAAACAGGGGGCAATGTGGTGGGCGTGCCGCCGCCAAAGTAAATGGTATTCAGCTTCTTTCCTGCAAAATGGTCCTTCACAAAACGAATCTCTTTTTCCAGTGCCTGTACATATTCTTCCATACGTTTTTCCCAGCGGGAATAAGGATAGGATGTAAAGGAACAGTATAGACAGGTGGTGGGGCAGAAGGGAATGCCGATATACAGGCTGTATCCATCTTCATAATCCAGCTGACTCAGAAGCTTTCGTTCTTTATGGGCAATCTGAATGCTCAGACGGCATTTCTCATCTCCGATCAGATAGTTTCTTTTCAGTTCCTTTTCAATCTGCTCATCGGAACAGCCTTCTTCCATCATGGCCATCGGTAATTTCACCGGACGGATGCCGGTCAGGGTTCCCCAGGGATGTTCCATCCCACCGGTCATTCTGGAAAAAATCCAATAGGTCATCCGTTTCAGCTGATTCTTTCCTGCTGTCTCTCCTTCATCGGCGAATGCTGCACTGAAATACCGGTTTTCTCCGTCTTCTGCACAGACAGAAATCCTGTTTTTTCCATAATAGACAGCAAAAGCCTTCCGCATGCCCTGAAAGATACCTGTCTCTTTTTCCTCTGCTCCAGTTCCCCGGTAACGGCAGTCCATTTTTTCCACATAAACCCTTTCGGAATCGATATCATCTCTTTTCCCAAAGGATTCCGCCAGATACAGCAGGGCTTCATCATAAACATCCGGTGTATGAATCTTTGCCTGTTTGCCGGGTTGATTCTCTTCACATGCGGACAATAATTCCCGGCTTCTGGTCTCCACAACCATGCCGGGAAAAAATGCAGTAATCAGTCCGCGAATATCATATTCAAACTGTACTTTGTTAAAAATCAGAATCATAGCTAAAATTTCATTCCTCTTGCCATGGGATTGTATACCCGTTCCACTGCAATATTGGTCAATTCATTATGGCCGGGACATACAACAGTTTCCGGAGGAAGCACCAGCACTTTTTCTCGAATGGAACGGGCCAGCTGGTCAGCATTGCCGGTTTCCAGATCCGTGCGTCCATAGGATCCTTTGAAAATGGTATCGCCTGCAAATAAAACCGGTTCTTCTTTCATCAGATAACAGACTCCACCGCAGGTATGTCCGGGTGTTTCGATGACACGAAGGGTGAAATCGCAAAGATGAAGCACATCTCCTTCTTTTACGTAATGATCGGCTTCAAATGTAACCGGACGATTGATCCAGCTTCCGGAAAGATTGGTGTTGGCATCCAGAAGTACCGAACGTTCTTTTGCACCGGCATAAACAGGTACATGAAACAGCTTTTTCAGTTCAGGTACCGCCAGCATGTGATCAAAATGACCATGGGTCAGAAGAATCGCCTTCAAAATCAGCTGATTCTGTTTCAGTTTCATGGCAATCACTTCTGCCTTGTCCGCAGGATCCACAACAAATGCCTCTCTGGAGTCATCATTCCAGACCAGATAGCAATTGGTCTGAACCATGCCCAGGTGGAGGGTTTCTATTCTAAAATCACTCATAATCGTTCAATCCGTTTCCTTTCCTCTGTCTTCCGATATCGTATGCCTCATACTACTACCAATAGCATGGCTCACACTATTCATTGTTTCTCTTTACATCACAGATGCCATCCAGCTGACGGATCTTCTTCATGATATAATGGAGAGAATCCATGCTGGCAACGGAAATTCGTACCCGAATGGTGGCAATGCCCTTACTGATGCCGCTGGTATGGAAATCTTCAATATTAAAATTGTTTTCTGCAAAGGTCTGGGTCAGAGCTGCAAGCATACCCTTTCGGTCATATGCATAAATGGCAAGTTCCACACCGTATTTGTTCTGATCTTCCTCTTTCTGTTCCGCCCACTCGATTTCCAGGCTGCGGGCACGCTCTGCTTCCGAAAAAGCAAGGAAATTCTTACAGTCTGTCCGATGTACCTTGATTCCCCGGTTTCTGGTAATGAAACCGATGATTTCATCACCAGGCAGAGGGTTGCAGCAATGGGCGCATTCCACCACCAGATCATCAATATCATTGTTATTCAGAATGCCGGTATGAATCAGGAACTGTCCGTTTTTCTTTGTGCCGCTTCTGATGCGCATTTTTTCCCGCTCTCTGTTCAGACGGGCATTCCGGTCTGCTTCCTGACGTACCTTTTCCAGCGCTTCCTCATCGGTCATCTCCGGCTTTTTCACAACAAGCAGTTCCAGCATCTTGTTGACAACTTGGCCTTCCTTCAGGCCACCGTGTCCCACGGCTGCGAGAACGGCATCCCAGTTCATAAAGCCGAATTTCTGCATGACCTTTTCTTTGGCAGCAGGGGTACTGATTTCATTCCAGTTAATATTTTTGGATTTGCAGTAACGGTCAATGGAAGTCTGCCCCTGTTCGATGTTTTCCGGTCGGTTCTGTGCCTTGAACCACTGACGGATTTTGCTCCTTGCCTGAGAGCTCTTGCAGAATTTCAGCCAGTCCTGACTGGGACCGTTGCTGTTCATGGAAGTCTGAATCTGGATGCGGTCACCGTTCTGGATTTCATAACTGATGGGCTGTACTTTTCCGTTTACGATTGCCCCCACCATACGATTGCCGACGGCGGTATGAATGCGGTAGGCAAAGTCAACGGTGGTGGAACCGGCAGGCATGCTGATTACCTTGCCCTGAGGGGTGAAACAGAATACGCTGTCCGAGAACAGATTCAGTTCATTTTTCACATCCTGAACAAAATCCACGTTGTTATCATTGTCCCTCTGCAGTTCCAGCAGTTCGCGAAGCCATGTCATCTTGTCCACTTCGGCCTGACCAATGCGTTCTCCGCTTTTGCCTTCCTTGTATTTCCAGTGGGCAGCAATACCATATTCGGCGATTCGATGCATTTCTTTGGTACGGATCTGAATTTCAAAGGGTTTGCCGCCTTCTTTTTTCATAACCGTGGTATGAAGGGATTTGTATCCATTGCTTTTCGGCATGGCAATGTAATCCTTAAACCGTCCCGGAACAGGAGTATACATTTCATGCACAATACCGAGGGCTGCATAACATTCCTTCAGGCTGTCCACCACAATACGGATGGCAAACACATCATAGATCTGATCCCATCGCTTATTCTGGCTGACCATCTTTTTATAAATGCTGAAAAGATGCTTTACACGGCCGTATACTTCCGGTTCCATGCCGGTACTTTCCAGAAGTTTTGCCTTTACCTCGGCAACAATATCATCTACAAAACGCTCCCGTTCCGGTGTATCTTCTTCAATATGACGAAGAAGTGCCTTATAGGCTTCCGGATCCAGATACTTCAGTGCAATATCATCCAGTTCGATTTTTACTTTGGAAATACCGAGCCGCTGTGCCAGGGGAGAATAGATATCCATGGTCTCTCTTGATTTTTCAATCTGTTTCTCCGGCTTCATATACTGCATGGTACGCATATTGTGAAGACGGTCCGCCAGCTTGATGATAATGACGCGGATATCCTTTGCCATGGCCAGAAACATCTTTCGCAGATTTTCTGCCTGAAGGGTTTCCTTACTGTTTTCATCCAGAGAAAGAGAAGGCAGATTGGTCAGCTTGGTAACACCTTCCACCAGATCTGCAATTTCCTTTCCAAAAACTGCCGCAACATCATCATAGCTGTATCTGGTATCTTCAATTACATCATGCAGCAGTCCTGCCGCAATACTCTCCTTATCCAGCTCCAGCTCTGCAAGGATAATGCCCACATGCAGCGGATGAATAATATAGGGTTCGCCGGATCTGCGCTTTACCCCTTCATGGGCATCATCTGCCAGACGATATGCCTTTTCAATCAGTTTGATGTCATCTGATGGATGATAACGTCTGATCGTATCAACCAGTTTCAGATATAATGCATCCGGCTCCTCCGGATTCAGAACCTGCGTCTTCTGTTTTTCACGAATTTCCTCTTCCAATGTCATCTTCTCACCTCTAATATCTTCAAAAACTGCCCCTTATCATCGTTTGTTACATTATAATGACTTATACGAAAAAATGCAATATAAAAGTCCACAACAGGAATTTGCAGAGAAAATTCCTGTTATACAAAAAAACAGGTATAAACCGTTTACCGATTTATACCCGTTGATTCTTACTGCTGATAATAACTGAAAGACTATCTGACCAGCTTTCTGAAGATCTGATACTGTTCTTCCGGAATATCCTTTGTCATGGAAAGAGCCTCATCGATATCAAAATCCACATAATCTCCGTTCTTATAGGCAACGATGCGCTTGGTCTTGCCTTCGGAAAGAAGTTCAACCGCTTTGGCACCCATAATGGAAGCATATACACGGTCCTTACAGGAAGGAGAGCCGCCGCGCTGCATGTGACCCAGTACAGTTGCTCTTGTTTCGATACCGGTTGCCTGCTCGATTCTCTTTGCCATACTTGTGGAATGTCCGTTACCTTCTGCATTGATGATGATATGATGTGTCTTGCCGCTTCTGTGCTTTTCAATCAGGCTGTCAATAATCGCCTGTTCGTTGTAATCGTAACGCTCGGGAAGAAGCACATCCTCAGCACCGGAAGCAATGGCTGACCACAGTGCAATATAGCCTGCGTTGCGGCCCATAACTTCGATGATGGAACATCTTTCATGGGATGCGGATGTATCACGAATCTTGTCAATGGCTTCCATTGCTGTATTTACAGCAGTATCAAAACCGATGGTATATTCGGTACAGGAAATATCAAGGTCAATGGTTCCGGGAACGCCCACTGCGTTGATGCCATGGTTTGCCAGTTTCTGCGCACCGCGGAATGAACCGTCACCGCCGATAACCACCAGACCTTCAATTCCATGCTTGCGGCAGATTTCAGCAGCCTTTTCCTGACCTTCCGGGGTCATGAACTCCATGCAGCGGGCTGTATAGAGAATGGTACCGCCACGATGAATAATATCTGATACGCTCATACTGTCCATATCAATGATTTCTTCATTCAGAAGTCCGGCATAACCTCTCATGATACCTTTTACTTTGATGCCATATTTCATAGCTGTTCTTACGACACCTCGAATGGCAGCATTCATACCGGGCGCATCGCCTCCGCTTGTTAATACACCAATCGTCTGTACTTTTGACATAATAGTTCCTCCAGATAATCTCACCCTGTCACACCTGCAGGATTTATACGAAAATCAGGGATATCCCGGGTGACAAAGTTTTATTTAAACCCTCTTCTACTGATACACTCAGATATAAAATATTTTAATTCATTCCATTATTTTTTTCAATAGGCATATCTATGACTTTCACATTATCATTTCCAAAAATATTGTTTATTTTGGTCATCGAATTATGACAAATTGCCAATCTCCACTGTTTTTGAAGATTTTTTTTGGCTTTTTCATGTGCAAGATAGATACTTACCGTACAATTTCCGGGAAATTCATCAATTACATCATAAAGCTGTTTCTCCCGAAAATGCCATTCTCTGATGTCATCGCAGCGAATCCATACCCTTCTGGGTATCTGTTCCAGAGGAATTACTTTCTCACAGATCAGTTTTGCAGCCGCATTTTCCACCACATTCACACGGCCTCTGATAAATACAGAACTTTCTTCCCTGAGAAATGATTCATTTTTTTCAAAATCCCTTGGAAATACTACAACCTCCAGACTTCCCGTCAGATCCTCCAGCGTTATGAAGGCCATACGCTGATTGTTTTTGGTGATTTTAATTGTTTTTCCGGTTACCATACCGCCTACAATGGCTGTACTGTTATCTCTGACTCGAGCCGCACCGCTTTCTTCATCCGGTATGAAATCCACAATGGGATTGGTGATCTGATTCTGCCAGGTGCCCTCCCAGGATTCCATGGGATGACCGGAAATGTAGATGCCCAGACTTTCCTTTTCAAAGGCAAGCAATTCATCCTTTTCATATTCCCCCACATCGGGAAATTCTTCGTCTGCCAGACCGGTTTCTGTATTTTCTGCAAACAGATCAAACAGACTCATCTGACCGGTGATCCCATTTTTCTGATCCCTTGTCTTCTGATCCATCAGGCCCTGATACATCATCATCTTCTGTTTTCTGGTTCCCGGCAGCGAATCCAGGGTTCCGCTTTTAATAAAGTTTTCCATGGTCCGCTTGTTGATTTCCTTATTGCTCAAGCGATCAATCACATCTTTCAGGGAACGGAACCTGCCGTTTCTCTCCCGTTCTTCTATGATTGACATGACAACGCTTTTTCCGACGCTTCGGATACCGGCCATACCAAATCGGATCTGATCTCCTGCTGCCGTAAAATCCCAGTCCCCCTCATTAATGTCAGGCGGAAGGATCCGGATTCCCATCTGTCTGCATACCAGAATATATTCACTGATCTTCGTGCTGTTTTCAATAATGGATGTGAGCAAAGCTGCCATAAATTCAGTGGGATAGTAATATTTTAACCAGGCTGTCTGATATGATACCACCGCATAAGCTGCCGCATGGGATTTATTGAATGCATATTTTGCAAAATCCATCATTTCATTGTAAATGGTTTCCGCTGTTTTTTCTGAAATGCCGTTGGCGATACATCCGCATACGCCTTCTTCCGGATTGCCGTATATGAAATTCCGGCGTTCCTTTTCCATGACCTTCATTTTTTTCTTGGACATGGCACGACGGACCAGATCGCTTCGTCCAAGGGAATATCCACCCAGATCACGAACAATCTGCATAACCTGCTCCTGATATACGATACATCCATAGGTGGGCTGTAAAATGGGAATCAGCGCATCACATTCATAGGTGATATGATCCGGATCATTTTTGCCTTTCAGATACCGCGGAATAAAATCCATGGGACCGGGACGATACAGGGAAATACCGGCGATAATATCTTCCAGATTCTGGGGTTTTAATTCCTTCATGAAGCTTTTCATACCGGCACTTTCCAGCTGGAACACGCCTTCGGTTTTTCCGGTTCCGATATAATCCAGAACGGCCCTGTCATTGTAATCAATCTGATTCAGATCGATTTTAATACCTCGTTTTTCAATCAGACGCAATGCATCCCGGATGACCGTAAGGGTACGAAGACCCAGGAAATCCATTTTCAGAAGTCCCAGTTCTTCCAGGGTCGTCATAATATACTGGGTGGTTACAGCCCCGTCACTTCCCCGGGAAAGCGGCACATATTCCACCGTGGGATGCTCACTGATCACCACGCCGGCAGCATGCATGGATGTATGTCTGGGGAGCCCTTCCAGACGCCTGGACATATCAATCAGGTGATGTACTTCTTCATCCTCTTCATACTGCCTGCGCAGCTCCGGATTCATGGTCAGAGCCTTGTCAATGGTGATATTCAGTTCCTGGGGAATCATCTTGGCAATGGCATCACATTTGGCATAGGGAAGATCCAGAACCCGGCCCACATCGCGGATCACACCTCTTGCCGCAAGGGTACCAAAGGTAACAATCTGTGCCACACAGTCTTTTCCGTATTTTTCCACCACGTAGTCAATGACTTCCTGCCGGCGTTCGTAGCAGAAATCCACATCAATATCCGGCATGGATACACGTTCCGGATTCAGGAAACGCTCAAACAGCAGCTGATAGCGGATCGGATCAATATCCGTGATTTCCAGACAGTAGGAAACGATACTTCCCGCAGCAGAACCACGGCCCGGTCCCACCATAATGGATCTGCTTTTTGCATAATGGATAAAATCCCATACGATCAGGAAATAATCCACATATCCCATGGTATGAATTGTGTTCAGCTCATAAAGCAGCCGCTCCCTAAGTTCCTCCGGCTGATCCGGATATCGTTTTGCAAATCCTTCCAAACAAAGCTTCTGCAGATATTCCCAGGCAGTGAAACCCTCCGGCACATCAAAATGCGGCAGCTTCTGCACGCCGAATTCAATCTCCACATTGCATCGTTCCGCAATTTTATGGGTATTCTCCAGTGCCTCCGGTGCGTAAGGGAACAGAGAAGCCATTTCCTCTTCGCTTTTCAGATAATACTGGCCGCCTTCGTAACGCATGCGGTCTTCATCGGAAACCTTTTTTCCGGTCTGAATGCACAGAAGAATATCATGGGCAGCCGCATCGTCAGGAAAAATATAGTGAATATCATTGGTACAGACCAGTTCAATGCCGGTTTCCCGGTGCATCCGCAGAAGCTGCTGATTCACCAGTTTCTGTTCCTCAATTCCATGATCCTGCAGTTCCAGAAAGAAATTCCCCTTGCCAAAGATTTCTTCATAATGAAGTGCTGCTGCTTTTGCTTCTTCATAACGGTCAACGGCCAGATTCCTTGCCACTTCTCCGGCCAGACATGCAGAAAGTGCAATAATACCCTCATGATATTTTTCCAGGGTCTCATAATCCACACGCGGTTTGTAGTAATACCCTTCTGTAAATCCGATGGAGACAATTTTCATCAGGTTGTGATACCCCAGATCATTCTCTGCCAGCAGAACCAGATGAAAATATCGAAAATCATCCCTTCCTTTTTCCTTGTCAAAACGGGAACCGGGGCAAACATAGATTTCGCAGCCGATTATGGGCTTGATGCCCGCTTCCCTGCAGGCTCTGTAAAAATCCACAGCGCCATACATGACCCCGTGATCGGTAATTGCCAGACTGTCAAATCCCAGACGTTTCGCCTGCCCTGCGATTTCACTGATTTTAGATGAACCGTCCAGCAGGCTGAATTCCGTATGAACATGCAGATGTGTAAATGCCATTTTCTCACCTTCTTCCTGATTTACTGAAAAAGAGCATCCATATTCTTTCTCTACGGATGCTCTTTTTCCCTGCAGTCACCGCTGCATGACCGGTTTTATTTACAAAGCAGATTCCAGATACCCTCAACTGCCTGTGTCTCGTCAGTACCTTCGGCAGATATTTCCATCTGAGCACCCTGTGAAAAATCCAGTGTCATGACCCCCATAATACTTTTGGCATTAATGGATTTGTTGCCGGTCTGAACCATAATCCGGCTCTCAAATCTATTGGCTTCCTGTACAAACAAGGCAACAGGGCTCTGCCCCTTTTCCACCTTCTTGCTGATTGTAATCGACTTTGTTACCATATTTATTCCTCCATACTCGCCCTGATTTCATCCGCCATTTTTTTCAGTTTCTGAAATCTGTGATTCATCCCTGACTTGCCCACCGGCGGATTCATCATTGCACCGAGTTCCTTCAATGTTGCTTCCTCGTTCTGCAGCCGTATCATTGCCGTATCATACAGCTCTTTTGATAACTTTGACGTTCCGATATGATCTCGGATCAGAAGAATATCTTCAACCTGCATTCTGGCTGCAGATACTGTCTTTCTGATATTGGCTGTCTCACAATTCACTACACGATTGATATTCCCCCGGATTTCTCTTGTTATTCGTATATTTTCATATTCAAGGAGAGAATTGGTAGCCTGCATGATATTCAGCATATCAGACAGCTGCCCGCCTTCCTTGATATAAACAACATAATGATTCCTGCGCCTGATCACCCTCGGTTCCAGATCGAAAGCACACATCATGGATGCCATCTGAAGTGCTTTCCGCATGCCGGAGCTGACCAGCTCAAGATGATAGCTTTTATCCGGACTGCTCATGGTTCCGCAGCACAAAAAACTGCCCGCCAGAAAAGCTCTTCTGCAGCAGCTGCTCATGAGCAGGATTTCATTGACAGGTATGTCCTGTTCAAAGAGTCTGGCTGCCTTGTGTTCCAGTTTCAGAGCGTCCAGAATCCGATTCACTGTCCCGGGATTCTGCTCCCTGAGAAGATACCGCTTCACACTGCCCGGATGGCCGCATCGAACGGATACCTGCATCAGAACACCGAATCCCTCTTTTATCAGCTTTAGAAAACGAACGGCTGTTATGTATCTGTCTGTTCCGATTTCCAGACAGAGTCCTTTATCTGTTTCGATCAGCTCACCGTTATTCATCACGATTGCAGCAGTTTCAGCCAGAACACAATGTCTGGCCCCTAATTTTCCGGCGCTGATCTCCTTTTTCACATCATTTGCAAAGGACATGATTATTTCTGAAATTCTCCAATCAATTCCACTTCCAGTTCCATATCCACCTGGAATTTTTCCTTCACCACATCTTTGATATATTGAAATAACCGGTACAGATCATCTGCTGTCGCATGATCCCTGTTAATGACAAATCCGCAGTGTTTTTCAGAAACCTGCGCTCCGCCCAGACGGTATCCTTTCAGACCGCTGTCCTCAATCAGTTTGCCGGCAAAATAACCTTCCGGCCGTTTGAAGGTGGAACCTGCACTGGGATATTCCAGAGGCTGTTTCTCCCGACGCTTCTGATTCAGTTCCTCGATATGCGCGAGCAGTCCTTCCGGCTCCATGTGTGCCAGCTGCAGCTTTCCTTCCAGAACGATTTTGCGGCTGTGTTTGAAAATACTCTGACGATAACCGAGACCCAGTTCGGATACGGGAGCAGTTACAATGCTGCCATCCTCTTCCATCCAGGTCACCTCACAGAGTACATCCTTCATCTCTCCGCCGTATGCACCGGCATTCATCACAACAGCACCGCCAAAGGAACCGGGAATTCCTGCTGCCCAGGTCATATCCCCCAGACCGTTTTTGGACACACTTCTTACAAGTCCGCCCAATGCCGCACCGGCCTGCACGGTAACTGTAGCATTTGCCTTATCCATCTCCACTTTGGAGAATGCATTGCCCAGATGGATCATGACACCCTGATACCCCTGATCACTGACCAGAAGATTGCTGCCATTGCCGATCACATACCAGGGCACCGATTCTTTCTTACAAATATCTATTACTGACCGGATCTGATTCACATCAGAAGGGGATACAAATATACTGCAGGGACCTCCTGTACGAAATGTTGTATGCTTTGCCATGGGCTCCCCGGAAACAACCTGATCCGGTCCTGTAATTTCTGCAAACTGTTCAAGAAGTTTTCCGGTCATTTCTTTTGTAAGTTCCTGATATAACTGCATCTTAAATAATTTCCTCCGCTTCTTCATGACCCATACGGTTTACTACTCTTTTATATAATTCCTCGGCTGCATTATACCCCATCATCTTCTGGCGATGATTCATCGCAGCAGATTCGATAATAATCGCAACGTTGCGGCCGGGACTGACAGGAATCTTATAAAGGGGAAGCTGATTGCCAAGAATTGTTTCATAGCTTTCATGGGTACCCATACGGTCAAAATGTGTATCCTTGGTCCATTTTTCCAGTGAGATTACCATATCAATCGACTGTGTATCCTTTACACTTCCGATACCGAAAAGTGCTTTTGCATCCATGATACCGATACCGCGAAGTTCAATCAGATACTTCGTAATCTCCGGTGCAGTACCAACCAGTTCATCCTGACTGATCTTTTTAATCTCAACCACATCATCGCTGACAAGACGATGGCCTCTCTTGATCAGTTCCAGCGCAATTTCACTTTTTCCGATCCCGCTTTCACCCTTAATCAGAACTCCTTCACCGTATACATCCACCAGTACACCATGAATACAGATGCTGGGAGCAAGATGATAGCTGAGAAAACGAACAACAGATGCGGTCACTTCTGCAGTGGATTTCTGTGTAATCAGCAGAGGTACACCGTATTTTTCTGCAATATCAGCCATGGTTTTGGTCGGAAGGTAGCCTCTGCAAAGTACCAGACAGGGAATCTGCTTGCTGAACAGAGCTTCATAACACTCTACACGCTGTTCATGCGTCATCTTATTGTGCAGATATGTCTGCTCCACATTCCCTATAATCTGAACTCTTTTATTTTCAAAATGATCATAATAACCTGTCAGCTGAAGTGCCGGACGGTTAATATCTGATACCCTGATAATGATTTCATGGGGATCAATGGACTTTGTAATATTCTTCAGTCCGATTTTTTCCATCAGGGTAGAGAGTCTCACACCATTCATCGCCAAACCTCCATCTTTTTTACGTCGCTGTTTTAATACAATACGCATTCTAACACAATTTTTTTTTATAGACAATAGCGGATTGATTTTCTTAAGAAAAACGTTTCAATTCCATGTCTGTTCTGTGTCATACAGATTCATGTAAAAAGGACTGTATATGCCTGCATTCGTAAGTGTTTTTTACATACAAAAACTGCCCGGTCACCGGACACGGGCAGCTTTTGTATATATTGTATGTATTTGCTATTTATTGTATCGGGATATTTTTTATACTTCAAACATTAACTCGCCATAGGTCGGTACCGGCCAGTACTTGCAGTCAACAATTTCTTCCAGTTCATCAATGGGTGCTCTCAGAGCTTCCATTGCAGGCATGATTACTTCATGATAGTATTTTGCAGTTGCTGTTACATCACCCTGGTCAGCTGTTTCCAGCTTAGCCTTCAGATCGGTCAGTGCAGCATTTGCCTGAGACAGATAGGTGCTTGTTTCAATCAGCATCTTCTTCTGTGTTGTTACATCTGCTTCCGGACACGCTGTTGTTACTTTTGTCAGTGAATTTGCCAGCTCTGTCATATATTCCATAACGGAAGGAATATATTCCTTACCTGCCATATCGATCATGGTCTTTGCTTCGATACTGATCAGGCTGGAGTATTCTTCCAGTTTAATGTCCTTACGAGCTTCCAGTTCTCTTTCTGTCAGCACACGGTTCTTTGTGAACAGGTCAATGGTGGACTGAGAGGTGAAGGATTCTGCAATGGCATCCACAACAGACTTGCAGTTGGGCAGACCTCTTCTTTCTGCTTCTTCAACCCATGCATCAGAATAACCGTCGCCGTTGAAGACGATATCCTTATTCTCACGCATAACCTTTGCAATGTATTCGTCACATGCCTTTTCGAAATCTTCCGCACCTTCCAGAGCATCACATGCCTTGGTAAATGCTTCTGCCATCATGGTATTCAGAACGGTGTTGCTGTCACCGATGGATACGGAGGAAGCCACCATACGGAACTCAAAACGGTTGCCGGTAAATGCAAACGGTGAAGTTCTGTTACGGTCTGTGGGATCCTTTTCAATAACAGGAATGGTCTTTACACCCAGATCAATGGTTCCGGAATGGCTGCATGCATCTGCGTAACCTTTTTCGATGATCTGTTCAACGATTTCACCCAGCTGATCGCCCATATAAATGGAAATAATTGCGGGCGGTGCTTCATTGGCACCCAGTCTGTGGTCATTACCGGTGTTGGAAGCAACTGCTCTTAATAAGAGGGAATGCTTCTTTACTGCTTCCATCAGGCAGGCAATTACCAGCAGGAACTGTCTGTTCTTGTGGGGTTCATCACCGGGTTTGAACAGGTTTACACCATTATCTGTGGACAGAGACCAGTTGTTATGCTTACCGGAGCCATTTACACCGGCATAGGGTTTTTCATGAAGCAGACACTGCAGATTGTGCTTTACAGCGGTCTTCTTCAGAACATCCATAACGATCATGTTGGAATCCATGGCGATATTGGACTTTGCAAAAATCGGAGCAATTTCATGCTGTGCGGGAGCTACTTCATTATGCTGTGTCTTCGCTGTAATACCCAGCTTCCAGAGCTGTTCATTACAGTCATCCATGTAATTGCTGATGACTTCCTTCAGAGAACCGAAGTAATGGTCATCCATCTGCTGTCCCTTGGGAGCCGGTGCACCGAACAGAGTACGGCCGGTATAAATCAGGTCGGGTCTCTTCAGATATTTATCTCTGTCAACAATGAAATATTCCTGTTCGGGACCAACCGCAGCAACTACTTTCTTTGCTTCTGTGTTGCCGAACATTCTGACCAGACGTACACCTGCATCACTGACTGCTTCAACGGATTTCAGCAGGGGTGTCTTAGTATCCAGAGATTCTCCGGTATAGGAAAGGAATACTGTGGGGATGTACAGAATACGTTCTCTCACATAACAGGGAGAAGTGATATCCCAGATGGTATAACCTCTTGCAGAGTTAGTTGCACGCAGGCCGCCTGAAGGGAAACTGGATGCATCGGGTTCACCCATCAGCAGGTTCTTGCCTGTAAAACTGTTTTCAATCTTGCCCTTTTCCGGAACATCTGCGAAAGAATCATGCTTTTCAGCACCGCCGCTTACGATGTAGGGCTGGAAAATATGTGTATAATGAGTTGCGCCTTTTTCAATTGCCCAGTCTT
Organism: Lachnospiraceae bacterium; assembly: GCA_022781515.1. Lineage (GTDB taxonomy): Bacteria > Bacillota > Clostridia > Lachnospirales > Lachnospiraceae > TWA4. Next base: position 17,086 of record JALETI010000164.1, read on the forward strand.
TCATGCTCTTGGCAACCACATCCGCCAGAGCCAGGGTGACTTCGCCACCATTTTCGATTAAATCCATCAACTGCGTATAGGTATCTTTCGGAAGGCGTTCCTTCATGACTGCTTCGTTAAATACATCTGATCCAAAAACTTCTGCAACATTAACGCTCATATTATTTCCCTCTCTTTTCAAATATTCATTTGGGGTGTTCGTAACCATTCCCTGAATTGATCCAGCTTTTGGTTGGCTGTTATGTAATGCTTTAATTCATGGGAAAACCGATGAAACCGATTGTTTTATGAATCAAAAAAGGCGCTCTATCCGTAAAGATAGAACGCCTTTGTTCAAATCAGATCCATATGGCCGACATCTCAATGTCTGTAAATACAATACCGCAGATCAGCCGGAATTGCAAGCCAAAATATTTGTAAAAATCAGAACTCCTGAAATCAGAGTTAGAATGCCTTGCCAACAGAACCGAACAGTTCCATTTTTTCCTTAACTGTAGCCTTGATTGCTTCGCAGCCGGGAGCCAGCAGCTTACGAGGGTCATAGCCCTTGCCCTGCAGATCCTTGCCAGCTTCGATGTATTCACGGGTAGCTGCCTGGAAAGCCAGCTGACATTCTGTATTAACGTTGATCTTGGAAACACCCAGAGAGATTGCCTTTCTGATCATGTCTTCAGGAATACCGGAACCACCATGCAGTACCAGAGGCAGATCACCAACCTGTGCGTTGATTGCAGCCAGAGTATCAAAGCTCAGACCAGCCCAGTTTGCAGGATATTTGCCGTGGATGTTACCGATACCAGCTGCCAGGAAGTCTACACCCAGATCAGCGATCAGCTTGCACTCTGCGGGATCAGCACATTCACCCTTACCTACAACGCCATCTTCTTCACCGCCGATGGCACCAACTTCTGCTTCCAGAGACAGACCAAGGATATGAGTAGCAGCAACCAGTTCTCTTGTCTTTGCAAGGTTTTCTTCGAAAGGAAGGTGTGAGCCGTCAAACATTACAGAAGAGAAACCAGCTTTGATACAAGCGATTGCACCTTCGTATGAGCCGTGATCCAGATGCAGAGCAACGGGAACGGTGATACCCAGTGCATCTACCATAGTATCAACCATAGTAGCAACGGTCTTGAAACCTGTCATATACTTGCCAGCACCTTCAGAAACACCAATGATAACGGGGGATTCCAGTTCCTGAGCGGTCTGCAGAATACACTTTGTCCATTCCAGGTTGTTTGTGTTGAAATGACCTACAGCATATTTTCCAGCCTTTGCCTTCTGTAACATCTCTGTTGCGTTAACTAACATTTTTTTACCTCCAGAATAAATGAGAGTCATATTAATTGCTTTGGGGATGGACTTTTCATCCTAAGCAAATATTATCGTATAAATCATTATAACTTATTTGCAACTAATTGAAAAGTGGTATTATTGTTTAAATTCTTTTCGATAATGACACATCTTTTGGATAGAATTGCTCGCGGGGGAGAGAATCCGCACGCTTCGTCACTTTATCAGAATAATCACATTTCTACAGCCCCAACATGATTCAGGGGCTTTTTTAATTTCCCGAGAAAAAATCCGATTTTGTTTGAATAAAAAGAAACTGCAGCCCTGTGAAATGCAGGGATGCAGGTCGAAAAATTATAGCACTGTCGAAAACACATGGTTTTACCCCCTGCTTTCTGGCAGGGGGTAGTTCTAATTATGCCTAAAACACGGAGTGAACTCATAGTTTTAGACCCCCACCTTATAGCAGGGGTGTAGTTCAGTGTCGTAACCGTAAAGAGGCAGACAGTTTTGGTTTTAGACCCCCACCTTTCAGCAGGGGTGTAGTTCTGAAATCCCTGAAATACTACTTCTTAATCCCCTTCATGGTCAGCTGGATTCGTTTTCTCTTCACATCCACACTCATAACCATTACTTCCACGATATCTCCCACTTTCACCACCTCAGAAGGATGGTTGACTCTCTTTCTGGAGAGCTGGGAAATGTGAACCAGTCCGTCCTGATGGACGCCGATGTCCACAAATACACCGAAGTCAATGACATTGCGGACGGTTCCTTTCAGGATCATGCCCTCTTTCAGATCTTCCATGGAAAGAACGTCACTGCGGAGAATGGGTGCGGGCATATCCGCACGGGGGTCTCTGGCGGGTTTTTCCAGTTCCTTGAGGATATCGATCAGAGTGGGAACACCGATTCCCAGCTGTTCTGCCAGCTGTTCCACATTGGCAGCTTTTTTGGTGATGCCCTGGAAGCCATCAGAGGTCAGTTCTGCGGTGTTGATTTTCAGGATTTTCGCCAGTCGTTCCACCGCATCGTAGCTTTCCGGATGAACTGCCGTTGCATCCAGAGGATTCTTTCCGCCGCTGATACGGAGGAAGCCTGCACACTGGGTAAATGCCTTCGGTCCCAGTTTCGGTACCTTCATCAGCTGTTTTCTATCTTCAAAACGACCGTTTTCTTCCCGGTATGCCACGATATTCTTTGCCACGGCACTGCTGATGCCGGAGACGTATTCCAGAAGGGATGCAGAAGCGGTGTTCAGGTCCACGCCAACACGATTTACGCAGTCTTCCACCACATTTCCCAGAGAATCTCCCAGTTTTTTCTGGTTCATATCATGCTGATACTGTCCCACACCGATGGAACGGGGATCGATTTTAACCAGTTCTGCCAGCGGATCCTGCAGACGACGGGCGATGGAGACCGCACTTCTCTGGGCCACGTCGAAATCCGGGAATTCCTGTGCCGCCAGTTTGCTTGCGGAGTAAACGGAAGCACCTGCTTCATTGACAATCACATATTTGACGGGGCTGTGGGTTTTCTTCAGATAATCGGCAATGATCTGCTCAGATTCTCTGGATGCGGTACCATTTCCCACAGACAGCAGGGTTACTTGGTGTTTCTGAATCAGTTTGGTCAGTTCCGTCTCTGCTTCCTTTACCTTATTCTGGGGTGCAGTGGGGTAAATCACCTTGGTGTCCAGAACCTTTCCGGTGGGATCGATGACCGCCAGCTTACAGCCAGTACGGAATGCCGGATCCCATCCCAGAACGGTGTGACCGGATACGGGAGGCTGCATCAGCAGCTGCTCCAGATTGCTTCCGAATACCTTCAATGATGAATCCTCTGCCATTTCGGTCAGTGCACTGCGGATTTCTCTTTCCACAGCCGGAGCGATCAGTCGTTTATAGCTGTCTTCCAGCATCTCCAGCAGCACATCCGCGGTATTGGGGTTGTTTTTCAGAATGGTTTTATTCTTCAGATAAATCATAATCTGTCGGACAGGTGCTTCAATTTTCACCGTCAGAACTTTCAGATTTTCGCCGCGATTCAATGCCAGAATACGGTGTACCGCAGCTTTTTTGATCACTTCCTGATATGCATAATACATCTTAAATACACCGTCGGGATCTGCTTTTTCATCCTTTACAGATGCCGTCAGCAGCCCTTCTTCCATGGTCAGGCGGCGGATAAAACGACGGTAATCTGCATTGTCTGCAGTGATTTCCGCCAGAATATCGCAGGCACCTGCCAGAGCTTCCTCTGCGGTATTGACTTCTTTCTCCCCATTAATATAGGAAGAAGCTGCCTCCAGAGCCGGTACTTCCAGAGTCTCTGCTGCCAGGGCTTCCGCCAGAGGGAGCAGTCCCTTTTCTCTGGCAATCATGGCCCGGGTCCGTCTTTTGGGACGATAGGGGCGATAAATATCCTCCAGATCCACCTGGGTCATGCAGGCATCGATCTGGGCCCGCAGTTCCCCGGTCATCATACCAAGACCTTCAATGGTGGTGATAACTGTATTTTTCTTCTCTTCCAGATTCCGAAGATACGTGAGACGCTCATCCAGGTTACGCAGTACTTCATCATTCAGCTGACCGGTGGCTTCCTTTCGATAACGGGCAATAAAGGGGATGGTATTTCCGGCATCAATCAATTCCACTGCCGCATCGGTCTGTTTTCTGGTAATTTTCAGTTCCTCTGCAATAATTGCATTAATATCCATATGGCTGTTTCCTTTTTCTTTTATTCTGATACTTTCCATTCGGCGCCTGAAAATATTCCATACCTGCAAGTCATTTGCACCAGTAACTATTCCGCGCCGGAATCTGTTTGCGCAGCAAACATTTTCTGATGCATTATATCACGTCATCTTCTGGAAAGCAAATATGTAACTGTTCAGAGCCAAGCAGATTTACACAAAAAGTGCGACGGATGCTTGCATTCATGAGCACTTTTTTGTAAATTTATTTGGCGGATACGCCACACCGAGGAAACACACAGTGTTTTCGAGGTTGGCTCTGAACAGTTACCAGAGCCAAGCAGATTTACACAAAAAGTGCGACGGATGCTTGCATTCATGAAAAAGTTTCATTATAATAATCCAATCTGCAGATTTCTGTCCAAACCAGGAACTACCTGTCCGGCACCGGATACACGCTGCAGGAAATCAACTATTTTGAAACCATACAACCATACACAAAACACATGGAAATCCACATATATGATGAATCAAACAGCCCACATTAAATTAATCGAAGAAATATCTCTGAACGCATGGCCTTCCCATAAAATGGAATTGTATGATGGATGGCTGATTCGTTTTTCCCATAATTATACCCACAGAACCAACAGTGTCTCACAGGTTGGCGCATCCCTTCTGCCGGTGGAGGAAAAGATTGAATACTGTGAATCCATCTATCGAAATTTTCACACACCTTCCATTTTCAAAATCAGCCCCCTGCTGGATCCCTCCTTTGACACGCTTCTGGAGTCTCGGGGATATGAAATCCAGCACATTACAGAAAATATGGTGATGGATTACGCCGATTTCAAGCCGTATGAATCGGTCGGTATCGAATATGAATATTATGGAAGAAACTCCGGTCTTCCCTCTTTCGTGGTGTATCCCAATGACGTGATCGTACAGCTGCGGGATCGGATTACGGATGAATGGATTCATTCTCTGTTCCGTCTGAATGGCACCACAAATCCTACGCTGCGTCGGATCGTTCCTTCCATGTATAAGGCGATTCCTAAGGAAACTATCGTCGCCAACATAGAAATTGACGGACGGATGGTGGCTTCCGGTCTGGGAATCATGGACCGCGGCTATGTGGGAATCTATGCCATTTATGTGGATGCCAGCTGCCGCCACAAACATTTTGCCCGGTCCATCTGCAGCACCATTCTGACCGAAGCCAGAAAAAAAGGAGCGGAACATGCCTATCTTCAGGTTGTAAAAGGCAATGTCTGGGCCAAAGAGCTTTATACAAGCCTTGGATTCCGCGATTTATACACCTATTGGTTCCGTGTAAAGGAGCTGTCTGGAATCTGATTTGAAAAGAGGGTGTAAAAACGAAAATTCGTTTTTACACCCTCTTCTTCTATTCCACACTCTTTAAGGATTCCACCATATCGATTTGCTTCAGTTTGTAATACATTCCCAGATTCACAAGAATGGAGAAAAATACGGTAAATAAACTGCTGTACAGATAGCTTGCCATGCTGATGTTCCGACCGAACATGATCATATCCACTTCCAGAGTCAGGATCGTATACCGATGGAGCCACGTGCCCATGAAAACACCGGCAATGATACCGAACAGGGTCAGGAAGATATTTTCACGGTAAACATACATGGCCACCTCGGGATCATAAAATCCCAGTACTTTTAAGGAAGCCAGTTCTCTGCGCCGTTCGGAAATGTTGATATTGTTCAGGTTGAACAGAACGACAAATACCAGCAGGCCGGCTGCAATGATCAGAACCCATACCACCAGATTCAGGGCATTCATCATGTCATCCACTGTTGCCTGCAGTTCGGTTACCAGAGAAACACTGTTGACCATCTCATTTCCCAGTATGGATTCTGCCAGTGCTTTTTCCTCATTGCTGTCTGTATTTTCCGCAAACTGTAGATAGATCTGATTGAATTCCGGCATTTCACCGTATAATTCCCTGTACAGTTCCGGTGTAATGTATACGTAATGCATCATATAATTTTCCGCAATTGCTGTTATCTTTACATCCCGGAATGTGGTATCATCCAGTTTCAGTGTCAGGGTATCCCCCACTGAAACGTCGAGGGTATAGGCCAGTTTCTCTGTTATAATGACGCCTTCATCGGTAAGGGTGTAGGGCTCTTTTGTTACACGATCATGAAGTTTCAGATAAGATTCCATTTTTAACGGATCTTCTACGGTAAACAGATTCACCGTCTTTTCCCCTGTATCTGTAGAAGCGTCAATGGAAGTCAGCCTTGCAAATAATGCATCAGTAATATCCTTTTCCTCTGTCATTATTTCTTCGGCATGGGCTTTCTGTTCTTCAAAGGTAAGTTTATCATCAATGGCACCGGATGCAGAATACGTCCAGATATTTTTATACTGGTTGTTTACGATTTCCGCAATGGAATCATGGAGACCGAAGCTGACCAGAAGCACCGCCATACAGCCTCCGATTCCAAATACCGTCATAAAGAATCTCTTCTTATATCGGATCAGATTCCGGATCGTGGATTTCATGCTGAAATTCAGACGCTTCCATAAAAAGGGAAGATATTCGAAGATAACCCGTTTTCCCTGTTTCGGTGCCGGCGGACGCATCAATGATGCCGGTGTGGACAGCAGTTCTTTGTAACAGGCTGCAAAGGCCGCACCCACCGTACATAAAACTGCAATTCCTATGGAAGAAATACATAAGGACGGATGCAGCGGAATCAGCATATAATGTACATTGCTGTACAGCATACCATATGCCGACATAATTACGTAGGGTAAAATCTTTGATCCGACCACAACACCCAGAATACCGCCTGCCAATGTGGCACTCAGTGCATAGACTATGTATTTGGAAGCGATGGAAAATTTGCTGTACCCCAGCGCTTTCATGGTACCGATCATCATACGTTCTTCTTCGATCATACGTGTCATGGTGGTCAGGCTGACAAGGGCAGCCACCAGAAAGAAGATGGCCGGAAATACTTTACCGATGGCACCGATTCGTTCCGTATCCATGCCATATTCTACACTGTTCTGGATGGTATCTCTCCCCAGCACATACCATTTACCGGTTTCCAGAGTTTCCAGTTCCTTTTCACCGTCTGCAATCTCTTTTTCTGCATCGGCCAGTTTCGGTTCCGCTTCTTTTACCGCAGCATCATATTCTTCCCATCCCGCATCCAGTTCGGCTCTGGCATCACTAAGCTCCTGTTTCGCCTGATCCAGCTGGGTTTTGGAGTCAGTCAGTTCTTTCCGGGATGATTCCAGCTGTTCTGCGCCTTCCCGATATGCAGCTTCTCCGCTGTCCAGCTGGGTTTTGGCAGAATTCAGCTCCAGCTGGGAAATCTTCAGCTCCAGTTCCCCCACAAGGATTTCCTGCTTTGCCTGATTCAACTCCTTTTCTTTCTGATCCATCTCCAGAAGCCCTGCGTCCAGTTCTTTCTGTGCTGCTTCCAGCTGTGCATAACCGTCTGCAATCTGTTTCTGAGCCTCTGCCAGCTGTTTTTCCTGCGCTTCCAGTTCCTGCTTTGCTGTTTCCAGTTCTGCTTTTCCGTCCGCCAGCTCTTTCTCTGCTTCCTTCAGCTTTCCATCATACTCATCCAGCTTTGCTTTTGCATTCAGAAGGGCGGCATGGGCAGCCTCCCACAACTCGGGATTCTTCTCTTTATCAATCCGGTTCTCTGCCTCCTGGGCTTCTTCATAAACCTGAAGAGCCTGATCATGGGCCGCTCTCAGCACACTCAGCATTTTTTCAGATCGGCTGACTTCTGCTTCTGCATCCTGAATCTGCTTCTTTCCATCCTCCAGTGCCTTGACACCGGCTTCCACCTGTTTGTTTTTTTCATCCAGCTGCTGCTTCTGGCTCTGCAGCTCTGTCTGACCGGCTTCCAGCTGTTTCCTGGCTGCTGTCAGCTGCTGTTCTCCTTCTTCCGCCTGTTTTTTTCCGGCTTCCAGCTGCTGTTTTCCCTCTGTATAGGCTTTCAGGCCATCCTGATACTGTTTTTTTCCGCTGTCCAGTTCTTTTTTGGAGGCAGCCAGCTGATTTTCACCATCTGCAAATGCCGCTGCACCATCCTGATACTGTTTCAGACCATCCTGATACTGGGCTTTTCCATCTTCATATTGAGCTTCTCCGTCTGTCAGCTCCTGCTTTCCGTCTGCCAGTTCCTGTCTTGCATCTGCGACCTCCTGTCGGGCATTGTCCAGTTTTCCCTGGGCTTCTGCATAGATGGAATCGTAACGGATCTCACATTGTCCGTCTGCCAGTTCTTCCAATCGGTCAGTAACCAGCTTAACCGCATCTTTGTATGCATCGGAAAACGTATTATACTGATCCGCATCTTCCACCAATGTATAAATAACAGTATAACAATCCATATCAAAGGCACTGGGATGCAATGCCATAAAAGCATCCACTTTTCCGCTGCCGATGGAGGCAGAACCACGGCTAATGGAAAGAAACCAGGACCAGTTTCCGTATCCGACAATGGTAAATGTATTTCCTTTCAGGTTTTCCGGCTGGTTTCCCTCTGCATCGCTCAGTGTAATGGTGTCACCGATCTGATACCCTTCCCGTTTCATCAGAACCTGATCCAGAAAGCATTCATCCGGCCGGTCGGGCATACGCCCCTCCACGATGGTCATATCATTCATCTTTTCGCAGGTGGAAACCACATTCAGAATGGGCTGACTGTCTGCACATACCGCAAACAATTCCGCCGAATATCCCCCTTCTGCTGACTGAATACCATCCGTATCTGCTATTGCCTCCAGATCTTCTTCTGTCAGACCCAGAGTACCCAGTACACGGACATCCATCAGATTCGTCTGGTCATAATAATAATCTGCTGACGCTGTCATATCCGGTTCAGAGGATCGTACTCCCGCATAAAATGCAGTTCCCAATGCAACAATAAATAAAAGGGAAAAATATCTTCCCTTACTTTTCCGGATTTCCCGCAGCAGATCCACCCACTGCATTTTCTTCATCATATCATATTCCCTCTACCACTCTATTTGCTCAACAGGCAGTGGATTCTCATTATAAAATTCTCTTCCCACCTGCCCGTTTTTAATCTCTATCACATGATCTGCCATGGGCGTGATGGCTGAATTATGTGTGATAACAATAACCGTCATATCTTTCTCCCTGCAGGTATCCTGCAAAAGCTTCAGAATCTGTTTACCGGTCTGGTAATCCAGAGCACCGGTGGGTTCGTCACAAAGCAGCAGTTTGGGGTTCTTCGCCAGAGCCCTTGCAATGGCAACTCTCTGCTGCTCACCGCCGGACAGCTGTGCAGGGAAATTGCCGGCCCGGTCTGCCAGACCCACATCATCCAGAACCGAAAAAGCATCCAGCGGATCCCTGCATATCTGCGAAGCCAGTTCCACATTCTCCTGGGCCGTCAGATTCTGCACCAGATTATAAAACTGAAATACAAATCCAATGTCATCCCTTCGGTAAGCTGTCAGGTTCCGTCCGTTCAGCTTCGCCACATCTCTTCCATCCACAATCACTCTGCCGGAAGTGGCAGAATCCATACCTCCCAGTATATTCAGCACCGTGGTCTTACCCGCACCGCTTGGTCCCACGATAATCACAAATTCACCGCGCTGAATCGTAAAACTGATTCCATCCACGGCACGAATTTCCACTTCACCCATCTTATAGATTTTTCTCACATCTCTGAGTTCTACAAAACCCGCCATAAGTCGCTCCTTATATGAAAATTTCTTCTTTATCGAATTAAGTAAAAAGCAGAGCATTCACATGCTCTGAGAAATTGTTTCTGCTTCTAATAAATGGCCTTTTGTCCCTTGGCTCATAAATCATTGCATATAGTTTAAACTGTTTTTCCCGGTTATACAACCAGTTTATACTTTTTTAATTTTTTGCGGGAGAGAGTTCCCATGCCGTTTTCAATTCTGGTAGTTTTCACATTAATTGACAAATGTTTCATGCAGGACAGATTTTCAGCCTGCAAGGGGAAGGAATAATATGGAAAAATCCAAATACCCGGAAGCATCATCGGCAATGTAGCCTAAATTGGTTAAATGGTTCGGTGGACCACATAAGAGTCGACCGGAGCGGAAAATGCGCATACTCTCCTGTTTAGTGGACAAAAAAATATTTTACAGAATGCACCCTGTGTCATCGTGGTAAAAGCAACCGATTTTTTTACTTCGGTCTTGTATAGTATCCTTGTAAGGCATGAAACACATGACCTTTTTTAGCCTTGAATCCTACCATCTGCTGACAGAACTATGCAGATTCAGAAAATAAATGTACTTTCAAAATCTTATATATATATGGATTTTCGAAAATACAGGAAAACATACAGGAGGTATTTTATGATGGAAAATATGTTTTGTTTTCAATGTGAACAGACTGCAGGTTGTACCGCATGTACAAAGGCTGCAGGCGTCTGCGGTAAGACCGCTGATGTTGCAGCTCTGCAGGATCAGCTGACCGGTACTCTGATCGGACTGGCCCGCTGCACCGATTCCAATGATGTAACCCCTACGGATCAGACAGCACGTATCATGGTGGAAGGGTTATTTGCAACACTTACCAATGTAAGCTTTGATCAGGATGCTCTTCTGAAGCTGATTGACCGTGCAGAGAAAGAAAAGGCACTTCTGACCGCAGACTGTGCGGATTGTGCGGAACCTTGCGGAAGAAAAGATAACTATGATATGAATCTTCTGTGGAATGATCAGGAAGATATCCGTTCTCTGAAGTCACTGATTCTTTTTGGTCTTCGCGGCGTTGCTGCTTATGCATATCATGCCATGGTTCTTGGATATATGGATCAGGAAATTATGGATGGCATTTATAAAGGCATGTTTTATATCGGAGAAGATCTGGGAATGGACAAGCTGCTTCCGGAAGTACTGGAAGTTGGACGCATTAATCTGAAATGTATGGAATTGCTGGATAAGGCAAATCGCACCTGCTACGGTGTTCCTTCTCCTACAACAGTAAATCTCAACATTGAAAAAGGACCTTTCATCGTGATCACCGGTCATGATCTGAAGGATCTGAAGATGCTTCTGGATCAGACAGAAGGTAAGGGAATCAACATCTATACCCACGGTGAGATGCTTCCTGCCCATGCTTATTCCGAGCTGAAAAAGTATTCCCATCTGAAGGGTCATTATGGTACTGCATGGCAGAATCAGCGTAAAGAATTTGATGCCCTTCCTGCTCCCATCCTGTTCACAACCAACTGTCTGGTTCCTCCAAAGGCCAGCTACTCCGACCGTGTATTTACCACAGGTGCTGTCAGCTATCCGGGTATGGTATCCATAGCTGAAGAATCCGACGGAACAAAAGATTTTTCCGCTGTTATTGAAAAAGCTCTGGAACTTGGCGGTTTCGATGAAGAGAAACAGTTTACAGGTGCCAACGGCGGTACACAGATGACAACCGGTTTCGGACATGAAACCATTCTTTCCGCAGCTGATACGGTAATCGAAGCAGTAAAAGCCGGTGCGCTGAAGCATATCTTCCTGGTGGGCGGCTGTGATGGTGTTCGAAACAATCGTTCCTATTATAAAGAATTTGTGGAACAGACACCGGACAACACCCTTGTTCTGACTCTGGCATGCGGAAAATTCCGTTTCAACGATCTGGATCTGGGAACCCTGGGAGGTCTGCCCCGTCTGATGGATGTGGGACAGTGCAACGATGCATACAGTGCCATCAAAGTTGCTTCCGCTCTGGCTGAAGCATTCGGCTGCGGTGTGAACGATCTGCCCCTGACACTGGTACTGTCATGGTATGAACAGAAAGCTGTGGCAATCCTTCTTTCTCTGCTGTATCTGGGTATCAAAAATATCTATATCGGACCTTCCCTCCCTGCATGCGTTTCACCTGCAGTACTGAATGTTCTGGTGGAAAATTTTGCTCTGACTCCCATCAGCACACCGGCAGAAGATCTGAAGAAGATTCTCGGATAGTTTTCTATAGGATTTTTTGAATCCCGTTTATTTTCAAATAATTTCAAAAGCTGTCGGTTTGTGTCAATGCACATGCCGACAGCTTCTTCTGTCTACAATGAAAGTCGTTCCATATAATACTCCCGTTCCAATTCAGGAATCTGAAGAATATCCATAGCCTGGTTTGGTGAAAGATGGAGAGCAGACATTAAGGCGAAAAGAGAATGGATCCGCTCCTGTTTCCTGCCCCGTTCTGTGCCAATCTCAATTCCCTGCTCCTTCCCCTGTTCAATACCTTGTTCAATACCTTGTTCAATGCCTTGTTCAATACCTTGTTCATATCCGGCTTGAAACCCTCTCTGCTCAACTCGATCTAAAATTTCACACATATTATGCGGCACCTCCTCATCCCGGTTGAAACTTATTTCTTCAAATCGTCTATCATCTGATATGGCGGACAATAAGTACAATGTTTCCTCCACATGCTGAATCTCTTTCTCCGACGGTTTGTAGTCATGATATAACCGTTTCTGTACAAAATAATCAACAACAATCTGAAAGTCACTTTGAAATTTTGAGACAGTATCTTCTGATAGATATGCAATATCAAAAAGATTGATACTGTAATCACTTACATACGGCTTTAACTCCGCTGGAATATGTAATCTTTCATGGATCGTACAGGGTGCCTGCCAGGGATTTTTGTTGCCATAGTATAAGACCAGAGTAATAACCGGGTAGAAATGCTTCAGCTCCTGATTCAATTGTGCACGGTAGCGGGCACCATCATAGCTAATCACGCGAAACACCATATTCGGATCAACGGATGTCTGATTTTCAAATCCGATACAGGCAATTTGGATATTCTCTTTCTTCCAGTATTTGACAATATCCTGAATCTGTACGTTCTGTCTCTGTTTACCATTATAATACGTATGTGGGTCGACTTCTGTCAAGTCGTTTGGCAGAATACGCTGCTCCCCATCAAACAAAAGCACGTTCACTATATCTGCGAATACATCCGCATATCGTAACAATGCTTTTTCAGAAATATCTTTATCTCCCAAAGAAATCCTCCTACAAGTATAATCTTATTAAGAGACTATAATAATAGTTGTAAAAAGTCAAGTATTTTCTCCATAATGCATCCTCCTTTGCATCATCATTGTAATCAAAGAAACATCCTTTTCCACTTGTATGATACTCCGGATACTGATACAATGTAGCAGATAACCAATTTCAGTGCCTGCCCTGGTATGCTTCCTGCATGAAACAGTTTAGCAATTATCGGGAAGTATATTGGAATCTGCACAGAACCGTCATCAATGACATATAGAAAGGGAACTCTCTGCCATGGATTTTTTCGATATTGACGAAGAATTAAAAAAACTTCCCGATCATCCCGGTGTGTATCTTATGCACAATGATAAGGATGAAATCATATACATCGGCAAAGCCATCAGTCTGAAAAACCGGGTGCGGCAGTATTTTCAGAGCAGCCGCAATAAGACTGCCAAAATCCTGCATATGGTATCCAACATCTGCTGGTTTGAATATATTCTGACGGATTCGGAACTGGAGGCTCTGGTTCTG
>JALETI010000178.1 GCA_022781515.1 Lachnospiraceae bacterium
TTGAGAACAGCCTGTTTCATAACCCGGGATGCCAATGTGCCTACCACATTGATATCCGCTTCCAGATTGCCGGCTGAAAGTGCATATATGGTATCTCCATCGTTCATGGTATGAACCGGTCGAATGGAACGGGCATAGCCGTTCTGTGCAAATGCAGCAATTTTATTCAGTCTGGATTTATCAAAGCGTGCATTGGTGATGATACAGCCGATGGTGGTATTGGTTACACCATTTTCAGTTGTGTCGGTTGCATTACGTTCTTCGGCTGAATCTTTTTTCTCCATGGACATCTTTTCATAAAGTTCATACATGGCTTTTTCACTGTCATAAAACCCTTTGTTGTCAGGTGTTCTCATGCCGGCAAGAATCTGATTTGTATCCTCATCATAGACATCACCGAAGGCATTGACGGATACTATGGCCCCCACTTTCAGTTCACCCAGCTGCACGGCGTACATGCCCAGACCGGAATTCATGCAGTATGCCGGACCGCCGATTTTACCAACCGTTGCACCGCAGCCTGCGCCCACGTTGCCTTCTGTGGGACAGTTCTTTTCAGCTGCTTTACAGGCGTCCTTTGCCATGGCTTTATCCGGCTTTACTTTATCAGAAACAAAAAGAAGGTCAAAGATACAGGATTGTACCACCAGAGGCACACGGACATTGCCCACGGCAAAACCAATCCCTTTCTCTGCGAGATATTCCATCACACCGCCTGCGGCATCCAGACCAAAAGCGCTGCCACCGCTTAAAAGAACAGCATGTACAGCCTGACAGTTGGCAACAGGATTCAGCAGTTCGGTTTCCCGGGAAGCAGGACCTCCGCCCCGGACATCTATACCGGCAGGTGCTCCGTCTTCACAGATAATAACCGTACATCCGGTGGCATGTTCTATGTCTTCCGCATTGCCGATCTTTACATTACCGACTTCTGTCAGCGGAATTTCTTTTAATATTGAATCAAATTTGCTCATGTTAAAAACTCCATTTCTATCAGATGTAAGAGAATCCCATTCCGTGAGACAAACGTTCCGCGAGGATGTGCTGCAAAATCCGTCTGCGAAAATTCTGTCAGGAACAGGAAACAGTATAACTATACAGCAGAAGTATAACATGCGCCAGGGCTGTCATACAAATTCTTTCTTCAGCTTCTGCTTTTTGGATAAATCTGCGCTTCAGACAGCAGAAATATCCAATACACCATTCGAAGGTTATAGAAATTCAGTTTTTTTGGATAAAAGAGATCTTTCTGAAGACATAGACTAACCTCCGGTTTCACCCGTCTGTATCCGCCTCTGTTGAGTTTATAAAAATTTTATATTTAATTCAGCCTTTGTTTTCACATGAAGAAGTCCGGCTGTGTTATACTGATAAAGGATTGAGCATCTGAATCCGGAAAGTCACTTCTTTTGCAGGAACGAAAGGAGTTTTACATAGGGGAGGAAGTTTGGATGAAACTGCGGAACCGGCTGGCAGTCGCCTTTTTTATTATGCTGATTGTACCAGGTTGTATGGTATATATATGTTTTCAGGTACTGAACGGATATCAGATCCGTATTCTTCAGGATGCCTTTGGGGTGAATACGGAAAATGGGCGGAAACTGATGGAGACCGATACCGTTGTCCTTTTTGATCAGCTGGCAAGGAAAGCAGAGAGTGTGGCACTGGCTGATCTGGAAAAGAAGACAGAGCAGTTTTATGATTCTGCTTATCTGGAACAGCTGAATGAAAAGATGGAACCGTATTATTCTTTTCTTGTGGTGCGCAGTGAGGATGAATTCGTTTATTTTGGCTCGGAGAAAAACTGGTCCTCCCAGCTGTTAAGTCAGCTTCCCGGCTATGGGAACTCGATGAATCAGGATGATCTGAGCATGTACACGGGAGGAAATACCAACTGTCTGCTGCGAAACAGGGATTTTACCTTTAACGATGGGCGGAAAGGTACTCTTTTTATCATCACTCCGATTATACGGATATCCCCGCTGAAAAGTATTTATATGGAACTGGCTGTCAGTATTACGATTATTATGACTTCAACAGCCATCCTGATGATTGTCTGGATCTACAGCTCCATTCTGATTCCCATCAGTAAGCTGCAGAAAGCAACCAGAGAAATCAGCAACGGAAATCTGGATTATGAGCTGAAGTATGAAGCGGAAGGCGATGAAATCAGCAGTCTCTGTATGGACTTTGAGGAAATGCGCCGCCGTCTGAAAGAAAATTCAGAAGAGAAAATTCAGAATGATGAGGACAGCAAAGAGCTGATCAGCAACATTTCCCATGATCTGAAAACGCCGATCACAGCCATCAAGGGCTATGTGGAAGGAATCATGGATGGAGTTGCATCTTCGCCGGAAAAACTGGAAAAATACGTTCGTACGATTTATAATAAAGCCAATGATATGGACAGGCTGATTGACGAACTGACCTTCTATTCCAAAATTGACACCAATAAAATTCCCTACAATTTTGCACCGATCAATGTGACCGATTATTTTGGAGACTGCAGTGAGGAACTGATGATTGATCTGGAAGAGCAGGGAATTGCCATGCAGTATATGAATTTCTGTGATCCGGATGTGGCAGTGATTGCAGATGCAGAACAGATGAAGCGTGTGATCAACAATATCATCAGCAACTCCATCAAGTATTTGGATAAGCCGAAGGGTATCATTAATATGCGAATCAAGGAGCTGGGTGATTTTATTGAAGTGGAGATCGAAGATAACGGACGCGGCATTGCATCCAGAGATCTTCCGTATATATTTGACAGATTTTATCGGACAGATAAAGCAAGAAGTTCCAGTAAAGGAGGAAGCGGTATCGGCCTTTCCATTGTTCATAAGATTATTGAAGATCATGGAGGACAGATATGGGCCACCAGTAAAGAAGGAACCGGTACGGTCATGCACTTTGCTTTGAGAAAATATCAGGAGGTACGAAGTGAGTAGAATATTAATTATAGAGGACGAGGAAGCCATTGCAGAACTGGAAAAGGATTATCTGGAAATCAGCGGATTTGATGTGGAGGTTGCAAGCGACGGTACAGAGGGACTGGCACGGGCATTAAATGAGACATTTGACCTTTACATCCTGGATCTGATGCTTCCGGGGATAGACGGGTTTGAAATCTGCAAACAGATTCGCAATAAACAAAATACGCCGATTATCATGGTATCTGCAAAAAAAGATGATATCGATAAAATTCGCGGGCTGGGACTGGGTTCCGATGATTATATCACCAAACCGTTCAGCCCCAGTGAACTGGTGGCCCGTGTGAGGGCCCATCTTGCAAGGTATGAAAGACTGATCAACAGTGCCATAACGGGAAATGATATTCTGACCATCCGGGGACTGAAGATCGATAAGACGGACCGCAGGGTCTTTGTCAATAATGTGGAAAAACCATTTACCACGAAGGAATTTGATCTGCTCTGTTTTCTGGCACAGCATCCCAACCGGGTATTTTCAAAAGAAGAGCTTTTCAAAAAAATCTGGGAAATGGATCCCGAAGGGGATATTGCAACTGTAACCGTACATATTAAGAAAATTCGTGAAAAGATCGAGTATGGTACATCCAAGCCACAGTACATTGAAACCATCTGGGGCGTGGGATATCGATTTAAGGTGTAGTTACAGAGCATAAAAGGGAGTCCGTTGCAATTCCAACGGACTTTTTTTATAATAAATTGTAGAGTAAAGGTACAGGATTTACACTTTTCAGAAAGGAGATTTTTATGATACGTAAAATTGTTCACATTGATGAAGATAAATGTACAGGGTGCGGTTTATGTGCAGATGCATGTCATGAAGGCGCCATTGCGATTATAGATGGAAAGGCAAAACTGCTGCGGGATGATTTCTGTGACGGGTTCGGGGACTGTCTTCCTGCCTGTCCGGCGGATGCAATTCAGATTCTGGAACGAGAAGCGGCAGCTTATGATGAAGCGGCAGTGATGGCCAATAAGGCTGCAAAGGAAGCAGCTGCAGCAAAAAAAACGGCAGAAGCACCGGAAAATAAGCCGGCATTCGCTGGATGCCCCGGAACCCGGTCCCGAAGCATCCGGCGTGAAGAAACTTCTGCACCGGTCATGGCAGCAGGCAGTCTTTTTGAGAACAGCAGTAAACTGACAAACTGGCCGGTTCAGCTGAAGCTGGCACCCACCAGTGCACCGTATTTTAACCGGGCAAATCTGCTGATTGCCGCCGACTGTACAGCATATGCATATGGCGACTTCCATAATCACTTCATCCGCAATCGGGTGACCGTCATTGGCTGTCCGAAGCTGGATGAAGGGGATTACAGCGAAAAGCTGACCAGAATTATTAGCGACAATGATATTAAGAGTGTTACCATTGTCCGGATGCAGGTTCCCTGCTGTAAAGGAATTGAAAATGCAGCGAAAAAAGCCATTCAGGCCAGCGGCAGGTTCATCCCCTGGCAGGTAGTTGTAATTTCGCCTGATGGAAAGATTATTGAGTCGTAAAAATGACAAAGCTTTGAAACTCCGCTTTGATCCATATAAGGATATAGCGGAGTTTTTTATGTTCCCCCTTTTTTGGAAGATGCAGGATAAAGCTGTTCATTATGGCTTATACTACAGATCAGACGGATCTTTCAAGGAATACGAGGGATGGAATCATGGGAAAATTATTGTCTGGAGAATGGGCGCAGTTTTTTAAAGTCGTAATCAGTTCAATTGTGGTATATCTTCTTTTCCGATTTGTATTTCCTCTGGCATGGCCTTTTTTGCTGGCTTTTCCCACTGCGATGCTCCTGCGGAAACCGGTTGTATTTCTGAAAAAATATTTTCACATCCGGGAAAGTCTGGGAGCAGGGCTGATTTTGCTGACAGCCGGTGCGGTAATGGCTTTTCTATTCTGGAGGGGGACGAGGTATCTGCTTTCCGAAATGGATTATCTGATGAAAGGGCTGCAGGAGATGATTGCCGGAGGCTTTCCCTTTCATTTGTCCGGAAAATGGACAGTGCTGGGATATGATTGTACCGTATTTCTGCAGAACGCACTGGATGGAGCCGCCTCTTACTTTACCTGGGATCGGTGCATTGCTTATCTGATGAATCATTCAACGGCGATTGTGGAATTTGCAGGGGGCTTCTTTCTGCTTTTTTTTATCTGGTTTCTTGCCAGTATTCTGGCGGTGGAAGAAATGGAGCA
This sequence comes from Lachnospiraceae bacterium, assembly GCA_022781515.1. Lineage (GTDB taxonomy): Bacteria > Bacillota > Clostridia > Lachnospirales > Lachnospiraceae > TWA4. The sequence goes on from JALETI010000178.1 coordinate 5,179, forward strand.
GATCAGGCAGCAGTTTACAATGTGGACTTTTTATCGGCAGATTGTGGATTTCGGTCTCTATTTCAGTGAAGTTTGTGGAAAATGGCTGCGTGCCGAGGGGATTATCATGTTGATAACCATCGGAATCAGCGGAATCGGGCTGTGGATAAGTGGTTTTCCCCATGGATTGTTTAAAGGGATTGTCATCGGCGTTGTGGATGTACTTCCGATTTTGGGGGCCGGAACGGTATATCTTCCGTGGATTGTCTGGGAGTTTTTAAACGGCAGAACTGTATCCGGAGGAATTCTTCTGATTCTATATGGGATCTGCTATCTGACCAGACAGGTTCTGGAAAGCAAACTGGTGGGGAAATGTATGGGGATGTCAGCCTTTGAGTTTCTGGCAGCCGTTTACGTCGGACTGAAACTGTTCGGAGGCGCAGGTCTGGTGCTGGGGCCTGTTGGCATATTGATCATTATATGGTGTGTGCGGCAGCCATGGCCGTTTTCGGAGTCTTCTGAAAAACAATGAACGATGTTACAGGATAAGAAATAAAGGGCCTGTCGCACAAATTTCAATTTCGAAATTAGTGAACAGTCCCTTTTTCGCACTTCAAGCCAGTCAGTATATCCGCCACGGGTACAGAACCAAATGTACCCTTCTGTCAGATATATCTGTACTGGCTTTTATGCTCGTGAATTTTTACAGGCTGGGTTCTACTTTTGCATTGATCTCTGCAAATAATTCAGCGATCAGGGCTTTTACTTCATCCTGTGCTGCATCCACATCAACCAGTTTGGAGACACGTTTGTCTCTGGTGGATAATTCAATCTTGTTTTCCTTCAGGTTCTTGGGTCCGATGACAACGCGTACCGGTACGCCCAGCAGATCGGCATCTGCGAACATGGCGCCTGCGCGGACATCACGGTCATCATAAATAACTTCAATGCCTGCATTCTGTAAATCATTGTACAGCTTATCTGCCACGTTTCTGCATTCCTCCTGATCGGCTCTCATGCAGCAGATATGAACCTGCCAGGGAGCGATGGAGATGGGCCAGATGGGACCGTAATTGTCATGATGTGCTTCACATACAGATGCAGCCAGACGGCCTACACCGATACCGTAGCAGCCCATGATCGGATTTTTTACTTCGCCGTCCGCATCGGTATAAGTCATATTCATGGACTTGGAGTATTTGGTGCCCAGCTGGAAGATGTTGCCGACTTCGATACCACGCTGAACGGTGATGGTCTTTTTGCCGCAGCAGGGGCAGATACCGCCGGTCTGGATCTTTGCCACGTCAACGTATTCCACTTCACCAATATCACGTTTGATGTTCAGACCGGTATAGTGGTAATTTTCCTCGTTTGCACCTGCACACAGGTTTTCAATGCCTTCCAGAGATTTATCATAAATGATCTGGCATTTTGCATTCTGGTTGTAAGGGCCGCAGAAGCCTGCCACCAGACCGCTTTCTTCTGTAACAACCGCTGCATGTACCTTTTCACCCAGATAGTTGGTGAGTTTGGTTTCATTGACTTCATAATCCCCGCGCAGGAATACGATCACGTATTCATCGGTCATGTTTTTCTGATACATAACTGCCTTGCAAGATTCTTCCACTCTGCTGTTCAGGAAGGTACATACTTCTTCGATGGTCTTGCAGTCAGGTGTGTAAACCTTGGTCAGTTCCGCAGCGGGTTTGCAGCCGCTGTTGTCCACGGTATTGTCTGCTGCTTCCATGTTGGCACTGTAGCCGCAGTCTGTACAGATTACGATGGAGTCTTCACCGGCATCTGTCAGGAGCATATATTCGTGGGAAATGCTGCCGCCCATCATGCCGGAGTCGGATTTAACGGCAATTACTTCCGGTACCCCTGCCTTTTCAAAGATACGGTTGTATGCTCTGTAGCATCTTTCGTAGTACTGTTCCAGATCTTCCTGAGAGGTATGGAAGGAATAAGCATCCTTCATGGTGAATTCACGTACACGGATCAGACCGGCACGGGGTCTTGCCTCGTCACGGAATTTGGTCTGGATCTGATAGATCATGAAAGGATATTTGGTATAGGTCTGTGCATATTCTCTGACCAGATGAACAGCAGCTTCTTCATGGGTCATACCCAGAACCATCTGGCTGTTGTTGCGATCCTTGAAACGCAGCAGCTCATCACCGACACTTTCAAAACGACCGGATTCTTCCCATAAGCTGCCGGGAAGAACAACGGGGAACATAACTTCCTGTCCGTCAATGGCATCCATTTCATCACGGATGATCTGTTCGATTTTCTTGGTGATTCTCTTCATGGGAGGGTATAAAGAAAAAATACCGTTGGCAACATTTTTTGCATAGCCGCCGCGAATGGTAAGTGCGTGGCTGTCAACGACACAATCGGAAGGTCTTTCTTTAAAACGATCTCCAACTAAATTACGAAGTTTCATAATGTATCCTCACTTTCTTTTTTCAGCAGATTTTTCCGAGCATTCGTAATTTTCTTCGTAAACTCAGAAAAGTCCCCTGTTTCCGCGTCAGCGGAAACAAGGGACCAATATCATAATCGGCGGTACCACCCTTTTACTGTGATAAACAGCTCTCATAGCAGACCCTTAACGCGGGCTCAGACGCCGGATTTTCATCCGGTAGCTCCAAGGTAGGTTGGACAGGCTTATGTGAGGATTTGCACCGGACATCCTCTCTCTGAAACACAGTGTCTGTTTAGTAGTCCTTTTCAACGCTATTCCTAATTGTAATTTAGTATGGCTGATATGTCAAGCAGGAAAGAAACCTTTGACATTTTAAGTATTATTAGCTATAATTTTACGTAACAGTTCAGTGGGCCGGATGTACCGGCTGTGAGTGCAGAGGATTATTCTGGAAAATCTGAGGAGGGTATAGATGAACACAGTGGTGCCGAAACAGGTGTTATTTATTATAGACAGGCTGCAGGAGCATGGTTATGAGGCCTATGCGGTGGGAGGCTGTGTACGTGATATGCTTCTTGGAAGGGAACCCCATGACTGGGATATCACGACTTCCGCAAAGCCGGAGCAGGTAAAGGCTGTATTTAAGAGGACAATTGATACGGGGATTCAGCATGGAACTGTCACGGTTATGGTGGATCATATCGGGTTCGAAGTGACCACATACCGGATTGATGGGGAGTATCTGGATGGGCGTCATCCGAAGGAAGTGGTTTTTACACCGGAACTGCGTGAAGATCTGAAACGCCGTGACTTTACGATCAATGCCATGGCGTACAATCCCGACGAGGGGATCATTGACCTTTTTGGCGGAAAGGATGATCTGGAGGCAGGGATTATCCGCTGTGTCGGCAGGGCGGAGGATCGTTTTCACGAAGATGTATTGCGTATCATGCGTGCCGTGCGGTTTGCAGCCCAGCTGGGATTTGAGATTGAGGAAGAAACCTGGAATGCAATTATCCGGGTGGCTCCGGATCTGAAAAAGATCAGTGCAGAGCGTATTCAGGCAGAGCTGACCAAGCTGCTGCTGTCACCCAATCCGGGGCATTTTCGCAAGCTTTATGAGTCCGGTATTACAGCAGTGATTCTTCCGGAGTTTGACAGAACCATGGATTGTGAACAGAATTGTCCGTATCATTGTTATACGGTGGGAGAGCATACCCTGCAGGTTCTGGTGCATACACCGGATAAGCTTCCGCTGAGACTGGCGGCTGTACTGCATGATCTGGGAAAACCCATCTGCAAAACAGTGGATGAAGAGGGCAATGCCCATTTTATGGGACATCCGGAAGTAAGCAGGGATATTGCCAGAAAGGTTATGAAACGACTGAAATATGACAACCATAACCTGGATATTACCTGCCGCCTGGTTGCGTGCCATGATTACAGAATACAGCATACAGACCGGGCAGTACGAAGGGCAATTTATAAGATTGGTCCGGATATTTTCCCGGATGCACTGGCGCTGATGCGGGCAGACGCACAGGGAAAGAACGCGCAGACAAAAGAAGAAGCGCTGCAGCATCTGGACGCAATAGAGGAAATTTACAGGAAGATACTGGTAGCGGAACAGTGCGTATCCATGAAAACTCTGGCTGTTTCCGGAAAGGATCTGATGGAAGCAGGTATGAAACCGGGAAAAGAGATGGGAGAAGTACTGAATCAGCTTCTGATGCATGTTCTGGATTATCCGGAAGATAATCAGAAGGAGGTATTGCTGAATCTATACAGAAGAAGAACCGAATAAAGTCATGAAAGAGTTTTCTTTTTCATAAGATGTACAGGATTGTAGAAATGCAATCCTGTTTTTTGTCGTTCTGTGAGGCTGGCTCGTTTGTCGGCATGGATCATACGGTGTGTCTGTAATTTTGGGTGATCAGGAGGGGATGGAAATGTATGATAGGGATACTGCCATGCTGGAAATGTATGACATATCGATTAAAAACATCAGAAAAGTCAGAGGAGGATGGCTGTGCATGGCAGAAGACGGCCTGTATATATGGCAGGAGACAGATGCCGGGGAGGAGAGACTGCAGCTGGAGGCGGATCTCTGCAAAGCAGCGGAAATGGCCGGAATGACAGAATTCTGGCAGTTATCCGGCGGTATGGGTTCCTTACGGATGGATCATTTTATAAAAAACAGAGAGGAACATTATCTGACATCAGACCGATTCGGAAGGAATTTTGTGCTGAAGGAATGGACAGAAGGAAAAGAATGTGAGGTGAAAAACGAAGAAGATCTGTATATGGGAGCACAGGCATGTGCCTGTATGCACAGGGCATTAAAAATCATTTCTGCAGAAGAATATTCTGATCGGCTCGCGACGGCGGAACCATTTTTGGAACTGTGGGAGCGGAGAAAAAGAGAACTGGTCCGGGTACAGCGGTACGTACGAAAAAGGCACAATAAAAACGAGCTGGAACAGCTGATCATGAAAAAAACGCCCATTTACCTGGAACAGGCAGAATGGGCGATGGAAATGCTGAATGGTGTTTCCGACCAGATTGATAATGAAATTTGTCATGGGGATTTTCATTATCACAATCTGATATTCGGCAAAAATGAAAACTGGATCTGCCGCAGCAGCAGGATCCATCTGGGTCCGCAGATTGGAGATTTTTATCTGTTCCTCAGGAAATGTATGGAAAAACACGGTTGGAACTGGCAGCTGGCAGAAACACTTCTGACCATTTACAGTAACAGCAATCCCATATCGCAGGTGGAGCGACAGCTTTTATACTGCCTCTTTTTGTTTCCTGAGAAATACTGGAAGCAGATTAATTTCTATATACAGTCCAATAAAGCATGGGTACCGGAAAAAAATATCCGGAAACTGGTTCAGGTCATCCGTCAGGAGGAAAAACGCCAGAATTTTCTGGCGCATCTGAATCAATTTATTCTTCATCCGGAACAGGATCTTCTATGTTGAACATCTGTTTACACAACATAATTCCGGTGTGTGTCCGGAAAATGTTTTTCAAGGCGGAAGCAATTCCCTCTTTTGAGATGTGTTCTTCATGAAGGTTAACCAGAAAATCAGCTTCAATCAGAATCTGACAATCCAGACCATCGATATTGGTATAGGTATGATGACGGCCGATCAGTTCGCAGACACGATCCACAATGGGCGGGTCATAACTGAGCTTGGCCAGCATGGGTCTTGCTGCATCAGGACCGAGTTCTTCCTGATGTTTTCCATTGCTGTCCCCGTAAACTTCTCTGCTCATTCGAATGCCGATATCATGAACAATTGCAGCAGTTTCCAGAATAAAGCGTGTTTCTTCGTCTATTTCTTCACAGTCTGCAATCAGAGAAGCAAAGCTGTAGACCTTGAGAAGATGCTGGATCTGCTGTGGGTCGCCGGCGTAATATGTTACCATTTCCTGAATTAATTTGGAATTATTATGCATAAAATCCTCCAGAATGGAAAACCATTCTAAATGATGTCGGATGGTTTTCTTTTATTAATACTTTTCTATCAGTGTATCATATTTTGTTTCTGATAACAATATGATATATCGATGGATGGTTAAGCAGTGAGTGTACAATAGGGGAGGTTATACGAAAATATGAGAAAATACGTTCATTATGCTGTGAAGATAATGATTCTGGTTGTAATTCTGATTATCTGCGGGCTTATTTTCTGGGCGTGCAGCGGTGAAAAAAAGCCGGAGAAAACAGCCGATGTGGATTATCAGATTATTTCGGATCAGGAGGTTCCGGAGGAGATGAGGAAACTGATTGAGGAGAGAAAGGAGAAGGATTTCAGACTCAGTTTTTCTGATGGGAACAATATGTATCTGGCAGTGGGGTATGGACGGCAGGAAACAGGAGGCTACAGTATTTCCGTAAAGGAAATCTATCAGGCAGGGGAGCTGCTGTATATTGATACAGAACTGCATGGCCCCATGCCGGAAGAGACAGCTGAAACGGCTGAAAGCACCTGCGCGCCCTGGATTGTGGTGAAACTGCCGTTGAATGATCTGACGGTATATTTCACCTGATTTACTGCCGGTTTTACTGGTTTTGGTTTCCATCTGCATCGGAAAGAAAAGGAGGCGTGTACAGTTATGGATTTGCTGAAAAAAACAATTACATACGGTACAGGAGGAGAATGTCTTACAACACAGCTGACATTTGATGATGATATCAATGTATCCGATCAGAATGCGGATATTCGGAATATTGTCATGCAAAGCGGACATGTACATGTGGATGAAATCCGATCGGGGGGAGGAAAAATCCGCATGTCAGGTCATCTGGAGTTTTCCGTTTTATATACCAGTGAAGAACATGGAGAGCTGTCCTGTATTCATGGGGACTTTGCCTTTGAAGATACGGTAAATTACGATGGGTGTAAAGATGGAGAAAAGGTGACGGTACTCTGGTCCATGGAAGATCTGAGTGCACAGATGATTCATCCCAGAAAAATGAATGTGAAAGCAGTGGTAACTTTTAATTTGTATCCCATTTGCCTGAGACAGGAGGAGCCGGCGGTGGGTGTCAGTTATCCTTCCGATGCAGAAACGCTGGCTGTAACAGAGCAGTTTACCGGGCTGCAGATCTGTGGGAAGGATACGCTGCGGATAAAGGAACTGTTTGACCTGCCGGGAGGAAAGCCGGACATAGACCGGGTGATTTTTCAGAATCTGCGTCTGCACAATGTGAAAACCAGAGCGGAGAACGGTTTTCTTTCCATCAGCGGAGATCTGTCACTGTTTCTGATGTACCGGTCAGCAGACGATCATATGCCCATTCAGTGGGTGGAACGTCAGATTGCAGTGGGAGGTCAGATAGAATCTCCTCATATTACCGATCTGATGTTGTCGGCTTCCTGTGTACAGCTTGCCCATACGGAAATTTCAGCGGAAGAGGATGAAGATGGAGAGATGCGTCAGATTTCCGTGGAGGCGGTTCTGCAGTGTGATCTGATTCTTTTTGAAGAGCAGCGGATGGAATTTCTGGAAGATGTTTATATGCCGGAAATGGAGTTTTCCATAACCAGACCGGAAACGGATATGATTGTTCTGGATTCCTGCAATGACAGCCGGATGAAGATGAATTTTAACATGCCTCTTCATGCACAGAAACCCCTGGTGCAGATCATAGATGTGGAGGCTGCTGTTAAAGTGGAGGATTATCATCCCGGTGAAGATGGGCTGGTACTGGAAGGTGTTATTTCCGTGGAACTGCTCTACCAGCAGGCGGATCAGGAAAATCCATATGATTCCAGACATCAGGAGTATCCGTTTTCTTACATTGTGCAGTCACAGAACGGAGGAAACGCAGGACACAGTGAACTGCTTCGGATTTCCTCTTCAGTGGAACAGGTAAATGCGGTTCTGGCGGGCGCAGATGAGGTGGAGATCCGCCTGACTGCCGGGTTTTGCATTGCTTTTTGCAGTAAAAAATCCATCCGTATGATTACAGAAATTGACATGAAACCGGTGCCGGCGGAGAAAATTGACAATATGCCTGGTATCGCAGGATATGTGGTCAGACCGCAGGATACCCTGTGGAGTGTTGCACGGAAATTTTATGTATCACTGGCTTCTGTGCGGGAAGTCAACGAACTGAATTCCGATGAGCTGAAGCCGGGACAAAAGCTGCTGATTGTGAAATGATTTCATAAGGAAACAGCAAAAAGGCTGCAGTTTTTCAGAAGATGAAGAAGCTGCAGCCGGTATATGAAGCACGGTCCGCCGGCAGACCGAAGCGTTCAGAAAAGAATGAAAAAACAGGGGAAATGCGTTATAATCAGGATATGTGTTTTACCATTGATGAAATACATGGTCATTTGTCTGACTTATACTGGTATCAGTATATGCAGTCTGGAAAAAATGTTGCAGCAGTGAGAATGGAAGTATCTGTAAAAAGAAAAATGGAAAAAAACAGAAAAGAACAGAAGAATAATTATGTTTATATGGTCTGCTGTGCAGATGGAAGTCTTTATACCGGTTGGACCAATGATCTGGAGAAAAGAGTCCGGATGCATAATGCAGGGAAAGGTGCAAAATATACAAAAAGCCGTCTGCCGGTAACTCTTGTTTATCATGAAATATTTGAGGACAGAATTCAGGCCATGAAACGGGAGGCGGCTATTAAAAAAATGACGCGCCGGGACAAGCTGAAATTAATTGAAAAAAGGAACCGGGCCGGTGCCGAAACCGCAGATGATCCCTGAAATGGGTTCTTTGGTTTCAGTACCTGTCCGGTTTTTTAGTTTTCAATAATACTTTACAGTAACAGTTTTGCCGATTGCTTCTGCAACTCGAACCAGTCCCCGGGTCAGGTCGTTTCTGGCTGACAGATTGGCTCCGATACCGGAGCTTTCATAGGACTCATTGATGGCCTGTCCCACCAGTAATTCCAGATGGGAACAGTCTTCAAAAAGGGCTGTCATGATCAGTCCGGCTCCGTTGTCCTTGTCAACCTCCTCGAAGAAGGATTCATCCAATAGCTGACCGGTGACACAGGGTTCCATGATCTCCAGTACTCTCCGCAGGGTAATGACACCCTCCGTTACCAGATCGATGCCTTTAATGGAATCATAGGGGGGAACATCCGGATCCGGATCCTGTCTGACCGGTTCGATGGGACGGTCGAGAATTCTGGATACAATCTGGGCAGTGGTTCCGCCGCATACGATTCGGGTACAGTCTTCCCCGTTTTCATCATCGGCCATCAGATCGCGGACCATACGTTCATCGTCCTCTTTCTGAACCGGAGGACCGGTCATAATGCGCAGAGTGTGTGGTCTGGAGATTCGCATAACAGCGGCTGTGGTATCATCACCGGGCTGTCCCCAGTACTGATCGTCACATTCCTGAACCACGGAAAAGGCAATTCGTTTGGCATAGGGAGCGAAACGGGCTTCTCTTTTGGCAATGCGGCACATGCGGTTTCTGTCCCAATTCATATTCAGAGTAAGACCGGGGCTGCAGTAGAGGCAGCCGTCACACATGATGACATAAACATCTCCATCCTGTACAGTAAATCGGGCCTCCTGAATGGTCTTTTCTTCAATTACACGCTTTGTCCGTTCCAGTTCCACAATTTCTCCGTCACGGATCAGGATGGTGTCCGGGTTATCATACTCTGCCAGATAGGCCGTTCCATCATCATTTACCTGCAGAACCGTAAAGGTGCAGTAGGCAACGTGGCGTTCCTGACAGATAGGCAGAGTGGAGAGAATGGTATCCAGGCATTCGTCAATGGTTGCGCCTTCCCGGAACATGGTGGCCAGGATACTGGAAGTCAGAGTGGAAAGAATGTTGGCTTTGACACCGCTTCCCATGCCGTCAGCCAGAATCAGGATTTTGGAATGCTCCGTGGTAACCATTTCCACCCGGTCACCGCAGAGCTCTTCACCGGCATGATTCAGACTGCGGTAATCCATATCAATATACATCAGACATCACCGCCTTCCTCTCCGAGCAGTGACCGGCAGAGTTTGTTCAGAGTAACCTTGGTTTCAGCGGTGGTTTCACCCAGGAGTCCGGCAATCATCTGAGCAGACATCATCTGCTTGTCAATGATCTTCTGAGCCAGTTCGGCAATTTCCAGCTTTTTCAGATATTCTTCTTCCTCGCGGCGATGTTCGCGGGTGATATCAATCAGAATAACCAGGAGACCGTGTTCCTTTTTCAGATAGGTGATGTTCTGCTGAACGACCAGATCGTAATCGGGCAGTTCCACAATTTTGTTGCGGAGATGGGTTTTCTTTTCCAGTGCCCAGATATAATCGGTATCATCGATCAGTTCAACCAGCTGTTTGCCGATGGCCTCATCATGAGGGATATGGAAACATTTGCTGCAGGATTCTGAAAATTCCTGAATTGTCAGTTCACTGTCCAGAATCATAACCATATTGGGAGTTGCGTCCATAACCAGATTCGCAAGAGAAGAAGCTTTATCGTGCAGATACTGGATACAGCGGTCATGGGTGGAACGGCCCTGGCAGATGGCGATGGCATTTTCGCGGCAGGTACGGTATCCGCAGGCACCGCAATCCAGTTCGCTGGATCGGCTTTTGCGTCCTATTTTCACAAGCATGGCTTTGATTTCCTCCTCAGAAGGCATGGGGAGAGAAGGGGTTTTATCCGTGTATTCCTGACCAATGGGAGCAATGGACAGGAATTCTCTGACCTTTTCCGGCGATACGGATACCCGATTTGTATGACTTTTGATACGAAGGTTATTTTTGTAGCCGGAACTTCCGTCGGGGCGGAGAGGACCGTTGACACAGCCGCCTGGACAGGCGTTCATTTCAATGACACAATTGGTATAAATACCGTTTCTCAGTTCGCCCAGTACATTTTTGCAGTTGACAATTCCGCTGATATGGAAGCTCATGTAACGATCATACGGAAAATTTTCCTGCATGCGCAGGGCAGTGATGATACCGCCGGCAGTGGAATAAAACTGATTGATGCCGGTATTTTCATTGTCCGGGAGACTTTCTTCACATTCTTCCGGTATGACTTCATGTCGGTTCAGCAGATTGAACAGTTCGTAAAATGTCAGAACACCATCAATACAGCCTTTATTTTCAGGGGCATATGCTTCATCCTTGCGGGCAATACAGGGGCTGACAGAAACTACCAGGGTATCTTTTCCGTACTTTTGTTTCAGATAGCGTCCTTCTGCAACTGCGGGAGAGGCAATGGGTGCCAGGCAATCCAGCAGATCCGGATAATAGGTTTCGATCATTTTGTTGATGGAAGGACAGTTGGAGGTAATGATATTGTTGATTCCGTCGCCTCTGGCCAGTTCCGTCAGCTGTAATGTAATGGCAGCAGCAGCCTCAGATGACTCGTGGATAAAGGCAAAACCGGCTTTCCGAAGAGCTGTGATCAGCTGTCCGCCTTTGATGGTGGGAAAAGCACCTATGTAGGAGGGGTCCAGAATGACAGCAATTTTCTGTCCGGCTGACAGCCAGGCGGAAATTTTAGACAGATCACTCAGGTAAAAACGTGCTTTTCTGCGGCAGGCAGAAATACATTCTCCGCAGAGAATACAAAGATCATCGTTGATGGAAGCGAAGCCATCCGATAATGTAATGGCTTTCACTTCGCAGCGGCGGAGACATCTGGTACATCCATTGCAGGCAGATGTTTTGGTTTCAATTGATTTCATGGGATCTCCTTTTTGTTTAAGACACTTAGTTTGTCAATTAAAGTGAGGCATACTTGCAAACAGAGTAAGGGGAGGGCACTGTTTACTGTTGGTTATATTATAATTCCACGGTGAAAATCAGTCAATCAGAGGGTGTCATACCAGTATATAAAGATGTAGCATTTCGAAATGCCCGTTTCTTCAATATTATAAATGCCTGAAACGTCCATTTCTTCAATGTTTCAGCATCATATATCTTTCCACCAACAGAGGAAATCATACAAAAAGGGTCTGCCGCAATGCGGCAGACCCTTTATCAGACGTATATTTGTTGTAATCGTTTTATCTGCTGAAAATTACAGTTCGCAGCTGCCTACGGTTCTGGGATAAGGCAGGACATCGCGGATGTTGGAAATACCGGTCAGGTACATAACACAGCGTTCGAAGCCCAGACCGAAACCGGAGTGACGTACGGAACCGTATTTACGAAGATCGAGATAGAACTCATAATCTTCCTTCTTAAGACCCAGTTCATCCATACGTGCAACCAGCTTGTCGTAATCATCTTCACGCTGGCTGCCGCCGATGATTTCACCGATACCGGGTACCAGACAGTCCATGGCGGCAACGGTTTTTCCATCTTCGTTTAGCTTCATGTAGAAGGCCTTGATATCCTTGGGGTAATCCGTTACAAAGACAGGACGTTTGAAAATCTGTTCGGTCAGATAGCGTTCATGTTCTGTCTGCAGATCGCAGCCCCAGCTTACCTTATAATCGAACTTGTCGTTGTGTTTCATCAGCAGTTCCACTGCTTCTGTATAAGTAATATGACCGAATTCGGAATTCAGGACATTGTTCAGACGGTCCAGAAGCCCCTTGTCTACAAAAGAGTTGAAGAAGTTGATTTCTTCGGGAGCTTTTTCCAGTACATAGCGGATGATATATTTCAGCATGGCTTCTGCCACTTCCATGTTGTCACTCAGATCTGCAAAGGCCATTTCGGGCTCTACCATCCAGAATTCGGCAGCATGTCGTGCAGTATTGGAATTTTCTGCGCGGAATGTGGGACCAAAGGTGTAAACATTGCGGAATGCCATGCAGAAAGGTTCCACATTCAGCTGTCCGCTTACGGTCAGGTTGGTCATTTTACCGAAAAAGTCTTCTGAATAATCAATTTCGCCATCGGCTGTTCTGGGAGGGTTGTTCAGATCCATGGTGGTAACCTGGAACATCTCGCCGGCACCTTCACAGTCACTTGCTGTGATCAGGGGGGTATGAACGTATACGAAGTCGTTGGACTGGAAGAACTCATGGATGGCAGCTGCAATCAGAGAGCGTACACGGAATACGGCAAGGAAGGTATTGGTACGGGGTCTCAGATGAGGCATGGTACGAAGGAATTCCATGCCATGGCGCTTTTTCTGAAGCGGATAATCCGGACTGGAAGGACCTTCCAGAACCACACTGGATGCCTGCATTTCGAAAGGCTGTTTTGCCTGGGGAGTTGCAACCAGAGTACCGGTGGCAATGAGAGAGGTACCCACATTATAATGAGAGATTTCGCTGAAATTTTCAGCGGAGTCATTGTATACGATCTGCAGGTTCTGGAAATAAGAACCGTCATTTAATACAATAAAACCAAAGGTCTTGGAACTGCGGATGCTGCGAACCCAGCCGCCGACAGAAATTTCCTGACCGAGGTACTGTTCGGGATTGCGAAAGATATCTTTGATTGTTGTCAGTTTCATGGCGTAGATACTGCTAAAATTAGCTTTTCCTTTCCTAGTTTGTATTTAAAAATTTGTCTTTACAGTTTTGTCCGAAACTGGCTTTGTTATGCAGTCCGGTAATGTCTGATATGTTAAAATTACTCTGTTTGCGGTCTGAAAAGGTTAAAAAAAATCAGTCCGTCACAGACAGACAAATATGTTTAAAAGCCTCATACCAGTATATAACATTTATTACACATGTTCAAGCAGTTTCCATTGAGAAATATAAATCTCCCGTATCCGTGAAACATTACAAATTCTCTTTATAAAATTGGTATCGTTCATGGTGCTACCTACCAAAATGTGTCTGTAAAAGGGGTGAATATAGTGAGAATAGTAATAAAATAACATCAATTTTTGTTTTGGGATTACAGGACAGAGCGTCGGGACGATCCGTCTTTATTGGGAAAAGTGACGAAAAACTTTGTAAATGTGTTGTGCCAGACGGAATAGAAACATATAAAATACATAAAAAGTGAAAAAGCAGCCTGAAATATTTGTTCACATTATAAGAAAAGTATGTTATAATGCTTTTACAAATAAATTTAACTTTAAGAGGTGATAACGTGGTTAAAAAAGAAATGGTCGCTATGCTTCTTGCAGGTGGACAGGGCAGCCGTCTCGGCGTTCTGACTACTGAAGGTGCAAAACCTGCTGTGGCATTCGGCGGCAAATATCGTATTATTGACTTCCCCCTTAGTAACTGTATCAACTCTGGCATTGATACAGTAGGTGTACTGACTCAGTATCAGCCTCTGCGTCTGAACACACATATCGGCATTGGTATGCCCTGGGATCTGGATCGTAATGTTGGCGGTGTAGCTATCCTTCCCCCTTATGAAAAAAGCGGCAACACCGAATGGTATACCGGTACTGCTAATGCAATTTATCAGAATATCAGATTTATTGATACATACAATCCCGAGTATGTACTGATCCTTTCCGGTGACCACATTTACAAGATGGATTATGAAATCATGCTGGATTACCACAAGAGCCATGACGCAGCGCTGACAATCGCTACCATGCCTGTACCGTGGGAAGAAGCAAGCAGATTTGGTCTGGTATTAACAGATGAAACAAACAGAATCGTAGAGTTTGAAGAAAAACCTGCAAACCCCAGAAGCAATCTGGCTTCCATGGGTATTTACATCTTCACCTGGTCCAAGTTAAGAGATGCTCTTCTGGCTACTGCAGAACAGCCCAACTGTGACTTTGGTATGCATGTAATTCCCTACATATTCAATAATGGTGAAAGAATCTTCTCCTACGAATTCAATGGATACTGGAAGGATGTTGGTACTCTGACATCTTACTGGGAAGCCAATATGGAACTGATTGATATCATTCCCGAATTCAACCTGTACGAAGAGTTCTGGAAAGTATACACCAAGTGCGATCAGTATCCCCCTATGTACGTAAGTGATAATGCAGTAATCAATCGCTGCATCATCGGCGAAGGCACAGAAATCCATGGTGAAGTTTCCAACTCTGTAATCGGTTCCGGTGTTATTATTGAAGAGGGCGCTGTAGTTCGCAACTCTATTATCATGTCCGATACCGTAGTAGGTAAAGGCACTGTAATTGATAAGTCCATCATTGCAGAAAAAGTAAAAATTGGTGAAAACTGTGTACTTGGTACCAGAGATTTTGAATATAAAGAAAGCAAGCTGAGCAAAAAGGTATATGCATCCGATCTTGTAACGATTGCTGATGGTTCCGTAATTCCGGATGGCGTTAAGATTGGTATTAATACTGCAATCGCAGGTGTAACCACAAAAGAAGATTACACCGATGGTTCTTACCTTGACAGCGGTGATTACATTGTAAAGGAGGGTGCCTCCAGATGAAAGCAGTAGGTATTATTTTAGCAGGCGGCAATAACAAAAAAATGAGAGTGCTGACCAGAAAACGTGCGATTCCGGCTATGCCGGTAGGCGGCAGCTACAGATGCATCGATTTCGCACTGAGCAGCATGACCAATTCCCATATTAAGACAGTTGCTGTACTGACACAGTACAATGCCCGTTCTTTAAATCAGCATCTGAATTCCGCAAAATGGTGGGATTTTGGCAGAAAACAGGGAGGTCTTTATGTATTCTCCCCTACAATTACAGCTGAAAACGGAGAATGGTACCGTGGTACTGCAGATTCCATTTACCAGAATCTGGACTTCTTAAAGAGTCAGCATGAACCTTATGTGGTAATTGCTTCCGGCGATTCCGTATATAAGATTGACTTTGATAAGGTTATTGATTACCATGTGGAAAAGGGTGCTGATATTACAGTTGTTACCAAGAAAATGCCCGAAGGTACTGACCTGACCCAGTATGGTATTGTTACAACAGATGAGAATGGCCGCATTACAGATATGGAAGAAAAGCCTGTAACTGCAAATTCAAGTGTTGTATCCACCGGTATCTATGTAATCAGAAGAAGACTTCTGATTGACCTGATTGAAAAAGCAGCAGAAGAAGACCGTTATGATTTTGTTAACGATATTCTGATCCGCTACAAGAGCATCAAAAAGATTTACTCCTATCCTCTGGAAACATACTGGGGCAAGATCTCTGATGTGGATTCCTACTACAAACTGAATATGGATTTCCTGGATAAGGAAACAAGAGATTTCTTCTTCAGAACTTATCCTGAAATTTATACAAAGATCGATGACAATCCGCCTGCCAAGTACAATCCCGGTGCAAAGGTTAAGAACAGCCTGATCTCCAGCGGATGTATCATCAATGGTGAAGTGGAAGGTTCTGTTCTGTTCAAGAAGGTATTCATCGGCAACAATGCTGTTGTTAAAAACTGTGTCATCCTCAACGATGTTTATATAAGTGATAATGTTCATCTTGAAAACTGCATCATTGAAAGCAGAGGAACCATCAAGCCCGGCGAAACACGTATCGCAGAAAGCGGCAAGCCTCAGGTTCTGATTGAGGAAAATGAAAGATATCCCATGTAATACAAAATTGAATCTGTAAAGATGAAACATGCCATGCAGCATATGCTGCATGGCATGTGATGTTTACAGGGGAATTTCAGAACGGAAACAAAGCTTATGACAATTCGAAAATTATCTAAAGTACTTTTTTTAATTAATGCAGCTCAGTTTCTTCTGGGCATGGGGATTGTTCTGGCATTGCTGCTGTCCATTCTATTTCCTACAGAATATCTTTTGTATATCAGTATCGGTCTTTTGCTGCTCAGCAGCATTATGTCTCTGCTTTGTCAGTTTTCCATCAACCGATACGAAAAATGGAATTACAGAGAGAGCATGGGGCAGCTGGAAGAATTCAACAGAAAACTGCGGGAACAGAGACATGACTATCTTAATCAGCTTCAGGTGGTTTATGGTCTGCTGGAACTGGAAGCATACGAAGAAGCAAGGAACTATATGCGGCCGGTTTTTAAAGATATCATGAAAGTGAACCGTGCATTGAAAACATCTCAGCCTGCGGTAAATGCTCTTTTGCAGGCAAAGATCGAAACAGCGGAAAAAAAGGGAATTGATTTTTATCCGGAAGTCAGTACACAGCTGGATGATCTTCCTATGGAACCATGGGAATTATGCAAGATTCTGGGCAATCTCATCGACAATGCCATTACCGCCCTTCAGGAGAAGCAGGGAGAAAAGAAGCTGGTGGTGGGAATCAGTGAATCAGGTGAATCCTATCGTTTTTCCGTGCACAATAACGGTCCGGCCATTCCGGAAGAAATGCAGAAGCTGATTTTTCAGCAGGGCTTTACCACCAAAAAAGAAGAAGGACACGGCATGGGACTTGCAATTGTGGAAGCGGCTGTCAGACAGGCAGGGGGGAAAATCCGTCTGAGAAGCAGTGAGGAAGAAACGGTATTTACAGTTCTGATTCCGCGGAAACATGCCGAAAAAATCAGGAAGAAGATGAGCCGGTAATCTGTATATGGCAGTACATAGAAATCAGACTTGTAATGGTCTGGAGCATATACGGTGTAATTTCAATGGAAATATCTGACAACACAGCGGGAAAACTGCATAATTGACAGGATATGCCTTTTCGGATTTTCGAAATGAATTATAATAGTCATAGATAGATTCAGAAAGAAAGGAGAGATGCGGATGGACAGTTTGACCATTATGGGAATTATTCTTCTTGCTGCCGGATTCATACTGGCAGGAATTGAAATGGTTCTTCCCGGATTTTCCATACCGGGAATTGCAGGGATCATCTGTCTGGTGGCCGGGGTATTTGTGCTGGCAGATACCGTAACCGAGGGAATTCTGATCACCATAGCGGTACTGGCAGTGCTGGGAATTCTGCTGGCAGCGGCATTGCTCCTGTTTTCCAAAGGATTTCTTCATTCACCGCTGGTACTGGAAGAAGAGCAGACCAGAACCGAGGGGTATCTGAGTTCCAGTGATCTGGAATATCTGCTGGGAAAACAGGGAAAAGCAAGAACAGATCTGAGACCGGCAGGTGTTGTACAGATTGACGAGGTGAATTTTGATGTCCTGTCAGAAGGGGACTACATATCGGCAGGAAGCGAAGTAAAGATTATTAAAGTGGAAGGCTCCAAACTGATTGTAAGAAACATCAGCGAATAGCAGTGATTACTGACAGGAAAATGTTTGCTTCGCAAACCGAATCCGACGTCCAATCTTCGCAGGCGTCGATTTGAAAAAGATATTGAGAGAGGTATTTTTATGGAATGGATTTTAGGTATTACCGTATTAGGTATTGTTTTATTACTTGTTATTTTATTTTTCTCCTTTGTGCCGGTGGGCCTCTGGGTTTCCGCGCTGGCAGCCAATGTGCGGATCAGTATCATTACCCTGATCGGAATGCGTCTGAGACGAGTAAAACCTGCCCGTATTGTAATCCCCTTGATTAAGGGAAGAAAAGCAGGTCTTGAACTGGGTGTCAATCAGCTGGAAGCACATTACCTTGCGGGCGGCAACGTTGATAATGTGGTAAATGCACTGATCGCTTCGGAACGTGCAGGCATTGAACTGAAATTTGAAAAAGCGGCAGCCATTGATCTGGCAGGACGAAATGTTCTGGAAGCGGTGAAAATGAGTGTTAATCCCAAGGTAATTGAAACCACCAATGTATCAGCGGTGGCAAAGGATGGTATCGAACTGCTGGTTAAGGCAAGAGTAACCGTAAGAGCGGACCTGGAGCGTCTGGTGGGAGGTGCCGGTGAAGCAACGATTCTTGCCCGTATCGGTGAAGGTATTGTAACTACTGTCGGTTCTGCCGTTTCCCATAAAGAGGTACTGGAAAATCCCGATGATATTTCCAAACGTGTTCTGACCAAGGGACTGGATTCCGGCACAGCCTTTGAAATTCTGTCCATTGATATTGCAGATATTGATGTGGGCAGAAATATCGGTGCCCATCTGCAGGGCTTACAGGCAGAAGCAGATAAAAATATTGCCCAGGCAAAAGCAGAAGAGCGTCGTGCCATGGCAATTGCCAAAGAACAGGAAATGCGTGCTTACGTAGTGGAAGCCGAGGCAGAGGTCCCCAAGGCGCTGGCTCAGGCTTTAAGAGAAGGCCGTATGGGTGTTATGGATTATTATGAACTGCAGAATCTGAAGGCAGACACTGCCATGAGACAGCAGATCGGCGGAGATGCGAAGGATAAGAAGATTACGGAGTAGGATATGATCCGGACAGATTATGGAAATCCAGTGAGGATGTTATATGAATAATAAACTATGGAGCAACATGGGCTGGAATAACAGAGGAAGCCGGAATTACAGAAACGGGGAATATGAAAAACTGGAGGATTTTCTGGGGGAGGTTGCCGGAGAACTTTTCGAAGGGTTAAAGTCTGCAGGAAATGTGCTGAATTCCATGCTGGATTCCGGAATAACCCGAAATATGGGCTGGGATCCGGATGAAACAGAAGAAGCAGACCGCAGAGCGGAGAATGAAGAGACGATCCGCGTCGGTCATATCGGCCATCAGGAACTGACACCGGCAGAGGAATGCGGCCATTGTGATCCGGCAGATGCCTGCAGGACATCGGGGAAATCGATGCAGGAAGCCGTTTACGATCAGCCGGATCTGAAGCAGGCAGTTCTCTGGGCGGAAATTCTGGGGGATCCTGTTTCGGTAAAACGAAGAAAAAGAAGAAGTGAGAAGTTACATGGCTATCAAGGTTATGCTGGTAGACGATGAACCCGGTGTCAGACTGGTTCTTCGTAAAATCATCGAAAAACATCAGGAATTTGAAGTGGCAGCAGAATGCAGTGATCTGACAGAGGCCATTCTGCAGTTTCGAAAAACTGCTCCGGAAGTTGCATTTATTGATATCGGAATCGGTGGAACGCGGGAGAATGAAAATGGCATTGAGTGTGCCCGGATTCTCACGGATCTGAATCCGAAGCTGAAGATCATATTTGCGACAGCTCATGCAGAGTATATGTCCGAGGCCTTTGAGCTGTATGCCTTTGATTATCTGGTAAAACCCTTTTCTCTGGACCGGGTTGACAGGACCCTGAAGCGGATTGCAGAAATGACGGAAAGTGGGGCTGCACCCGGCAGCCGGTACGAAAAAGGGGAGCAGCTGGAAAAGCCGGAGTACCGGCAGGACAGGCTTCTGGTCAAAGGGAAGGAGAGCATGAGCTTTGTGGATATACCGGACATTGTTCTGATTCAGAGGGAAAATCATGCGACGGTAATCTACACCCATCAGGACCGGTATGTGACATCGGTCAGCCTTTCTGAACTGGAAAAGAAGCTGAATCCATCGCAGTTTCTCAGAAGTCATAAGTCGTATATCATCAATCTTTCCTGTATCCGCAGGATTGAGCCCTATGGAAGATGGACCTATGTGGTGTATTTTAAGGGACGGACAGAAGATGCGCTTCTGACGGCTGACAAGTATGAAGAACTGAAGAAGCGGTTTCAGTGAGACAGGAACAGGCTTATTTCACAATGCCGACTTGACAAACAAAAAAAACCTGCTTATAATGTTTTTCATAAAAAAACCTGTCTGTTTCAGACAGATCGAAAGGTTATGACGAAGAGGAGTACATCGAAGACGTCAGCAGAGAGGATGATTCACCGGCTGAAAGATTATCCGGAGCAGCATCGATGGAAGGTAGCTTCTGAACCGGATCGGTGAAAGCGCAGAATACGTTTGTGAATTCTGCGGCGGGTAGTCGGTCCCGTTGCCGGCGTTAACGGATAAGAGAACCAACGAAGGTGGTACCGCGATCATACGCCCTTCTGTGCAGCAATGCACAGAAGGGCTTCTTTTATTTCCGGTACCTGCTGAATAGATAACAATCATCAATCTGTTTAATTTGTAAAAGGAGAGAGTTATGTCAAAAGAGCTGGAAAAGAATTATAATCCTCAGGCCATTGAGGATAAACTGTATTCCAAATGGATGGCAAAAGGCTATTTTAAAGCTGAAGTAAATCCTGATAAGAAACCGTTTACCATTGTGATGCCTCCGCCGAATATTACCGGTCAGCTGCATATGGGTCATGCGCTGGACAATACTATGCAGGATATCCTGATCCGTTATAAGAGAATGTCCGGTTACGAAGCACTGTGGCAGCCCGGCACGGATCATGCAAGTATTGCCACGGAAGTCAAAGTTGCGGAAAAGCTTCGCAAGGAAGGCATTGAAAAGGCAGAAATCGGCCGTGAAAAATTCCTGGAACACGTATGGGAGTGGAGAGAAGAATACGGTGGACGTATTATCAATCAGCTGAAAAAACTGGGTTCTTCCGCTGACTGGTCCAGAGAACGTTTTACCATGGATGAGGGCTGCTCCAAAGCCGTAAGAGAAGTATTTGTACGCATGTACAACAAAGGCTGGATCTACAAGGGAAGCCGTATCATCAACTGGTGTCCTGTATGTAAGACCTCCATTTCTGATGCAGAAGTAATCCATGAGGAACAGGCAGGCCATTTCTGGCATATCAAGTATCCGGTTAAGGACAGCGATGAATTTATCGAAATTGCCACCACACGTCCGGAAACCATGCTGGGCGATACTGCAGTAGCGGTACACCCTGACGATGAAAGATATACCCATCTGATCGGTAAAACTCTGATTCTGCCGATTATGAATAAGGAAATTCCGATCATCGCAGACAGCTATGTAGATAAGGAATTCGGTACCGGTGCTGTTAAAATCACACCTGCCCACGACCCCAACGACTTTGAAGTAGGCCGCCGTCATAATCTTCCGGAAATCAATGTGATGAATGACGATGCAACCATGAACGGTGTTTGCCCGAAATATGAAGGCATGGATCGTTATGAAGCGAGAAAGGCAATCGTAAAGGACCTGGAAGAACTGGGACTGCTGGTAAGTATTGAACCTCATTCCCATAATGTTGGTACCCACGACCGCTGCGGTGCCACCGTAGAACCCATGGTAAAACCCCAGTGGTTCGTAAAAATGGATGAGCTGGCAAAGCCTGCCATTGAAGCAATCAACAACGGCGAACTGAAATTTGTTCCCGAAAGTTATTCCAAAACCTATCTGCACTGGCTGAACGGCATCCGTGACTGGTGTATTTCCAGACAGCTGTGGTGGGGACACAGAATTCCGGCATTCTACTGTACCAAATGCGGTAAGATGCATGTAACAAGAGAAGATATTACCGTTTGTCCGGACTGCGGCGCTCCTGTAAAGCAGGATGAGGATACGCTGGATACCTGGTTCAGTTCTGCACTGTGGCCCTTCTCCACACTGGGATGGCCGGACAAGACACCGGATCTGGAATATTTCTATCCCACAGACGTACTGGTAACCGGTTATGACATTATTTTCTTCTGGGTAATCCGTATGGTATTCTCCGGATATGAACAGACCGGTAAGGCACCGTTCCATACCGTACTGATCCACGGTCTGGTTCGTGATTCCCAGGGACGCAAGATGAGCAAATCTCTGGGCAACGGTATTGATCCTCTGGAAGTCATTGAAAAGTACGGTGCAGATGCCCTTCGTATGACCCTGGTAACCGGCAATGCACCCGGTAACGATATGCGTTTCTACTGGGAACGTGTGGAAGCAAGCCGTAATTTTGCCAATAAGGTATGGAATGCATCCCGTTTCATTATGATGAATCTGGATAAGGCAGAAGTGGAAGACATTGATATGTCTGAACTGACAGCTGCAGATAAATGGATTCTGTCCAAGGTAAATACACTGGCTAAGGAAGTAACGGAAAATCTGGATAAATACGAACTGGGTATTGCACTGTCCAAGGTTTACGACTTCGTATGGGAAGAATTCTGTGACTGGTATATCGAAATGGTGAAGCCCCGTCTGTACAGCGATACAGACAGCACAAAGGCAGCTGCATTGTGGACACTGAAGACCGTATTGATCCGTTCCCTGAAAATGCTGCATCCCTTCATTCCTTTCATCACAGAGGAAATCTTCTGTACACTGCAGGACCAGGAAGAATCCATCATGGTATCTGACTGGCCGGTATATGATGAAGCACTGAACTTTGCAGAGGAAGAAAAGGCAATTGAAACCATTAAGGAAGCCGTTCGTGCAATCCGTACCGTTCGTACCTCCATGAATGTACCGCCCAGCCGGAAAGCAAAGGTTTATGTGGTATCCGAAAGCGAAGAAATCCGCTCTGTTTTTAAAAACGGTAAGGTATTCTTTGCTACACTGGCATCTGCATCTGAAGTTGCAGTACAGACAGACAAAACCGGTATTGCCGAAGATGCCGTATCTGCAGTAATCCCCGGTGCCAATATCTATATTCCTTTTGCAGATCTGGTAGACATTGAAAAGGAAATCGAGCGTCTGAAGAAGGAAGAAGCAAAACTTTCCAAGGAAATTGCCCGTTCCAAAGGCATGCTGAGCAATGAGAAATTCATCAGCAAGGCTCCCGAAGCAAAGATTGCAGAAGAAAAAGCCAAGTTTGAGAAATATCAGCAGATGATGGCACAGGTACAGGAAAGACTGGCTCAGCTGAGCAAATAAGAAACAGAAAGTGAACGTTAGACGTTAAATGAAGAAAAAGCCGTCAATGGCAGTGCAGCTGCCATTGACGGCTTTTTGTATCTTGCGAGGGATTTCTGCAAATTTTTGTATGTCATTCAAGTGATGAATGGACAATGCAGAGATTATCGTGTCAAATTTCCCATCTGGAAACTGGAAAGTCGTTCCATATAATATTCCCGTTTCATCTCAGGAATCTGAAGAACATCCATAGCCTGACCTGGTGAGAGGTGCAAAGTGGACATTAAGGCGAGAAGCGAACGAATCTGCGCCTGTTCCTTACCTTGCTCATATCCGGCCTGAAACCCTCTCTGCTCAACTCGATCTAAAATTTCACACATATTATGCGGCACCTCCTCATCTGGTATAAAAATAATGTCCTCAAACCGTCTGTCATCTGATATGGCGGACAGTAAGAACAGTGTTTCCTCCACGTGCTGAATCTGTTTCTCCGACGGTTTGTAATCGTGATACAATCGTTTCTGTACAAAATAATCAGCAACAACCTGGAAATCACTTTGAAATTTCGAGACAGTATCTTCTGAAAGATATGCAATATCAAAAAGATTGATACTGTAATCACTTACATATGGCTTTAACTCTGTTGGAATATTCAATCTTTCATGGAGCGTACAGGGTGCCTGCCATGGTTTTTTGTTTCCATAGTACAAGACCAAGGTAATGACAGGATAGAAATGCTTCCGTTCCTGATTCAATTGTGCACGGTAACGGGCACCGTCATAGCCAATAACGCGAAATACCATGTTTGGATCGACGGAAGTCTGGTTTTCAAATCCGATGCAGGCAATCTGGATATCCTCTTTCTTCCAGTATTTGACAATATCCTGAATCTGTACGTTCTGTCTCTGTTTATCACTATAATATGTGTGAGGATCGACTTCTGTCAAGTCGTTTGGCAGAATACGCTGCTCCCCATCAAACAAAAGCACATTCGCAACATCTGCAAACACATCTGCATATCGCAACAATGCTTTTTCAGAAATATCTTTATCTCCCAAATAACCCCTCCTACAAATATAATCCTATTAACGGACTATAATAATAGTTAGAAAAAGTCAAGTATTTTCTGATTGGTGGTTGTTTAATAAAAGGACTCTATACCATTCTCGGTATAGAGTTCCGTACTATCATTTTGAAATCAGTTTTAAAAATCTCTTATCATTCATCTGCTCATTTGTAATATATTCCCCATCACAGAACAATGCATATGTTGTAATCGGTGTTGGTGTATTCCGGGCTTCTTCTCTGCTCTTTATATGAACTGCCTTAAATTTGATATCTTTCTCTTTTGCAAGGTTCTCTAAAACAGGGACATATTTTGCATTATAAGGACACTGATAGGTGTAGAAAAGAACATACCCTTTTTCATCGATATGCGGATGTCTGGCATTTTCCTTAAACTTTGGCGGCTCTGATTCTTTTTCAAATGGCAGATACCAGAGCTGTACTCCATTGTCTGCTTCATCACAGGGTTCAAATCCTTTATATTTCAGGAACCTGGGATCTGAAAGAAATGGTTTCTTTTTTGCACATGATAAAATGCAAAGTCCTTTCTTTCCTTTCTGTTTACTATCCTCAATGCAATAATTCAGCAGTTCGCCTGCGTATCCATGCCCCTTGAAAGAACCCGCAACCCACAAACAATCAATATACATATATCCTTCTGCATCGATTGGATTCCATGCATACTCTGCAGGAATGTACTCGATAAAACACTTCCCTCTCTCCTCACTTTTTAAGAAAACCAGGCCTTCATCAAAACGCTGTTCCAGCCAGGATTTTTTGGATAAAACCTGTACATCCTTATTATTTGTGATTGCGCAGCAGATGTGCTCTTTCTCCAAATTTTCTTTTGTAACCTGGATATATTCCATTTGACATTCCCTCCCTCAGCAAATCAGCCCAACACGTTCATCAATTCGTTGATATTTTTTTAAAAATAATCTCATTTATACCTTTATCCTTACCCTACAATTTACATATGGGATGTCTGATTACCGTCTTCCATTTCTCAGGAGCAACCTTTCTTGCATCGGACATATAGATCTCATGGTGAAGTCTGCCATGGCTGAAGTCATTACAGTATCCATGATCTTCAAGAAATTTATCTATAATCGCAACCGTTGCGGGCTCATCATCAAAAGGTCCGTGATGCATGATCTGGACACACAAGCCTTCATCAACTGTAAGGAATTCGGCTCTGGAACAGTCCATTTTCTTCTTCGCAGATGCAGTCTCCACTGCCCAATCAAAATCCTTTTTTGTCACAAAATCGGGAAGTCTGATGTCTGATATCCAGTTGAATTCAGCTTTGCTGCTGTAATCACAGCCGTTCACTCCGTCTTGCCACCAGAATCCTTCCAGCGGAGGGACTACATACTCGAAAAATCCTTCAATCTTATAATCTGACTTATAGCTCATTTTCAAAGTATACGCTATCGCATATAATACGCCAACTGCCTGTTTATATTCGCCGCCTTCTTCGTTCGGATTCCCTTTTCCTCTTACAGCTATGTAATTTGCCTTCGGAACAGTCACTATTTCCGGCTTGTTCTTTGGCATGTAAAATTCTTTAAATTCTTTCTTGAAATCAAATGCCATTTTCGCTTTACTCCTGATAATATTTGCCCTTGTAAAAATTCTCTGCGCCTGTCTTTTCGACAGTCATTCGAAAGCATACACATCCGTCCGGACAAACATAGTCCTTCACATTCGCTTCCATTCCTCCAATAAGTGTCAAATCTCCGCCGCTTCTGACAGCCTGCATATCGCCGTAAAGAATCTGCATCATTTTCGAACAGATTCCATAGCCCTGCTCATTCACGGGACAGCCGTATGTACAGGTGTATGTATCACCGATTTCTTCACCATTTCTGCATAGGTGTTCTGTATGGTCGCCCCGCAGAAAACCTGTTACCTCGATTGAAAATCTGTATTCTTCATCATACCATTTCTTCATTCCCTTAGATCTCCTTATATTTTTCTGCAAGTTCAGAAGCGATACGAAACAGTTTTTCCCTTATGGATTCCGGTTCAAGAACGGTTACCTTGTCTCTGCATGAAAGGATCCAGGACAGCAGTGACTCATCATCAGCATAATCATGTTCAAACAGAAGCGTTCCATCCGGCATCTCTGCAAAAGACCCCGGACCGTATTCCTCAATAAGATGCCATTTCATTGACGAATGAAAAACTGCTTTTACCTTTGCCTGTGGCGGAAACATCTTCTCATTTGATAAGTCCGGCATTGGAATTGCACTTCTTTTTTCAAAATTTCCGGCATGTACCAGCTTTGTCATTCGATTCAGTTTGAACATTCGATAGTCGTTCCTCAGCAGACAATATCCATAGATGTACCAGCTTGACCATTTGAAAATCAGAAAATATGGTTCCATTTCCCTCTCCGTATTACCGCCCGGAGCATAATATTTAAACTTCAGTGTCTTTCCAAGCTCGATGGCATCCTGAATCAGTTCAATCTTTGGTGACAGAGAATCCTTATTCCATGATGACAGATCGATAAGAATCGACTCATTTCCACTGACAAAATCAGATGATCCGGCCTTAAGTTTTTCCATAAGCTGCCCATAATAATGGCTGCCGCTTACGCTGTCAAGACTTCGAAGCCCTGCCATGATCATCTGCATATCCTTCGAGGAAAGAATCGTTCGATCCATCTTATAGCCATCCATTATGCGGATACCGCCGCCTGCACCCTGTGATGTCATAATCGGAATGCCGGCTTTGCATAAATCTTCGATATCTCTGTTTATCGTCCTTCTTGAAACCTCAAATCGTTCTGCCAGTTCCGGTGCAGTTATTTTCTCTTCCTGTAAAAGGATGGAGAGAATACCGATAAGCCTGTCTATTTTCATATCACTTTCACTTCCTGATTTATCATACCACCTGTAACACGACATCTGTATGTCATGTTCGATTTTTATTATACACAAAAAAATAAGGTGTTTCATCCTCAATTATAAAAGTCGATTGCTTCGCAAACCGAATCCGGTGCCAGGAAAGTCCAGAGACATACAGAAAACCCCGCAGTGATTTTTGTCACCACAGGGCTATGTAAGGTATCGACTATCAGTTGTTCAGGTGAGCGATAAACTGGAAGTTAT
>JALETI010000187.1 GCA_022781515.1 Lachnospiraceae bacterium
AGAGATGAATGAGATGGCCCAGATCACTGATTTTCATTTGGTAAGTTGTATTTCGGGTTGTCAAGGTAAAAATTTTTCGCTGATCGTTATAATGAATACTCATAGCATATATACTCCTTTGTTTATTACCATCTAATGGAAAGCACCGTTTTATTTATCGTCTCAGGAAGCGATAAAATATACAGTTCCCCACTCTTTTTTACTTCTTTTGTGACATCAACAGCATCAATCATGACTATTTTGGGTTCTTTTGGGGATGCCCATCCCAATGTTCCGGATGCCTGAAGTACAACAATTTCCGCATCCTCGCCTTCATGAATACTTTCAACTGCTGAAAAGCCAGCATATTTATCCAACAATCCCAAACAAGTACTGTTTTTGCCTTGCGGAAGAATCACATACCATGCAAATCCCCTGCTTTCAACGGTATCCTCATATATCTCATTTCTTCCCAGGGAACGCACTTTTCTTTCAAAATAGTCGTATACCCAGTATTGATCAGAAACTGCTAAATCCGGTATATCTGCCGGCATGAATGTGACTGTCTGCTGTTGAGTCGTCAAATTGTAAGCTGCAATTCCTCCGCCTTTTCTGTCTGCCCCCCATGGTGCGACATTATGAAGCTTGAGAACTCCGTTTTCCATCGGATCTGTAAAAATACAGTCTTCTGTAGGTTTTGCTGAACGATCCATCATTAAGAGTCTGCCATCCTCGTACATAAGAGGTTTCAGCACCTTTGGATTGGTATTTCCAATCTTATCACTGAAATAGATTGGCCCACCACTGATTGCTCTCAGCAAACTATGTTTTACAGAATCCTCATGTTCTGTCCAGAACATATCCCAGTCGCAGCAATACAATTCGTTATGATAGATCGCATTGTATGCATTTTGGAGTAAATGCTCGGAAAAACCTTCTTCCTTCCCTGGAACAAAGTCATCGCTGTTCCGTGAGATTGCAGAAACCGGCCTTGCAAGAATATTTTCCATTGCCATTCCCATACAATTTATAATTGCTCCATCCATACGGTAAGCTCCGCTCTCCAGCGCCTGATTCATACCTCTCGCCGCTTCACTTACCGGCAGACAATTCTCAAAATAGAAGGGTGTTGCACTTTGTCCATCCACTTTAATAAAATCTATCTTTTCACGCTTTAGCACCTCACACCAATCGTTGTAAAAACCACTTCCGGTTTTGGGACTTGGAACAATACTGCCATCAGCGGTCTGATATAAATAGGAAGCCTCCTGTAATACCAGATCACTCTCAGGGGAAATGCCGCCCCAGTAGCCACCAAGCGCATGCCAGATGCCAAACCATTTAATATCACTCTTTTCCCGAATATCATCTATCATATTCTTAAAACCATGGGGAAATTTCGCTTTGTCCGGTGCAAAGTCATACAGCATTTTATCCTGTGAAGAAAACCAGCCATCATCAATCAGCATCCATTTCACCGGTACCTGTTTCTCTATGAACTCGTCCGCTTTTTGACGAATCTTCTCTTCCGTGACATCGGTATAAAACGCATCCCAACTGCACCATCCCAAATGCCGGAACATTTCCGGAATTCTTCTTTTTTCTCTCAGACAAATCCCCTTTGTTTCTGCCAACAGCATGAAGACCTTATGTACCGCTTCTGTCACAGTGTCTGCCTCGGCATATAAGTACAATGGTTCATCAACCTGAGCCTGTCCACCCATGTGTGCGGTCATTTCCAGGCAAAGCTCTGTTTCAGATCCAGATACCATATATGTCTTGAACCTGTTTCCTATCATCGGCACAAAACATGCATATCGATCTGCATACTTAAAGAATGCTACTTGAGTACGATCGGGAATATCCTGAAGTCTTTCAACGAAAGCAGGTCTTGTCCACCATGCATTAAACAAATACATTGCCGTTATTTTTTCCGGACATTCCTGCATTGGCAGATATATTCTGATAGGTCTCTCCATTGACAAATTGAAGCGTTCACTGAGAACCTCATTTTTAATTTTCAGGTGGAGTTCCCCCAACTGACATCCTTTTTCTGTACGTTCAGATACTTCTATGTAAATACCGTCACTTTCATAGGCTTCCGTATTCATCAGGAGTTCTGCCTCCACTGTTTTCCTTTTTTGGCAATTAATCTGAAGTTTTATTTTTCTCTGTTCTGTCATGTCGTGTTTACCTCATTTGATTTTTTTTGTGGTCTGAAGATATAAAAGTATACTCTTTCAGATATCTATAAAAAATGCAGGAATTAAGAATTACAAACACTGTAGCCCTGAATTCCTGCATAAAATCAAGTAGTATGAGTCCTTAATTCCTTCACAGCCATGGGACATATACATACATCAATCAGCTTTGCTCATACCAAGATACGGTTCAAACTGTGATAGCAGTATTTTCCCAACGATATAAGCGATCAGCCCAAACCCAAAGAATGCACCTATAAATACATAGGTGGGTCTGTTAATTTCATCCATGTAAAGAAGAACTGCCGGTATTACATTCAGGAAAAGAACCAAAATCATTTTCAGCGGATGAGAGATGGCAACACTGACCGACAGTTTAATCAGCTCTGTAAACTTCCCCGAAAACATCGTAAGAACAGGAAGCATATAAACAGTGATCACAACTGCCAGAGTCATTACCGCAATCACTCCAACAGACATATTTTGCATCCATCCGCTCCACTGTGCACACACCTGTAAATTAATATATCCCAGTATCATGATACTCACAAATACAATCCAGCATATGAAGTCTTGCCAGAGCCGCTGTCAGAGTAGTCGCATCCGTTCTTGGACATACAATCATCGGCCACATCAAATCCTTATATGCAAATAAAGCTGTGAAGATTCCAAGAGACACCAGGGAAGAGCGAGTGAGCGGCAGCATAATCAGCAAAAAACTCTGTCCTATGTTACACCCATCCAACTCCGCTGCTTCTTCCAGTGATCCAGGCAAACTTTGATATGCCTGTTTACATAAATAAGTACCAAAAGCAGTTACCGCACCTGGAATTAATAATGCTAACTGGGTATTCATTATATGCAGCCTGGATACAATCAAATACTGGGGAAGAATGAAATTCTGTCCAGGCACCATCATCTGAATCAAAACCAGAGCAAACAGGACATTTTTAAATGGAAATTTCAGTCTGCCAAAGGCATATCCGGCAAGTGTCGCAGTTAAACAAGCACAAATTACGCGAAGGGCAATCATCATCAGCGTATTACTGTATAGTTGTAGGAAATTGTACGATTTCCAAACTTCGACAAAGTTCTCAAAATGCCAACCGGATGCCGGGAAAATATAGAACGGATTGACCGAGATTGCTTCGCTCTTTGTCTTCATTGCGGTGAGAACCATCCAAGCAAATGGTGTAATCATACACAATGAACCAATAATTGAAAATACTAAACCCCCAGCTATGCTGGGGCGAATAGTGTAAGCAGAGGCGTTGTATGGTGTAAATAAAAAGCCTCCTATGATAAAATAGTAAAGGTGTCTCAAGCCAATACTAAATAGAATAGGAGGCGGTCC
>JALETI010000230.1 GCA_022781515.1 Lachnospiraceae bacterium
TTCTCCGTTTACCGTTCCTTTGATTACTTCCGTTCTGCTGAAATCCACTTTTCCGTTTTTACAGTACCACCAGCCGTTGCTGTTCTTTGCAAATCCGGTAAAATCGAAATTGACTTTTCCTTTCTGGATGCACCACCAGCCATTGGCATTTTTCGCTACCGTATCTGTAAATTCCACCTGTCCGCCGGATACATTCCACCAGGCGGTTTCTCCGTTTACCGTTCCCTTGATAACTTCTGTTTTGCTGAAATCAAGATCGCCGGCGTTGATATACCACCAGCCATTTTCATTTTCGGCAAAACCGGTGAATTCCGTATCGATCTCACCTTCTGTATAGTAATGCCACTTTCCGTCTTCGCCTTTTGCAATGCCATTCAAAGCGGGAACTGTTTCTTCTTCCGTCTCTGTTCCAACTTCCAATTCTGTTTCCGCTTTTCCTTCAGATAATGCTTCTTCATTATCTGCATTGTCAATCCTGTCTTCAGAATTGACATCAACATTATCAGGACTTTCCACAGCCGTCTGCTCGGTATATCCTGATGCCTGAACCGGAACTGCAGTATTCATGATACACATGGATACTGCAAGAAACAGGCTTATTACTCGTTTCTTCATCTTTGACCTCCTGATTATTATCTAAAAGATATCGGTTTCAATTATATCTTACCTCTGTGAATCCGGTCAATCTTTTTGTTTTGAAAAATCTTCGGATACTGCATGATCAATAATCACCCCAGCAACCGTACTCCATATTCATCGTATTCAATTGGAATCAGTTTTTTCATTTCCGCATCAAATAAGTAATAGATTTTCTCTATTGGATTGTATGCCACTTCACAGATCTGTCCACTGTTTCCTTCCACCTGAAACATGATATATTTCTGTCCATCCATAATGATTTCAAATGTATTGATATTACATACTTTTTCTTCCGGATAGAGGCAGGAAACATATTCGAAAACGGCCTCTTTAACATTGGAATCCGCTTTCATTTCTAACTTGTCTTTCTGTCCATCCTGAATCGTAATTATCTCGGCTTCTGCTGTTTTTTCACCGGTAAAATACCGGGAATCGTAAGTTTCTTCCGTTTCAGGCTGCTCCGATTCACCTGCTGTTTCAGATGTCTGCAGTTCAGCTGTCTCCACACTCACCTGAACACTTTCGGTTTTTTCCAAAGCAGTAAAACTGCCTGATGAACCCTCTTCCACCGGCATTTTCTTTGAACATCCGGAGATTAACAGCAACATACCAATCATCAATAGCGCTATTATTCTGTTTTTCTTCATCTGAACTCCTTCCTGTATTAATATGATTTTATAATACTCATTACTGCATTTGCAAATTTAACATCATAATGATTGGAAACCAGAGCCGCATAGGATGTAACATTTCGGGGAAATTCAAACAAACATGCCTGATATCCGATACTCATTGCATACCTGGAAACATACCCTCCTCCCAGACCTCCTGCTGTATTAGAAGGAAAATACTGGTGCAATACCTTGTATAAAGTTCCGGAACCGCTGCTGTTGGTCAGAATCTGCTGTGTCCATCCATGGACATCAATAAACAGATTTATCTTAGATCCTTTTTTGCTGTCAATCAGAGTTCTGAGTTCGCGTGCCTCCTTTGCAAGAAGTGGGGCAGAACCGGTATAATTGCGGGCACTCGTATTTACTTTAAATCCGGCAGGAAAACAACGATTCATATCTACTCCGCCCTTGACAAGGCTATCTGCATCTGAACTGTTATACCGATATGTACTGCAGCGCCCAGGGCCATTGTTTGTATAACCGCTTACAATGCCATCCGGATTCGCACAGGGGATCACTGTAACTGAAAAATCATATTCCTTCAGGACACTTTCATTTTCAGAAAGAGTTTTCATTACCTTAATAGCAACACGGAATAATTCATATGAATCTCTTGCCCAGTTATCCTCCCATCCGTGAATCGCAAAGTTCAACACCAGATGATTCTTTCCATTCCCAATCGTATATGAATATAATGGTCTTCCTTCTGCACTGGTTCCATACTGTGTTTTTTCAGCATTCGGAACGCCAATATTGGTGAGAAAAAATGAATTTGTCAGATTAGACGTGCTGTTCAGCTGATCGGTATATGTGAAATTAACTTTTCCGTTTTCGATGTACCACCAGCCATTTTCATTTTTTGCTAATGTATTGGCAAAAATCACCTGTCCGTTCACCACATTCCACCAGGCATTCACACCATTCACAGTACCTTTGGTTACTCTTGTTTTGGAAAATATAACCTTTCCTTCCTCCAGATACCACCAGCCATTTTCATTTTCCGCAAATCCATTAAACTGAAAATTTACTTTTCCTTCTTCAATTCTCCACCAGCCATATTCATTTTTAGCTAATGTATCATTGAAAATGATCTGACCTCCCCTGACATTCCACCAGGCATTCACACCATTCACAGTACCTCTGGTTACTCTTGTTTTGGAAAATATAACCTTTCCTTCCTCCAGATACCACCAGCCATTTTCATTTTCTGCAAATCCATTAAAATTAAAATTCACTTTTCCTTCTTCGATTCTCCACCAGCCATATTCATTTTGGGCCACCGTATCAGTGAATATTACCTTTCCATTTTTTACATTCCACCAGGCATCCTCACCATTCACAATACCTCTGGTTACTCTTGTTTTGGAAAAAATTACTTTGCCTCCCTCAAGGTACCACCAACCATTAATATTCTCCGCAAATCCAGTATAACTGTAATCAATCTCTCCATTTACATAATAATACCAATCTCCGTCTTCCGCTTTGCAGATGTCTGTAATCGTTTGCTCTGCTTCCGAAGTATCCAATAATGTCTCGTCAATGACTTCTTCATCCACTTCCGTCTGTTCTTCATAAATAGAGCTATTTTCGCTTTCTGCTGGTTGTTCTGTACATGAAGGACTTTCTGCATACTCTGTTTTTTCAATCATTTCTTCAGATACTGCAGGAAGTGTATTCTGTTCTGCATTCACAAATACTGTGTCCAGCATCATGTATAAACCCATAATCAAACACAGACTGATTATCTTTCTTTTCATCTTTTTTCCTCTCATTTGATATATTTAGACATTATCCTATCACTATACAGACTGTTTTTCAAGATATCTGGGTGATTAGAAAAAAATACAGAATTGACAAATGAAAAAGGAAATATACTTTCACATTACAAAAATATATTTCCTTCTCTTTCAGTTAAAAAATGCTAAGCAAAAATAATGCAGCCAAGAACCTTCACATCATAACGTTTGCATAATTCCAGTTCTTCATATAATTCCTTATGTGTTGTATCCTCAAACTTCTCAACCAGAACCACTCCTTCTGACAATGCCAGAGCTGACAATGCTTCCGGATCATAAATAATGGATCTGCCATTTGCAGTATTCTCTACCGAAATATTTTCACAGATTTCTTCCTGCATCTGAACACAATTCCGGTCATTTGAGGTTCCTGTAATAAACACAGATTTCAATTGTTCTTTTTCCAAAATCAGATTGATTCCTGATAAAATCATCTCTTTCCGTTCTTCATTACTGAACTTATATCTGCTGCTGTCGGCAATACGAAGAATGAAGCGGTCAATAAAAGAAAAGATTCCTGCAGGTTCAGAAAGATACATCATTCCCAGAACAGGAATATCATATTTTGTAATATCACCTTTTACATGCGTTTTTCCGGAAAAAATATATCTGCATACCACATAGAAGGCAGCAATCAGCATACCAAATATCATTCCAACCAGTAAATATTTTTTCTGAAGAAGAGAAACATGAACTTTCACAGCTCCTTCAGAAGGTACCTGTTCTGTCTGTTCATCTGCGATTTCATTGATGGATTCATTCTCTTCCACAGTATTTTCCAACAGTTCATAAAACTTCTTTTTCTGATCGTCAGTCAGATTTTTAATCAGATTTTTACTGGAGTTATTAATGGAATCCAGTGTACCAATTCTATTCTGACGCTCATTTAACAGATCCATACTGAACCGTTTTGTATATTCACTGTTGACCAGGGAAATATCATAATTTCCATAGTTCTCCGTTAATCCGGCAGTAAACTGCCCCATCTGATCAAGAATAACCGATGCAATTGTATTGCAGTCCTTCTGTGATAAAGAAATAATCGTAATTGTCAGAATATCCGGCTCTGTATAAGCAACATCCAACAATTCCTGAATATAAGAAATATCTCCATCATATCCCAGTTCCTTCGATATTTCCTCCAGAACTGTTTCACTTTTCAGTCTTGCCATGTAAGAATTAATAATATCTTTTGTTGTATCCTTTTTCTCGATAACAGGATATTCTGTCTGGTAATGATTATCAATCAGATACTGAATTGTATAGGTAGGTACCTGATTTGGATCAATCTGCATACGAATGGAGTTTGCCAGATAATTATGAATATTTTCGTAATTAAACTGATACAATCTATATATATTCAGTGCATGCATAATTTCCTGTTCACTGGATTCTTCTTCCATGTTAACAGTAACAGTCTGCTGATTGGTTTCATTTTTAACAGAAAGACTTTTTTTCACATATCCGATGCCATTAAACAAGATTCCGAAAATCAGCATACATACTAAAATAAGACGCCACTTCAGAATTACTTTCAGAATCAAATCCCGAATATTAATTGTTACTTCGTCCATTACTTCCTCCTTTTAATTGAATACGATGGAATTAATTCACAGACTACAGTTCTTTTTCACACATATCCAGTGCAGAATCAATCACCGCATCCATATCATAGTATTTGTATTCGCCAAGACGACCGCCGAAAATCACCTTTTCTTCCGCATCTGCCAGCTGTTTGTACTCTGCGTAAAGTTTTCCGTTTTTCTCATCATTTACAGGATAATACGGTTCATCACCGGGCTTCCATTCGGAACTGTATTCACGACTGATTACGGTCTTGGGCTGTGTACCGAATTCAAACCATTTGTGTTCAATGATTCTGGTCCAGGGTGTTTCACGATCTGTGTAATTCACGGCTGCATTTCCCTGAAAATTGGGTTTGTCCAGAACCTCTGTTTCAAAACGAACGGAGCGATATTCCAGTGCACCCAGTTTATAATCAAAATAAGCATCAATGGGACCGGTGTAAATCACTTTATCTGCCAGTGCATCCAGTTCCTCTTTCTTTTCCAGATAGTCAAGATTTAACTGCACTTCAATTCCTTCCAGCATATTGGCAACCATGCTGGTATATCCACCCATGGGAATTCCCTGGTATAAAGCATTGAAATAATTATTATCAAAAGTAAGACGTACCGGCAGACGTTTGATGATAAAAGCAGGAAGCTGATCACAGGGACGTCCCCACTGTTTTTCTGTATACCCCTTTACCAGTTTTTCATAGATATCCGTACCAACCAGAGAAATTGCCTGTTCTTCCAGATTCTTTGGTTCGGTAATACCGGCTGCCTGCTTCTGTTCTTCAATCTTGGCAGCGGCTTCTTCCGGAGTAACAACTCCCCACATTTTGTTGAAAGTATACATATTAAACGGAAGAGAATATAACTCTCCGTGATAATTTGCAACAGGTGAATTGGTAAAACGATTAAACTCAGCAAACTGATTTACATAATCCCATACTTTTTTATTATTGGTGTGGAAAATATGTGCTCCGTAAATGTGTACATTGATTCCTTCCATTTCCTCCGTATATACATTTCCTGCAATATTCGGTCTTTTATCAATAACAAGTACTTTCTTTCCTCTGGCTGCCGCTTCATGTGCAAAAACAGCTCCATATAATCCTGCTCCGACAACAAGGTAATCATACTTACTCATAAGAATACTCCTTTTTCCTGATTTACTTATAAAAAAATGATGTTGAGGGCAAAAAACTTTGACCCCTTGATACCTGCGGATTTCTCCGCGTTTTACATAAAACTCAGGTTACTGATGGACATTTACTTCTTTTTGAAAAAACGCCCCCTCATTTGCTGCATGATTTCACAGACAAGCGGTTCTTTTCTTATCAGAAGAAACAGCCCGTACAGTCCAAAGAACAGCGCAGCTGAAACAAACAACGTCAGAAAATCTCCAAAACCAAGTGATTTAATCCAGAAAGAACATCCTGTACCGATTGCTATACCAATCACAATATTCCCATAATGAATACTGTGAAATCCATCGGCAATTTCTGTTCGGAGTGCTGCATACTGTACCAGAAAAACAACAAACTCTGCTGCAAGAGTACCAATGGCAGCACCTGCAGACGCCATTCTGGGAATCAATATCGCATTCAGTGCCAGATCGATAACAGCACCTGCAATTTCTGAATACAGCACAACGTTTTCTCTTCCCATGGGAACCAGAATCTGAATTCCCAGAATATTAGTAATCCCGATCAGAAGTAAAGTCGGCATAATCACCTGCATTGGTACAATCGAACCTGCATAAGCATTGCCTGAAAGAAAATATATCCCCTCTTTTGCAAAAAGCATAAAATAAATCATCAGCGGTGATGCAAACAGGAAAACAAAATTCAATGCTTTTCGACTGATTCTTCTAAAATCGTTCATCTGTCCATGCTCAATATAATACGATGCACGAGGCAGAAGCACCGTTCCAAGTGATGTGACAATACTTACAAGGATTGTTTTAATTCTTACAGCAGCATTGTAATACCCCACTTCTTCATCTGTTTTCATAAACCCCAGCATCACCGTATCCAGATTGGTATAAATAGTGGTGGCACAGGACATTGCAAAAAATATTGCAACCGGTTTCATATGCTTTTTCAGGTTATAACCGCCAACCGGTCTGAGATCAATATACTTATGAACATTGATAAAGTTCAAAATGTTGGATGCAGATGCAGCAAATATGGTAATTCCACCATAAATCACATAATCTTTCTGTTCATGAACCAGAAGAAACATACAGATCAACGCCACAAATTTGAACAGGATTGACCGTATCGTAATGTAAGTATATTGTTCCAATGCCTTATACAGCCATTCCATCCCAATTGCAGTCAAAATGATTGTGAGACTGATCAGTACATAGAGAACTCTGTCTTCTCTTAATCTGGGAACAAACAATAAAGCCGCTCCAAGAGCTATATAAGCCAGAACACTCATGATCAGATTAATCATTAATAATTCATGGGCTGTTCTTGTCAGTTCTTCTCTGTTATCCCTCACCTTTGCACAGGCCCGAATACCATAGGTAGGAATGCCCAGCATGGCGATCATATTGAAATATGTGATCAGAGAAGTGGCAAAGGATACCTTACCGGTTCCAACCGGCAAAAGTACTCTGGAAACATAAGGGAATGTGATCAGTGGAAACAGAAACGAAGACATCGTCAGAATCGCATTCATGATAAAATTAACTTTAATAGATTTCTGTTTCATAAAAAACTTCCTTCAACTTCATTCATTTAAAATCAGTACGCATACCCCAATATCAGTTACAAACAGTTCTGCTGATCAGAACCTAATCTTTTTCCAGTCTAATCACCGGTCCGAACAATCGTCTCTGTACCTTATTCACTACACTGAAAAAGCTGACATGATGATCAAATAGCACCACAAGTGTCAGAATAAACGGATTAAATCCCAATTCCATTAATCTGGGTTCAATAATACTGTATACAGCAGAAAATGCCAATGCAACTGCAAGATATTTCCTGTTGTATTTCACAGCAAAAAATACAGCAAGTGTAAATCCGGTAATAATCAGAATCCATATCAGAATACCGTTTTCTAACAGCAGTTTTACATAAGAACAATCAACATAGTTGTATTCATCTTTATAATCTGCATATATGTGACCAATACCGCCATTACCAATCCAGGTGATATCATTTCCGAATAAATGTATTCCATATTTTTGAATGGCCCTGTGCCCGTATTCCAGTCTGTTTGTCACAAAAGAATTAATCTTCAGCCAAATACCAGAAGCGGGATACACATAACATGCCAGAACACTGACCACCGCACAAACCGGAAAAGCCAGAACAGAAAAAAAACCGAATATACTTTTCGAAAAATCTTTTTTATAATGCTTTATTATAAGAAAAGTGACTCCGATTAAAAGAAGCAGGGCAGATCCTGTTCTGGAATCCGTCTGCTTATACTGCCAGTAATTGAACAATTCCAGAACTATGATATGCCATAGTTTCAGACTGTCTTTTTTCAAAGCAATATACACAAGGGCAATATACACGATCAGACTGGTCGCATGACTTGGATAAAAAAAACCAATGGCATATCGCGGTCGAGCAGAATCCAGATCATACCCCCAATTTGCGATGATCCCCAATTGACTGCCCAGAATAATCAGTAAACACCCTATGGCCATCCACTGGAATGTGTATTTCAACATGCGTTCCAGATCCAGATTCTTCATGCCGAAAATAAAGAGGAATGTCAGGAAAATCACTCTGGTCGCAAACAGACAATTAATAGCCAGAAGTAAAATGGCCGCACATAGAGAAATAAATTCCCGCTCTTTATACGAATCCAGAACCATCTTTATACATACAATCAGATACCCTGAGTATCTCAGTAATTTCAAAAACTGATTACAGGAATCTGTATCGACCATATAAGGAATAGTGGTCATACTGACGAGCATGGCAGCTACTTCACAGAACAATGCCACGCAATAAATCAATTCATTCAATCTGATCTCAGGATCAAGTTTAATCTTCATACATGTTTTCCATTTCCTAGTTCAGAAAAATCCTGCTTAACTATTTGTTATTCAATTCCCGCCCTAATAAGATAATATCCTTTTCGCAGCTGTTTTCCAATTTTACCTGCATTACTTTTCAATTTCACATATTCATCGTCGGTCATATGACCGATTTTTTCTGAAATTTCATACAGAGAATCCACCGTAATACCACATTGATGCTTTTCAACAAATTCCGCAAGAGCTGCTTCTTTCCAGATAATAACCGGAATACCGGATGCCAGATACAGAGAAGTCTTGTGGGGATTATTTATTTTCAGGTACTCACCATATACACCGGTACAGGTTTTTGCACTTTCCCCATCCCAGACCAGTCCAAAGCTGCCTTCCAGCACATAGGGCAGTTCATCCGGATCAAAAGAACCTTTATAACTGATATTCTCTTTGTTCTGTTCTTCATATCCGATTCCATATAGATTAAAAGTTGTATTTTCCGGAAGATGATACACATATTCTGCTTTATGTCTTCGCAGATTGCCCGCAATGATAACCGGATCATTTTTGTCTGCAGAATCGGATGCATGTTTTTTCTCTTCAAAACCGGGAATCAGATAATCAAATATACCCAGGATTCTGATTTTATTTCCTTTCACATGGAGTTTGTCGATTATCAGTTTTTTCATATGCACATTGTGAACAATCACCTGACTGCATTCCTGAAATACACTGTTCTCTTCATATTTCAAACGAATACGTTTTTTTAATGACACATCATTTCTTAATGCAGCTCTGACTGCTTCCACATCATGGATCAGTACTGAAACATGAATGCCGCGACGTTCCAGCTGTCTGACAACCCGATAGAACAGAATCGTATGCTCAACCAGCGGAAACTGCACATATATCCAATCTCCGGAAGATAAAAAACCAAGTTCTTTTTTCCAGAGATGATATAAATCAAGATGTATTTTCAACTTTGAAAGTCCGTTTGCACATTCACGGTCTTCAACAATACTGGGAATTTCTATCACCTGAAGTCCGTTCTGTTCAAAAACAGATTCTGCATCCGCTCTGGCTTTTACGCCAGCCGTTTTTTCAGTCAGATCATTTCTATTGGTCTCTTTTATATAATATTTCATATCTTAAATTCCATTCTCTTTCATATAAGCGATCATTTTTTCATAGGCTTCCAACAATCCTACTTCAGGCTCCCAACCGAGTCTGCGCAGTTTTTCAGATGAGAGATGCAGTTTTACATCGGGAGCATATCCCATGCTATTTGCATTTTCAGGAATATCATAAATGACACGAATTGCATTCTTTCCGATTTTTTCAGCCACCATCTCAGCCATTCCTGCAATGGTTGTATGGCTTTCTTCATTGGATATATTATACGCCTCACCGGACTGTCCTTCTGTCAGCAAAAGGAGTAATGCTTTCACCGCATCAGATGTATATACATAATTTCCTTCTGACAGCCCCTTGGTATGAAGAACAATATCCGTACCGTTCACTGCACTTCTGGCAAACTGAGCAAAAACACGATTTTCCCCCGGCAGAATACCGGCTCCGAAAGTCTGTGCCAGTCTGGCGCTCATTACTTTCATACCATACTGTTTTGCATATGCATTACAAAGACATTCGCACAAACGCTTTCCTTCCGGATAACCACTTCTGACGGATGATATATCAATATATCCCAGTTCATTTTCCGTAATTTTGTGTCCCCGGTCACCCACATTACCATACACT
This sequence comes from Lachnospiraceae bacterium, assembly GCA_022781515.1. GTDB lineage: Bacteria > Bacillota > Clostridia > Lachnospirales > Lachnospiraceae > TWA4. Next base: position 10,439 of record JALETI010000230.1, read on the forward strand.
TCCATAGATGACACATAGACAGTTGCTTTTACACGCTTTTCTCTTGCAAGTTCCAGAATGGATGTTGTGCCTGTCAAAGCAGTCTGAATTGTCTCCACCGGATACGTAATCATTTCTTTGGAAACAGTAATTGCTGCTGTATGAATAATATAATCAATCTGATCTTCAATATTATGAAAAGGCTGATTCATATCCTGTACCAGAAACTGAAGTTCTTTCCGGTTTTTGTATTCACTGAAAATGCAATCTGCTTTGGCGGGATTTCTTACCATTCCAAGGACTCTGATATTCAACTGATATTTTTCATTGATATACAGAAGGTTTTTAATCAGCAAAGAACCAATGAGTCCTGTTGCTCCTGTAATCAGAAAGGTACCATTTCGATACTGATCAAATGGCAGATTACTTACTGCTACGTTTTCAAAATCATTTTCCAGCACTTTCATTTGTCCCATATTCCTGTTCCTCTAACCCATAGATCTGAGAATCTTCTCTTGCATCCAGCAAGGCACGCATCGTATAAAAATCATCAGGAGTTGTAATTTTAATATTTTCCTGAGGTCCTTCTATCAGATACATTTTCATACCATAATACTGCATGAGACTGCAGGAGTCGATAAAATCATCCCGTTTTTCTTCTCTGGCTCTGCGCTGTGCGGAAAGAATATCATCCAGCCAGAAACTCTGAGGTGCTCTGGCCAGTCTTGTGTTCTTTCTTTCCGGTATATGATCAATTTTTCTTTCATCATCCTCAGGAACCATGAGAACGGTCTCTTTTACTTTAACACAGGTTATGGCTGAACCATGTTCTTTTACACTTTTTATATTATTACTGATCAGTTCTGCATTAATAAGTGGTCTGACACCATCGTGGATAAGTACAATTGATTTTTCCCCATCAGCAACTTCTTCAGCAGCACAAAGACCATTATAAATGGATTGCTGACCGGACTGACCGCCGGGTACCACTTTTCTGACCTTTTTCAAATTGTATTGTTCGATCAACGTCTGAAGATACGGAATTCCTGATTCAACACATGCAATCACTATTGCATCAATTTCCGGATGAAATTCAAACTGTTCGATCGTATGAACAATAATCGGTTTTCCATGCATTTTCAGAAACTGTTTCGGAACCGTTTTACTCTTCATGCGGGAACCAACACCGCCTGCAAAAATCACTGCAATATTCATATTTTTCTGCTCTCCATCCTGTTATTTTTCAAAAACCCTGGCATCTGTATATTTGCGCTTATCCTCAGGCGGAAGCTGCATATAATCTCCATACAGATTGGAAAGATAAATATCATACTTAGCCGGTGCCTGGAAAGAGTGTCCTTCAAAATCAAGACGGGTTTTCTCTTTGAAATCGGAATACTTCCAGATCTCCCTTAAACCATACATACCGCAGATTCCGGCAACATACTCTGTTTCGTGATGAGAATATCTGGCTGCTGTTTTTTCCATATGATGGACAATTCGAAAAATCCCGTAATGTTTTATAAATGGACGAAGAATTTTCTTTATCCCTCTGGCAACAGGATTTTTTCCGAGATTGTCTTTTGTGACACCAATTAACAGCAATGAGCGGAGAATTTTCAGCTTCTTCACCTGACGGATAAAGGTTTTGTCATTGTTGACAAAATCAACCGGAAAGATATCCAGACCCAGCCAGGGACAGTCGTCTTCACTGAAGCCGTCTTCCTTTTTAACAAAATCAGTCCGGACGTAACGGCAATAGTGTCTTGCAAAGGTATGATTTCTGCTGTAAATAAATTTTCTTTCAGGGATGATTTCTGCTTTTTTTATGACTCTGAGCATTTTTTCATAATCCCTTCTTAGCATCATCACATCCGTATCATCATCCCACGGAATAAATCCGTGATGTCTGACTGCTCCCAGCAGAGTTCCACCGCAAATATAGTAATCAATGTCATTTTCTTTGCAAAATGTATCAAATTCACAAAGCAGTTCCAGTGAACGCTCCTGTACTTCTTTTAAACTCAACTCCCGCATATCTGTTCCTCTATTGCTTTTCAATCTCTTTCAAATGCATTGCATCTGTTATTTTAAGACAACTTTCTGTTTCCGGATAAAATCTTCCATGACACCAACAATTGCCCTTGTGATATCATTTCCGATATTGGCGGTCACATCTTTTCCTTTTTCCGCTGCTCTGGCAAAGGCAACCAGTTCATACCGGATTCCTTCCCCATCCAGCTGATAAAAATATCGCTTATTCTGTCCCTGATCTTCATATCGAATTTCAAAATAATCGGTTTTCCACCAGGGAGCAGGAACATATACATACCCGTTGGTTCCGGATATAATCAATTCCCCTTCTGATTTGACACCGTTTCCCACTTTGATCGAAGCAACTGCAGACGGATATTCAAAATCAATTTTTACAAAGCTGTCATGCCGTTTCTGTTCATCCTGATATCGGACAACCATCCGTTTTTCAGTATACTCTGTTCCCAGAAGATGGAAAATCGGCAGTAATGCTGTGGGACCCCATTCATGGATTCCGTTCCATTTTCGTTTGACATCCGCCGGATCTTCCGTATCGATCTGGCTGATACTGGTGCATGTTGCGTCAACGGAAACAATATCTCCGATTTTTCCGCCTTTTAACAGCAGTAATAGTCTGGAATAAGCAGTCGCATATGCCGTTTTGATTGCTTCCATAAGAATCAGGCCCTTCTCTGCTGCCAGCTGTCTGAGTTCATCGTATTCGTCTGTGCTCAATGTCATTGGGGATTCGCACAGTACATGCCTTCCATTTTCAAGGGCAAGCCGGATCTGACGGTAGTGTTCTGCCGGCTGGGAACGAAGATAAACAGCATCCACTGTTTTCAGCAGTTCCTGATAGTCTGAAGTAATAACCGGAAGACTCTGAATGGATTCATCCATCAGTTCAATACTTTCCGTACAGATCCCTGCAACATGGATGCCATTGACATAACCGCATTCTGATGCAACTTTATTTAAAAATGCAGCATCACCAACCAATCCCAGAGACATGGATCGTCTTGCTTCCCTGATATCAGAACTGGAAACCCCCATGGTTCTTTCAAGGTATACAACCTTGCAGTACTCATTGAGGTAATCAAACTGGCCGATCCAATCTGATCCCACCGTAAAAATATCGATATCGTACCGTTTAATATCGTCAATTTTCTGACCTTCATACTCTTCAATGATAATTTCATCAGCAATTCCGGTGGCTCTTACTGCATCCACCCGTTCCATCAAAGACTGCTGAACATTAATCTTTCCGCGTACTTTATCAAAATCATCTGCTGTCACACCGACAATCAGGTAATCCCCCAGGGCTTTTGCCCGTTCCAGAAGTCTGATATGACCATAATGCAGCAGATCATAGGTTCCGTATGTTATTACTTTAATCATATATTTTATAAAATTCCTCTGTTCTGCATGTCATGCAGTGCATCCAACAATTTCTGATTGTCTTCCTTTGTAATATGGCCGATATGACCTACTCTGAACACTTTATCTGCAAGTTCTCCGCCATTCGGACATACCCAGATCTGATATTCGTCTTTCAGGATACGTACGATTTCCTTTGCACCGGTCGTAAGAGGATGCAGTGCTGTTACCGCATTGGAACAGGATTCTGAAATATTTTCAAAGGGCAGATCACGGATTCCTTCCCTGAATTCTGCCGCAATGCCTGCAATTTTCCTCCGTTCTTCTGCAATACCGCCTGCTTCCTCAATTGCATGCAGCCGTGCATTGATCTGCAGAAGAATTGTTACAGCGGGAGTAAAGGGGGTCTGACCCCGTCTTCCATTATCCAATGCCAGTTTGAGACTCAGGTACATGCACTGTTCCTCATTGGCTGCAATCCGATCCAGTGCTTCCGGTGCCAGAGCAATCACCGCAATACCCGGCTGAACTGCCAGTGCCTTCTGGGAACCGGTGAGAACTGCTGCCGCCCCCAGTTCCTCCATATCGATTTCTTCTGCAATAAATGCACTGATGGCATCTACGATCAGCAGAATATGGTTCTTCTTGCAAAACTCAGAAATCAAAGGCATATTGTACAGAACGCCTGAAGAGGTTTCATGCATATTCACCAGAAGCGCTGTATAATTTTCCAGCCCCTGCAGCTGCTCAGCCTTCAGCTGATGACCAAACTCGCACTTGATTTCTGTATAATCCAGTTTGTGGAGTTCGCACAGCTCAACGAAACGATGCCCGAAACTTCCTCCGTTAATGACAATTACCTTATCATTTTTATTTAAGATGTTCATCACACAAGATTCCATTGCTCCTGTTCCTGATGTTGTCAGAAATACACAACGGCTGTTTTCAGGAGCATTCAGATATTCCAACATCATTTTTTCATTCTCAAACATGATGTCCGAAAACTCAGGGGTTCTGAAATAAGGGGTGGAATGACCTGCAACTTCCAGAACATCCTCACCGGACATAACCGGTCCAACAGTAAAATTTAACATGTCCTATCCTTTCTGTAACAAATCCGTCTCATGAATCAAAACCGGCAGATCGGGGAAATCTGCCGGTCATCCATTTTCAGAAAACCTACGCATCCAGAATTTCAGCGTTATGCTTGTTTCTGTCGCTTTCAGGGGGAAGCTTCATATAATCACCGTATATGGTTTTTAATACTGCGTCATAATTAACCGGTCCCTTAAATGGAATTCCTTCAAAATAGTAAACGGCTCCATCACCAAAATCTTTTTTATTAAAAACTTCTTTAAATCCGTAAGCAGCCATATAATTGATGATAACATCGGATTGATCATAATCATATTTCTTCAGCTCTCTGCGAATATGTTCCATGCATTTATGGTAATCCGTCATCTGTCTCCATATCTTCCATCCGGCGATTTTCACGATAACGGTTTCCACAGCTCCGCGTTTTCTCTTCTGATCCACAAGTTCATCATACTGTGCAATCTGATTCATGCCTCTCCAGAAGCGAAGCTTCATCTTATGCAGAAGTAATGCCGGTTTTTTCTGCGGCATACCATCCATGGGAATAATATCAATCCATGCATTTTCAATTCTCGGTTTGTTGGCAGAACGATTTCTGATTTTCATTCTGCTGCTTGATATTCTTGCAAAACAATAGCGATACTCCGGATTTCTTTCCTGGCAGGACAGTGAATAAGGCTCCTGCAGTTTTCCGGATGCAATTTTCAGAAATTTCTCATAATCGCTTCTGGGCATGCATACATCCACATCGTCATCCCAGGGAATAAAACCATCATGTCGGATTGCACCCAGCAGAGTTCCTCCCAGCAGAAAATATCTGAGTTTGTACTGATCACATAATGCTGCAAACATTTTTAAAATTTCCAGTTCTTCCAGCTGAAGTCTTCTTAATTTATCATCCATGTCGATCTCCCGTCTTTCTTCCCATATGCCGATTCAGAAGCTTCCTTCATATTTTCTTCCGATAAACTTGGCCTTTAAAAAAGCAGTGCCCTTTTTCCACCAGTTGATTTTTTCCATGTGAATACAGCCCAGTTCTTTTATCTCGCTCTTTTTCAGCATTCCGGAAGAAATCTGATGATCAAGCCAGACATTCAGCAGAATTTCAGAAACACGTCCGTAAAATCGGCCCTGAAAAGCGGAAAGCTCCGGCATATCCACTCTGTTCTGCAATTCAAACAGAATGGTGAACAGCCATGTGCAGTAGGCATCCAGCTGCTGCTTCTCCATAATCATCATATTAAACATATATCCTGAACGCTGCTTCAGAACCCTGTCAAAACTGAGTTTATACTCAGGGTACTTCTCTGCAATGATTTCACCTGTTATATCAAGATGGCTGGCATAGTGTGTATGCGCATAATGGCTGTATAATGTTTCGATATAATATTTTCTTTTGCGGGGTACAAATACTTTTACAGAATCAAGATATGGCTGAAGTTCTTTTCGGCGAAGAACATTCCTGAACGGATCTTTGCTTTTTTTCTTCAGACAGAAATGACGTCTATAGTGAGCAAGACCAATATAATCCGCTTTCAGATTCTTCCATGCCCAGTACAGACCGGTCAGTTCACAGAAGCTGGGATTCAGATCGGAAATATTCTCTCCGGAATTATCCTTAACATATCCCAAATCAAGTGCATTTCCTTCTGAATCCACCTTTCCTTCTGCACCAACATGAACAGGAATATACATTTTATCTTCGGGCATCCTGTATTTTTTATGTGCAGCAATAATAATCCTAACTTCAGGTCTATTATTCTTCATAATCAGTTCCCTTTCTCACTGACATAAGCTCTGTGTCTAAACATCTTTTTTTAAAAACAAAATGCTTTTAAGTCAGCATATTTTAGCATACCGCCTCTTGCTTTTCAAGACTAACTGCAATTTCTTTCAAAAACATTAAAAAAGGAAAGAATGGGATAATTATTGCGCAAGCTGCTGTTTTACGATTCCCACAGCCTTCTCCAGCTGTTCATCCACATCTTCCGTCTCCGGATCATCTTCGATCACCACATCCGGTGTGATACCGGTACCATGAATATCCGTTCCTTCCGGTGTATAATAGTGGGCTGTGGTTATCTTCATCGCCGTTCCATCTGCAAAGGGATAAATGGTCTGAACAATTCCCTTGCCAAAGGTCTGTGTTCCCACTAAAGTCGCTGTACCATAGTCCTTCAGGCAGCCGGAAAGCACTTCAGAGGCACTGGCGGAGTTGCCGTTTACAAGAACAGTCAGCGGAACATCCAGAGCCCCTGCATTTACTGCTTCATATTCCTGTACCTCTCCATTTTTATCGGAAATGGTAACTACGGTTCCGGTGTCAATCAGGATATCCGCAATATCAACCGCCACATCCAGCAATCCTCCCGGGTTATCCCTCAGATCCAGAACCAGTCCCTTCATTCCCTGTTCCTGCAGATTCTGAATCGCCTTCTGAAACTGTTCCGTGGATACGGAATCAAATTCGGTCAGTTCCAGATAACCGGTTGTATCATCCAACATCCGTGAATATACCGTATCCACATCCACCTGCCGTCGTTCCACATCAAACTTCAGCAAATCCGGCTCTTCATTTCTGTGTACTTTGATCTCAGCCGTTGTTCCTTCTGCACCTTTGATATAGGTCACCACTTCGTTGAGATCCATACCGGTCACTTCGTGACCTTCCACTTCCATGATATAATCACCGGCTTTCATGCCGGCTTCTTCGGCCGGACTGCCGGAAAAGACCCGGATCACCAGCACTCTCTGGCTTTCCGCTTCCTGTGAAATCATAACACCGATTCCGTAATAGGTACCCTGACTGCCCTCCATCATATCCTGATATGCATCTTTTGTATAATAACAGGTGTACGGATCTCCCAGTGCACTTACATATCCGTCATAGATGCCATTTTCCAGTTCTTCTTTCTCATAATCAAAAAGAAACAATTGATCCACCAGGGTCTGAATCGCATTCAGTTTTGCACTGACCCCGGCCATATTGACACCGCTGTCTGATACAAGGACCAGTTTGCTGCCCATCCGGTTCAGCAAAACAGCACCTGCACTGATGAACAGGATCAGCGGAATCAGGATAATCAGCATTCCGATTACAATTCCCTTCCCGGTACTTCCACTTCTGTCGGAATGCGTGTATCCGGTATCTGGCTCCGATCCGCCATTTTCTGATTTTTTCCAGTCATTGTCACTCATAATCTTTCCTTTCATGCCTAATGCCCCTATCGTCTGTCGTCTATACAGCAGCGGGATGAATGATCCAACTCTTCTGCTGTCCGAATGAAGCCGGACTCATACGTTAAAAACCCATGTCATACATATGCACGACATGGGCGGCAGAATCAACTGATCAGTTATTTAACGACTCCATATAATTCATGTACTTTACTACCATAAGCGCAATCTTGAATGTGATTGCGTCTTCAAATACACGAAGATCCAGTCCGGTACTCTTCTGCAGTTTATCCAGTCTGTATACCAGTGTATTTCTGTGAATATATAACTGACGGGATGTTTCTGACACATTCAGATTGTTTTCAAAGAATTTATTAATTGTAGTAAGGGTTTCTTCATCCAGATCATCAGGAGACTTACCATCAAAAATTTCTTTTATAAACATACGGCACAGAGACATGGGAAGCTGATAGATCAGACGGCCGATACCGAGATTGTTGTATGCGACCACATTCTTATCACTGTAGAAAATCTTGCCCACATC
>JALETI010000227.1 GCA_022781515.1 Lachnospiraceae bacterium
ATTTCCATCACATTTTCTTTATTCATTTCCGGATGTGATGCTTTTACTGCTTCTGCCCATTCTGCATGGGATGCGGTACGTGCATCTGCAAGAAGATCTGATCCATTAATCAGTGCTTCTGCTGTTGCTTCCAGTTCTTCCTTCAGTCGTGCAGGCAATACTGCCAGGCCCATTACTTCGATCAGACCGATATTTTCCTTTTTAATATGATGTTTTTCAGCATGAGGATGAAAAACACCCAGAGGAAAGTCATCAGTTGTTATATTATTTCGAAGAACCAGATCCAGTTCATAATCCTCTCCTCTTCTGCGTGCAATGGGCGTGATGGTGGAATGTCGCTCTCCGTCTGTCTCATGGAAAATAAATGCAGCTTCGTCATCGTAATTTCTCCATTTATCCAGAATATGGGAAGCCAGTTCGGAAATACGTTTCCGGTCCCTGCCTTTCAGACGGATAACAGACATGGGCCATTTTACAATACCGGTATCAATATCATCATATCCGGGAATAGTAAATGATGTTTCCACTTCTGCTCTTTCCATGGCAAAGGTATAATTACCGCCCTGATAATGATCATGACTCAGTACACTGCCTCCTACAATCGGAAGATCTGCATTGGAACCGATGAAATAATGGGGGAAAACAGTGACAAAATCCAGCAGATTATCAAAGGCCTGCTGATCGATATGCATGGGTGTATGCAGTTTATTAAATACGATACAGTGCTCATTGTAATATACATAGGGACTGTACTGCATACAAAAATCAGAATCATTCAAAGTAATAGGAATGATGCGATGATTCTGTCTTGCAGGATGATTCAGATGGCCTGCATAACCTTCATTTTCTGCACAAAGAAGGCATTTGGGATAGCCTGTGCTTTTAGCTTTTCCGGCTGCTGCAATTGCTTTGGGATCCTTTTCCGGTTTCGACAGATTGATGGTTATATCCAGTTCTCCGTATTCGGTATCGACTGTCCATTTGCGATCTCTGGCAATTCTGTCTCTTCTGATATAATTGGTATCTCCTGAAAATTCATAATACCAGTCTGTTGCAGCCTTCGCACCGTTTTCTTCATAGATATCATTAAAGATCTCAATGATTTCTTCCGGACGGGGAACCAGTGCTCCGATCAGTTTTGTGTCAAGCAGATCGTAGTATGCAGCCGAGTTCCCTTCGATCAGACCATTTTCATATGCATAATCACAAAGACCTTCCAGAATTTCATGGACAGGGGCTTCTTCGGTATGTTCCATCAGTCCATCAAAACCGTTCATCTGAAGAATTTCCAGAATCCGGTTTGCAGCCCAGATTCGATCATTTTCCGAAATCCAATTCTTTTTCTGCGCATAATTGACCAGCTGAGAGATTCTTACATTAATATTACACATAGCGATTTCTCCTTATTATTCTTCAATCAGAGTAATACCGCCCACAGGACGAATGCTTGTAATACGGCATGCACCTTCACCCAGCAGGGCATCCATACCTGCCTTAAATGCATCTGTCATATCAAGGGGTACATATGCCTGAATGGTTCCCGCAAAACCACCACCGTGTACACGGAATGCACCTTTTCCCTGAAGAAGATGTTCTGCCACAGCAAGTGCAACTGCCACAGGCTCTTTTTCTGTCTTTCGGAATGTATCAATATTCTGCAGATACATAAAGGAGGACTGACCGGATTCCTTTACCAGTTTCAGGAATGTATCAAAATCATTGTTTTCCAGAGCTTCCACCTGTTTTACTACCCTGCGGCAGTCATTATAGTAGTGAACAGCACGAAGAACGGCACGGTCGCCTGTTTTTTCACGGATTTTTCCAAGTTCGCGATAGAAATCTTTTTCATCCACCTCTACAAGAACTTCTTTTCCAAAGTAAGCTGCAACCGCTTTCATTTCCGCAGGTACAGCTGCATAATCACCGGTAAGATCAGCATGATCAGCACCTGTATCAATGATGCAGAGAGCATATCCGGCTTTCGCAAAATCATAGGTTACAACACGGAAGAAAGGTGTATCCACAGAAGAAAAATCAATGGTAACAATACCACCGATTGCACATCCCATCTGATCCAGAAGACCGGAAGGTTTTCCGAAGTATACATTTTCTGCAATCTGGCCGATTTTGGCAATTTCATCAGGACGCAGATTGCTGCCGCAGAATAAATCATTGACAATTACGCCAATCAATACCTCAAAACATGCAGAAGAAGAAAGTCCGGAGCCGCCGGGAACATCGGAAGTAACAAATGCATCAAAACCCTTCACCGGATATCCTTTTTTGGCAATTTCGCTGACAATGCCGCGGATCAGAGCAACTGTAGTATTCTCTTCTTCTTTACGTGCTTCATTTTCTCTGCAATTAACAGAAATCAGACCATACCCTTCTGAGAAAATATTCACCATATCCGTTCCATTGGGAGCTGCACAGGCAAGTGCATCCATATCGACACTTCCTGCCAGTACCTTGCCTCGCTGATGGTCTGTATGGTTGCCTCCTATTTCTGTACGGCCGGGAGCAGAGAAAATTGCGACCGCATCATCAGCATTTTTGCCAAATTCTTTCATCCAGGAATCTGCCACTCTGCAGATCCGGTCGTGAACCGACTGAAGATTCTTTATATCTTTACAGTATACTCTGGCAAGCTTTGCATCATAAACGCCGTCCAGAAGATTCTGTTTTAATGTTTTGATTGTTAACATCCTGATTTCCTCCATTATGCTAAAAAATTCCCGCCCATTAACCGGGGCGGGAACGGCTTTGCAATAGACTGCCGGAGCAATCAATTGTTTGTATTAGAAGTTGTAGCTCTTGCAAACAGGCTCATGAGCAGATGCAGATTCTTCATCATACCACATGAGGTTGTTTCCGGTTGCTTTGTCAAACATCTGGATCAGACTGGGATTGGTTGTAAATTTAACCTTGGAGCCCATATCTACATTCACTTCCAGATCAACGGTGGGGATAACCATAACTACATCATCACCATTGCAGTTTGCATGAAGGTTTACTTCGGAACCAAGCATTTCAGATACTTCGATCACGCCTTCCAGTTCACCTTTGCCGATTGTCATATGCTGAGGACGAATACCGGCTACAATATCACAAGGCTTCTGACCATTCTGTTTCAGAGCTTTCTGCTGGAAATCGCTGAGTTCAAACTTTGCTCCACGGATTTCAACAACATATTTTCCGTTTTCCAGAAGCAGCTTGCTGTTGTCAAAGAAGTTCATAACTGGCATACCAATGAAGCCGGCAACAAACAGGTTAACCGGTTTGTTGAACAGGTCCATGGGGGTACCGATCTGATTTACATAACCGTCTTTCATGATAACGATACGATCACCCAGAGTCATCGCTTCTGTCTGATCATGGGTTACATACATGAATGTGGTATTGATTCTCTGACGCAGCTTGATGATTTCAGCACGCATCTGGTTACGAAGCTTGGCATCCAGATTGGAAAGAGGTTCATCCATCAGGAATACCTTGGGATCACGAACCATAGCACGACCGATCGCAACACGCTGACGCTGACCACCTGACAGAGCCTTCGGTTTTCTTTCCAGATACTGTGTAATATCCAGAATTTCAGCTACTTCGCGAACCTTTTTGTCAATCACATCTTTGGGAGTTTTTTTCAGTTTCAAAGCAAATGCCATGTTATCATACACAGTCATATGGGGGTACAGAGCGTAGTTCTGGAATACCATGGCAATATCACGATCCTTGGGAGCGATATCGTTACAGAGTTTTCCATCAATGTACAGTTCACCGCCGGAAATATCTTCCAGACCGGCTACCATACGAAGTGTAGTGGATTTACCACAACCGGAAGGTCCAACCAGAACGATAAATTCCTTATCCTTGATGGTAAGGTTTACATCATGTACTGCTGTCACCTTGTTGTCATAAATCTTTTTCATGCCTTTGATAATTACTTCTGACATATTCTTCTGACTCTGATGCCGGGGCCTCCGCCAGCCGACACCTCGCAGCCACCCGCGAAGGAGTGCGCCGCCTTACGACAGGTCTCCACACTGCCGCACCGCAAGCCTACGGTAAGTTCCTCCTTATTTGCTGTACAGAGCACCAATAGGTGGAGTGGTTCTCTGCCAACATATTAAAATAAAATAATAATTCTGTAACTGATTGAACCGTTCAGTTACCGGACGGAGCAGCACATGTTCCGCATGCTGCCGGACGGCTTCCTAAAGAAACGCATCGTCATAAAATACTTCATCCCCATGAAAGTCCTTATGGCTGCATGTTTCATCTGCAGGAAGAAAAGGTGTAAACTGTTTCAGCATCAGGCTGGAGCTGAACATGGCGATTGAAGAAAAACCGACAACCGTCCATATAAAAGCAAACAACGGAAGATACTGAAAGAATACGTAGGTCAGAATGACCGGTGCCACATGAAAGAATACAATCTGGAGCAGATGTAACGGATTACCGAATGCAAAGTAAATCGCATTGATAATCTGCTGTTTCCAGTTTGCTTCAAATGCAGCTATAACGGGAAATATGTAAATTGCAAGGATCAGCTCCAGTACCAGAATTGCCATAATTCCATATCGGAACATGGCGATCAGACCTGTAAACTGACTGCACCAGAACAGTTCCAGTCTCAGAAAAACTGCCAGAATCAGCAGTGCCATCCAGATTGGAACGGTCTGTTTCCAGTTTTCCCTGAAACTCTTCCAGAAGGTGGCGAACGGATTCAGTTCGTCTTCTCCCCGAAGAGTTTTCATCATAGTGTAATAGAGAGCAGAGCAGGATGTTCCGATTGTTACAACCGGAATACAAAACAGGATAAACATCAGATTGGCACCGATCAGAATCCCGCACCGGGTCATCAGCTTACCAAATACGCTGTCATTATCCAGAAAGCTTCGAATTAAATTCATGAATGCTCCTCCTCAAAAAGATACTGCAGAAATATCTCTGCCATATCCAGATGTTTTGCCTGCGCACCAATGCCAAGTACTACTCCGTCCGGATAGGGTTTTCCCTCTCCGGTCAGACAACATCCGCTCAGATCGATACCGATCGCAATCTGCTCCTTTTCCGACTTTTCATCGGAAGGGACACAGTATATAATGCGATCTGAATATTTATGGAAAATTTCAGCAGTATCTGCAGATTCCAGATCCATCAGACGTCCGGTTGTGCCAAAGGCCTGAAGCTGTTCCTTTTCCATAAGCAGTACATCCAGTGTACCACTTTCTATATAAGTAATCAAGGTTTCATAGTAAGTATTTCCCATTGTATTTCCGGTGGGATCAAAATAACAGGCATTGTTGAAAACCAGGTTCTTTTCTTTCAGATCCAAACCTGCATATTCTGCAAAATCATCATAAAAATCAGAGTTATTCCCAACATCACCATAGGTATTTGCAAAACAGGCGTAAAACCAGTCTCCGCCTGGAGTTGTCACATAATGGTATCCAAACCAGATCAGAAACAGACTCAGGAAAATGATTGCTGTCAGATGCAATCTGTAATAATCCCAGATGTATCGGATCATTTCATTCCGATTCATACCAGAGAGTTTTTCCTTTTCTTCTGTATACCATGACCGAAGCAGATCCATACTTCTATCCCACCTTTACAAAGTGCATCTGGACACTTGGATAATCACCACTCATCAAAGGCATGGAGAAACCTGCGTACATCAGACTGCTTCCCGTATAAACAGGTTTTCCCTTTTCAGGTGTTCCATATATATGTTCCATATGAACACCAAGACTGCAACCGGCAAAATGTACATCTCTCAGTTCATACTTTGCATCGGGATCCAGCCCCTTCATCCAGAAATGAGCAGGATTTGCATTGGCTCTTGTACGGGTCATTACCATATTCAAAAGTGCCTCTTCCTTATTTTCCGATACAAATTCCCATGCGGTGAAATACATATTTTCCGTGGGATCTGTCAGTCGGAAATAGGTGCCATTCTGAATCAGATCATAATACATATGGAAACGTCTGATCTGATCTTTTACTTCTTCTTTTTCTTCTTCTGAAATCAGATTCAGATCCAGTTCATATCCGAATGTACCGGACATGGCTACAACAGCTCTTGTACCAAAAGGTGTGGTACGACCGGTCTGGTGATTCGGACAGGTGGATACATGCGCACCCATGGACGAAATCGGATATCCAAAGGAAGTACCATACTGAATGGTCAGTCGTTCAATGGAATCGGTATCATCACTGGTCCAGATCTGCGGACAATACTGCAGCATACCGGCATCGAACCGGCCGCCGCCGCCTGCACAGCCTTCAAAAAGGACATCAGGAAACTTCGTTGTCAGACGATTCAGCAGATCATAGACTCCCAGAATATAGCGATGGAATATTTCACCCTGACGATTTGCAGGTGCTGCATGACTGTATACATCTGTCATATTTCGATTCATATCCCATTTGATATATTCAATATTATGGTTTTCAAGAATAGAAGAAAAACACTCATCCAGATAGTCAATAACATCTTTTCTTGACATATCCAGAACCAGCTGATTTCGTCCCATGGTCGGTTTTCTTCCCGGCATGGTCAGCGCCCACTCCGGATGTTCTCGGTAAAGATCTGAATCTTCATTTACCATTTCCGGTTCGATCCAGAGACCGAATTTCATTCCCATTTTATTAATTTCCGTAATCAGCGGATTCAGGCCGCCTTCCAGCTTCTTTTCATTTACAAACCAGTCACCAAGACCTCTGTTATCATCATTTCTGCTGCCAAACCAGCCATCATCCAGAACCAGCATTTCAACTCCCAGTTCTGCAGCTTTTTGTGCAATCTTCAGAATCTTTTCTCTATTGAAATCAAAATAGGTAGCTTCCCAGTTATTGATCAGAACAGGACGTTTTGCGTGCGCAAATTTGCTGTTCATCATATTGTTACGAAGGATTCTGTGGTATGTCTGGCTCATTCTGGTAAGTCCTTCTGAAGAATAAGTAAAAATCACTTCCGGTGCACAGAAAGACTGATCCGGATCCAGATTCCAGGAGAACTGCGTGTCATGAATACCCATAACCATACGGGTAAGTCCCATCTGATCCACTTCCACATCTGTTTTGTGATTTCCGGAATATGCCAGCATTGCTCCGTAACAGGGACCATAGTCTTCTGTAGTGTTTTTATTGCAAAGAATAACAAAAGGGTTATGATGGTGACTGGAACATCCTCTTTTTGAGGAAACAGTCTGAATATTACGGGTCAGAGGTACCCTCTGCGTCATACGTTCCATACAGTGTCTTCCATGGAAATGAATCATTTCCCAGTTTCCGAAAGGAAGATCCAGACATGCAGAAGCAACCTTTTCAATCCGAATGGTGTTTTCCGTGTCGTTAATGATTCTGACTGCTCTGGTAATAACATCTTCTTCTTCAAATACGCCGTATAATAACTGAACCGTGGTCCCGGTGATCAGCTCATACATGTTAATAACCAGTGTTTCCACCCTGCTTCCGGCTTCCTTTAATGCGGGCAGTCCGTCAAGTGCATATTTTCCCGGCAATACTTTGTAATCTCTGTAATAAAGGTCCGCACCGTAAGCACCTTCTTTAGTTACCATCTCCAGTGAAGAAAGACGGAAATCTCCGGTATTTGCTCCGCTGTATTCCTGGGGAAGAATATCAACGGAAATCATACGATTCTGCCGGATTTCATACAGATTCGGGGAGAATCCGCAGTCAGCAGGAATATACTGATAACTCAGATTATCTGTACCGGTTTTCTTTCCATAATAAAGATGCAGCAGATGACCCACCTGATTTACCTGCATCTGATACGCTGTGTTTTTCGTATAAAGGGTAAACGTTTTAGATTCACTGTCAAATCGAATGCTCATTTGTGATACCTCTTCCTATATAGATTCTAATATAACGCGCTCCTCTTCGGGCTGCATTCTGTAGTACCTCGGACTGACACCATAAGCACTTTTAAATGCTTTTGAAAAAGTAAGCGGATTTTCATAACCAACCATTTCAGCAATATTCTGAATGGGCAGACTCGTATCATTCAGAAGCTGAGCTCCCTTAATCAGCCGTACTCGATACAGATAATCCCTTGGAGAAATTCCAACCTGATTTTTGAAGAGAGTTGAAAAATAACTTCTGTTGATTCCGATAAAATTGGAAATATCTGCAACCTTAATGCTTGAATAATTGTTGTGAATAAAATCAATGGCATAATTAATATAGGTTTCAGCAGAATAACTGGATGTTTTTCTGTGATTTTCGGACATATTATTGGATTCGATGGCCAGACTGATAAATTCATACAGATAACCCAGCCGCTTAATGCCTCCGGCAAGACTCAGCTCCGCATGATTCAGCAGTCTGTCAACAATTTTGTAATACTCATTCATATCGACGTAACTGCTTTTCACATTCACCCCTTCCACAAAACCCGCCTGTTCCATCAGATAACCGGCCAGGGGACCGTCAAAGGCCATCCAGCAGTACGTCCATGGCTGTTTACGATTTGCCTCATAGTAAGTCATCTCTCCCGGCTTTTCCACAAACAGCTGACCTGCATGCACTGCTGTGCTCTTTCCGTTCACCTCCAGGACTCCTTCGCCGGATAATACCGCATGCAGATGATATCCCGCTCTGATAGTAGGACCAAAGGGCTTGTTGATAGTACTGATTTCAACACCGCATATTTTGAGGAAAAGATTCTCCTGCGGTTTTGAATATTCAAGCAGTAAGCGGTACTTTTTGGTCTCCAAATAGTTTTCTTCATTCATAAACTGCTCTCTCCTGATCAATTTCATAATAGTGGAAATTACAATAATACTACGGTAAAGAACAACCAAAACAATTATATTACAGACTGAAAACACGGTCCTGATCACAGAAGCAATTTTTCAATGAAATACTCCTGATCATTTCTGTAAACACGACCCTATATTCAGAATTTTTCAATAATGTAGAAGACCGTTTTAACACAGTCTCCTACATTGTAATAAGATGAGGTGAATAACTGGTGTCTGCGCCCATAGTTCCACAGACACCATGTTATAAACTTGGTTCAGCAGACCATTTTACAGCTTGCCGCCGGATGTAGCAATACCTTCGATAAACTGTTTCTGGAAAATCAGATACAGAACGATCATAGGCAGACATGCCATCAGCGCTGCTGCCATCAGTTCGGGATAGTTATTGGAGAACTGACCCTGCATCTTTGCCAGACCGGCTGACAAAGTCGTGCTGGATGCGTTGGATGCAACGATCATGGGCCACATCAGATCCTTGAATGCAAATACTGCTGTAAAGATACCCAGAGATACCATTGCAGATCTTGTCAGCGGAGCCATGATCAGCAGGAACTTCTGACCGATATTGCATCCGTCAATACCTGCCGCTTCTTCCAGATCTTTGGGCAGACCCTGATAGCCGGTTTTCAGCAGGAATGTACCAAAAGCAGTAACCATACCGGGGAATACCAGACCGAAAATGGTGTTCAGTCCATGCAGGTTGGAAACCATGATGTACTGAGGAATGATGAAAATCTGTCCGGGAACCATCATCTGAATCAGAACCAGTGAGAACAGGAAGTTCTTTCCGGGGAATTTCAGACGTCCGAATGCGTATCCTGCCATGGTAGCTGTTAATACGGCACATACCACACGGAAGAAGATCATCAGTAATGTGTTCTTATACAGATAAAAGAAATTATAACTCTTCCATACGGATTTGAAATTAGCCAGATTCCATGAGCTGGGGAAAATGATAAAAGGATTTACTGAAGTTGATTCCGAAATTGTTTTAAATGCTGTCAGGAGCATCCATGCGAAGGGGACAATCATAGTGATTGAGGCACAAATCAGGATGACATGAATGACAGCCTGAACAACTTTTTTCTTAGCTGCATAACTTTCCATTCAAAAACCTCCTAATTGTAGAATACCCATTTCTTCTCAGATGCCTGAAGAAGTTTGGTGATACCCAGAATAATTACCAGCATGACCATAACAATGGCAGCACCGTAACCACGGTTTGCTTTGGTGAATGCATAGTCATAGAACAGATATACAACAGTCTGTACGGATTTCAGTGCCTGATTGGTGTTATCCATTACCATGTAGATCAGGTCGAATACCTGCAGTGCACCAATGATACGAGTCTGAAGAATAAAGAATAATGTAGGGCTTAACAGCGGAATCGTGATGTAGAAGAACTGGCTGATACCGGTTGCACCGTCAATATCAGCTGCTTCATAGTAATCATGGGGGATTTCCTGAAGACCGGAGATAAACAGGATCATATTGTAACCGACAATTGACCACACACCGATGATTGCAATGGCAATCCACGCTACTCTGCTGTCAGATACCCATGCAATATCGGTACCAAACAGATGATTCAGTAAACCAAATTTCTGATTGTACAGGAATTTCCAGACCATTGCCACTGCTGCAGGAGCTGCAACCATGGGCAGGAAGAAAATGGTACGATAACCACCGCGGAACGCAATCTTACGGTTCAGGAATACCGCAAGAATCAATGCGAATACAACTGAAAAAGGCACCTCGATGATCGCATATTTAAATGTGTTCACCAGACTTCCCCAGAATTCACCTGACTGAAGAACCTTGGAATAGTTATCGAAACCTACAAATACATTACCTATACCAAAGTTACCTGTCTTACAAAACGACTGATAAACCGTGTAAAAAATCGGATAGAAGTTTAATACGATCAGACCGATCATAGTGGGGGCAACAAAAGCAAGACCCCAGATGGCTTCGTTCTTCTCTGCTTTTGTCATCTTCTTCCGAGTTGTTTTGGGAGCACTCATGTGTTTTCCTCCTCCTTTGATTATTTCATACAGAAGCCTGTCAGTTTAACTGACAGGCCCCTGTCCTAATCAAGTCAAATAATCAGCAAAACAGATTATTCGTTAGCCAGTGCTTCGTTCATTTCTGCTGCCAGAGCATCCAGAACCTTATCTGCTGTAGAAGGATCATTCCATACTTCTACCAGAGCAGGCCGATATGTATCCCATCTGGAAGTATACTTGGAGTAGGGACGGAATACCAGAGTACCTTCTTCTTCCATTCTCAGGAATGCAGAAATATCCATGCCTTCAAATGCATTTGCAAATGCGTCAGAGCATCCCTTATAACCTGCCATGGTAACACCCAGTTCAGCCTGCTTCAGCTGCATATCCTTGGATGTGAACCATTCGATCAGGCTCCAGCAGGCATCCGGATTCTTTGTATCACTGGAAGCAGCCCATCCAAGGCCGTTGTACATGGTACATCTTTCGCCTTCGTCAGCCTGTCCGTTGCCGTTTGCATCATAGTAAGGCAGTAAAGCCCATCCATACTGGTCACGATGATCATCCTGATAGAAAGTATTGATCATCCAGGAACCCTGTGTGATCATACCGGCCATCTGGTTGTTAAACAGAACGTCTGTACCGTTTTCAGCAACCATAGCCTGAGAGCAGAATACATCGCTGCAGAGTTTACCGATAAATTCAAAGGCTTTCTTGGTGTTGGGATCATCCCAGCCGGACTTCTTATGATCTTCTGTGATAACACATCCGCCGTAATCGTAGATGATATTCCAGTAACCATCCTGGTCATTGGAAGTATTCATAACCGCACCGTAATATTCACCGTTACCTGCTTCTGTAATCTTCTTACCTGCTTCATAGTAATCATCCCAGGTCCAGTCATCTGTGGGATAAGCAACACCTGCTTTATCAAAGATAGCTTTGTTATAAAGCAGAGCGATGGTATCATGATCCTTCGGTACTGCATACTGTTTGCCGTCCATGGAGTACAGGGTGGTGATACCTTCATAGTAGTTGGACAGATCTGTAACTTCAGACTTGGAGATATAGTCGGTCAGATCCAGTAATTTGTCTGCTTCCATATACATCTGTACGTTGTTGGAATGCATCCAGAATACGTCGGGCATTTCACCGCCGGATGCACCAGCTTCAAGAAGTGTCCAGTAATCATCCCAGGTAACAACCTGAATGTTTACCTTGATTCCACTCTGTTCCGTCCAGAGATCAGCGATTTCCTGAAGACCTTTTAACTGTGTGTTGTCCCAGATCTTCACTTCAATAACATCACTTCCGCCAGCAGAG
Source organism: Lachnospiraceae bacterium (assembly GCA_022781515.1). GTDB lineage: Bacteria > Bacillota > Clostridia > Lachnospirales > Lachnospiraceae > TWA4. The sequence continues at coordinate 12,122 of JALETI010000227.1, forward strand.
CTGTTGCCGCCGGAGTTGCTGTCAGATGAGCCGCCGCCACATGCAGCCAGTGACATTGCCATTGCGCCAGTCAGAGCCAAAGCCATAAATCTTTTACTCTTTTTCATATAGTTCCTCCTAATAATGTAAATAATTTGTAACCCCTGAGTTAACTTTCTTCAGGGAAGGTACTTTCATATTACATGAGGAGAAGTCCGGCTTACATGGTATAATGTAATATAAACATGTACTTTTGTTATATTCATCCCTTTCTCTTTTTTTACTAAGAATCTGTATATTATTTTGTTAATATTCCCGATTTTACGTTTTTTTCTGTTAATATATCCAATTTTTCTTTTGAATACACCCGTTTCATTTCGTTTTTATCAATAAAACATATTTCTTTTCCAAAAAAAATGCCATCAAAAAATAATCGTTTTTACAAAAAAAACTAACAAAAATGCACATTTCAAATTTTACACAAATAAATCACACATAATTTGTCCTGTGCATAGATTAATATGAAAACGGCTGTTGAAGGTGGAGCGAAATGATTGCCTTTTTAAATCCTCTCTCTTCCGAAGAAGAATCAAAATATCTCAGAGAGGCTGCGGCCGGTAACAGAAATGCCCGGAAAAAACTGATTGAACATAATATGCGTCTGGTTGCACATATCGCAAAAAAATATACTTCCACAGCCCGTGAGCCGGAAGATCTGATATCCATCGGAACAGTAGGTCTGATCAAAGGGATTGATACCTACAGCGAAAGAAAAGGAAGCCGTCTGGCTACATACTGTGCCAGATGTATTGAAAATGAAATCCTGATGCAGCTTCGTTCTGATAAAAAAAGAAATCGTGAAGTATCTCTGTTTGAACCAATCGGAACAGATCGTGAGGGAAATGAAATTAATCTATGTGACATTCTGGAAAATAATGAAAAAGACATTCTGGATCTGCTGATCACAAAACAGGCACTGGCCAAACTGCAGCCATCCCTTTTTTCCTGTCTGAAAACACGAGAACGATCCGTCCTGAATATGCGGTATGGTCTGAACGGATCTCAGGAGCTGACTCAACGGGAAATAGCATCAAAGATGAATGTCAGTCGAAGTTATATCAGCCGAATCGAAAAATCCGCATTGATGAAACTTCGGCAGGAACTGAACTGAGTTGTATTTGAATAAAACGCTGATAAAGCCAGGTAATATAACCGCCTGCCATCCATTTCCGATTCATCAGAAACAGGATTGCCGATACAACGTATTTCAGCAGTTATACTTACACTGGCTTTTTTGATGTCTGCAATACAAAATGAAATCAATCGTTTATGATATGTCCAAGATCCACATGCTTTCGAATCATATTATTGTACATGTGCTCCCATAATATTTCCGATCCTTTTGCAGTATTTTTATTCCGGTTCATGATCTGATGAAGATGAACACCATGTTCGACCCAGGATTTTCCATTTGATGCATCATTCAGGATCAGGGGCTGTATGTTGTCCATGGTGCGGGCAAACCGGGATTCTGCAGTTTCACATGCTTCAAATTCTTCCCACAGGGCACGTAATTTCGTCCCCTGATCTTCCGGAAGGATTCCAAAGATCCGATCTGCTGCTTTTACTTCTCTCTCCCGCTGGGTGCTCTTTGCAGCATCATCATACGCATACGTATCCCCGGCATCAATCTCAACCAGATCATGAATCAGCAGCATCATAATGGTTTTCAGTACATCGATCTCCTCATTGGCGTATTCGCAGAGCAGAAAGGTCATGATCGCCATATGCCATGCGTGCTCCGCATCATTTTCCTTACGACTGCCATCGGAAAGGTAGGTCTGCCGACCAATCATTTTTTCTTTGTCAATTTCACGGCAGAATTCAATTTGTTGTTCCAGTCTTGTTTGATTCATCTTTTCGTATCCTCGTCTTTCTATACCATCTTTTGGTTCTGCACTCCATCCGGATCATAGTTGTTTCGCAAATCGAATCCGGTGCCAAATCTCTGCAAACGTGATTTGAACAAATGGAACGCAAAACATCATTTCCGTTATTATACAGGAAACAACTGGAATTGGCGAGCAAATTAACGAAATCAACTTGCATGTCCGGTTTCTTTCCTGTAAAATGCTGTTTGAAACGATTAGAAAACTGACAAGGATTGAAATAAATATGAAATTACAACAATTATACAGCTACACACGTCGTGCAATTGATGATTACGGAATGATTGAGGAAGGTGATCGGATCGCCATCGGCATATCCGGAGGAAAAGACAGTCTCACTCTCCTGTATGCTCTGCATGGGCTACGCAGATTTTATCCCAGAAAATTTGAAATCGAAGCCATTACTGTCCATATGGGATATGAGGGTTTTGACCTCTCACCGATTCAAAATCTGTGCAGAGATCTGGATATCCACTATTCCATTGTCGATACGGAAATCAAAAAGATCGTTTTTGATATTCGAAAAGAGGAAAATCCCTGTGCACTCTGTGCCACATTGCGAAAAGGAGCTTTCAACAACTATGCTGCTTCCATCGGGTGCAATAAGGTGGCGTACGCACACCATAAAGATGATATCGTGGAGACCATGCTGATGTCCCTTCTTTTTGAAGGACGATTTCATTCTTTTTCTCCGGTAACCGGGCTGGATCGATCCGGTCTGACCGTAATTCGTCCGCTTATGTATGTGAAAGAATCCGATATCATAGGTTTTACAAACAAAATGAATCTGCCTGTATGTAAAAATCCCTGTCCCGCTGATGGTCATACACAGAGAGAAGAAATGAAAAACATCCTGAAGGAACTGAATCAGAAATATCCCGGCTGTAAAGAAAGAATGTTTACCGCAATCTGCAATGGGCATATTCCTTCCTGGCCGGAGAAAGTAAGGTAATCTATGTCTGACAACAAATCACGTCCTTATCACGAACAGATTGATATTGAAAATACAATCCGGCTCCGTGAACTGATTGCGGAACTCCCCGGATTTGTACGCGACTTCTTCCGGGGGATTGAACAGACCACTTCCTCCAAAACACGGATTGCTTATGCCTATGATCTGAGGATTTTTTTTCATTATCTGAAGGAAAACCGTCCGGATCTGGAAGACATCCCGATTGCAGATCTGACTCCTGCCTATCTGGAAACCCTGAAGCCGGCTGATCTGGAAGAATATATGGAGTATCTGAAATATTACCACAAAGGCGATGAAGATCGACTGAATCAGACAAGGGGAATTATGCGTAAAATATCTTCCCTGAAGGCATTTTACAACTATTTTTATCGGAGAGAAGTGATTCAGTACAATCCGGCTGCCCTGGTGGAACTTCCAAAGGATCATGAAAAGCCCATCATCCGTCTGGATGCAGATGAAGTGGCTGTCCTGCTGGATTCTGTGGAACAGGGCGACCATCTGACCAGACAGCAGAAAAACTTTCACAACAAAACCAGAACAAGGGATCTTGCTATTCTGACCATGTTATTAGGTACCGGAATTCGTGTTTCCGAATGTGTCGGACTGGATATTACGGATCTTGACTTTAAAAACTCCGGGTTTAAAATCCATCGAAAAGGCGGAAAAGAAGTCATACTCTATTTTGGCGATGAAGTGGAGGAAGCACTCCTTGATTATCTGGAAGAACGGAAGACCATCATACCCTGTGAAGGATCGGAAAATGCTCTGTTTCTCTCCCTCCAGAAAAAACGAATCAGCGTCCGCTCCGTTGAAAAACTGGTAAAAAAATACACACAGGCTGTTACTTCGTTAAAAACCATAACCCCCCATAAACTGCGCAGTACCTTTGGTACCCAGCTTTATCAGGAAACCGGAGATATTTATCTGGTGGCAGATGTACTGGGGCATTCCGATGTCAATACAACCAGAAAACACTATGCCGCCATCGAGGATCAGAAACGAAGACAGGCCAGAAACAAGGTTCATCTGCGAAGGGATTGAAGCTTTTTTTGAACAAAAAAGACAGGAGAACCCTGTCTTTTTTGTTCTTATCTATCTCTGTTTTGTTGATATTGAAACAAATCCGTCCCGCATCCGCAATCACTCTCCTGCTGCCAGCTTTTCTGCATCTTTTTCTCCGCAGTAGATCAGAAGAAGCTGCCCTTCCTTCACCTGGTCTCCGCGCAGATGATTCATCTGTGCAACATTATACATATAGGTGCGGATATCATCCTCTGTGGATCCATGCCACTCCTTTGCAATGTCCCAAAGAGTATCGCCTCTCTGAACAACAATTTCATGATAAATCGTTTCGCCGTTTTTTAACAGTGCACTGTCATCCCGTGCCGAAGCTGCAATGGTTCCGAAAATAAGTGTCATTGACACACTTGTAATCAGAAAAGTGAGCAGGACTACAAGAATCAGGACACTTCTGCTGAACATGCGTCCTCTGCTCTGCTTTTCTCTCTTTCCCCTGTTCTTCAAGCCGGTTCCTGCCGGGGATAACACGTTTTTCTTATGTTCAGCCGAATGCTTATTTCCTGCACGAACAGATGAATGTCCATGGGCTTCAAAATCAAATACCGGCATGCAGATTGCTTTTCCATTGTTCGATGACATATCGGGTACCGTATAATATCTGTCAGCTGTTGTATATCTTCCTTCCATTGTATCTCTCCTCCTGATCGTATTGTATGTATGATCCGTGCAGTTTCTTTTAATCTGATGGATCCTCATCTTTCTCCTGTAACTCCATCAGCGAACATATGTTGTGAACAGTTGTTCTGTTTGGCTGATATCAGCATTATATTACACAAACAAATGTTTGTCAATCTCTTTTTTCGAACATTTGTTTTTTATTTTGCTTGATTTTTTTTCGAACATGTGTTATGATTTTTTTATCAAAACGGCATGGACCACTTTCATTCAGTCTGTTTTATTGCTGCTGTTGAAAGGTTATTGACATGAATTGCCGTATTCTACAGATTAAAGGGAGGTTATGATATGGCAAAAGGTAAAATTTCTCCTAAACAGCAGGAAATCCTTGATTTTATCAAATCTGAAATCATCAGCCGCGGATATCCGCCGGCTGTCCGTGATATTTGTGAAGCAGTACATCTGAAATCCACATCATCCGTGCATTCTCATCTGGAAACACTTGAGAAGAATGGATTCATCCGAAAAGACCCCACAAAACCGAGGGCAATTGAGATTCTAGACGATGAATTCAATGTCACCAGAAAAGAGATGGTGAATATCCCTGTAGTCGGTACGGTGGCTGCCGGTATTCCGATTCTTGCCACAGAGAATATTGACAACTATATTCCTGTCCCTTCGGATATGCTTCCCAACGCAGGCAATCATAAGTTCTTTATTCTGAACGTAAAGGGCGACAGTATGATCAACTGCGGCATCCTGAACGGTGATCAGATCATTGTGGAGCAGCAGGAAACCGCTCACAATGGTGAGATTATCGTTGCACTGGTGGATGATTCTGCAACCGTTAAGCGTTTTTACAGGGAAGCCGACTGCATCCGTCTCCAGCCGGAGAATGACACCATGGATCCGATCATTATCCCTGCAGGTACCGATGTGTCCATCCTTGGTAAAGTGGTTGGCTTGATGCGGATGAATATATCTTGATTCACCTCATAACTCACGATAAAAACGCCGCAGGGACGATTGTACAGTCAATCGCTCCTGCGGCGTTTTTATGATTCACTGGCTGAGCCCATTTGAAATCTTTAGAAATGTCAATTATTTCTCTTCCTTTTCAAATTCCTTATTATCAATCAGTTTTCCGTCTCTCCAGATACGTTCCAGATCGTAAAAGTCTCTATCTTCTGTATGAAAGATATGAATAACCACATCACGGTAATCCAGAAGAATCCATCTGGCTGTCTGGTAGCCTTCAATCTGACGGGATTCGTAACCGGCACGGCCAAGCGCTTCCGTTACATTATCTGCCAGTGCCTGTACCTGATGAGGGTTATTACCTGCTGCAATGATAAAATAGTCTGCAATTGAAGTAACATTTGAAATATCAATTACATTAATGTTTACTGCAAGCTTTTCATCCAGTGCATGGTATGCAATTTCTGTCATTTTTCTGCTGATATCCATTATAAAACTCCTTTTTTCATATACCTGTGCAGTTCTCAAATGATTTCCTTTCAGATAGCCTGTCTATTCTGATAATAGTCAATGGCTGATTCTGTCTGAGAATCTACATTTGAGCCGGTTTCATTCAGATACACCAGAATTCCCTGCATGATTTCTGTCAGTGCCTGATCAATATCCACAAATGCCAGCTGGCGCATGGAATCCAGATTATCCGCTTTGTTTCTTCTGGGTTCAATATAATCTGCAATGTAGATGATTTTTTCCAGCAATGTCATATCCGGTTTTCCGGTGGTATGGTACCGGATTGCAGAAAGGATTTCAGGATCTGTAATCTGATATTTATGTTCTGCCATATAGCTGCCATATTTGGCATGGAGAAGTACCTTGTTCTTTTCTTCGTCTTCGGTGACAGGAATTCCTTTTTCCAGACATTTTTCATAAATCGTCTGGTTGTCAAACTGACGTGCACAATCGTGAAGCAATCCTGCCAGTTCGGCTTTTTCCAGATCACATCCGTATCGCATGGCCAATGCCATTGCGGTATAGGAAACACCGAGCGTATGCTCATATCGACAGGGATCCAGTTTCTTTTTCAGTTTTTTTCGGATCATGGGAACTCTTTCGTTCATTTCATCCTCCGTATCGGATCATCGATATCGGATTATCGATACAATCCGTGTTCTTCTATATAGTTTTTTACTTCTTCAGTAACATAATACTGAATGGAATATCCTTCTTTTACAGCCTGCCGGATCCAGTTGCTGGATATTTCAAAGTTGGGCATATGAAGCAGGCTGATTCTGGCGTTGTATCTGGCTTTCAGCTCCTGGATCTTCTGCTCCATCTGCAAAAGATCCAGATTTCCCCGGGGACCGGCCAGTATCACCGCACAGTCAAATATTTTCTGCGGTTCATGCCATTCGTCCATATAATCCAGGGAATCGGCTCCCACAATAAAATAATACTCTGCATCGGGATTCAGGGAGCAGAACTCTGCCAGTGTATCTGAAGTATAAGAAAATGCTTCCTTGCGGATTTCCAGATCAGAAAATGTAAATCCGGGATGGTCTTTGATGGCCAGTTTCACCATCTCCGCCCGAAAGGAGGCATCCAGGGAAGCCTTCTTATGGGGAGGATTGCCATTGGGGATAAATACAATTTCATCCAGGTGATACTCCTCCAGTGCACGTTGTGCAAGCATAAGATGTCCTATGTGAATAGGACTGAATGTTCCTCCAATGATACCGATTTTCTGCATATTCCTCCTCCTCTCTGCTTTCCCGGTAATTCAAATCGACGCCTGCAAAATGTAAACGCCGGATCCGGTTTGCCTGGCAAACCATAACCTTCTTATTTCTCAGGTAAGTATTTACTGTTTTTCTTAGCCTGACGGAACAGAACAATCTTCTTTCCGATCACCTGAACCACCTGTGAACGTGTACGCTCTGCCAGCATCTGTGCAATTTCTTTTACATCACCATCGCAATTCTGGAGAACACTGATTTTAATCAGTTCTCTTGCTTCCAGTGCTTCATCAACAGCTGCAGTAATTTCAGGTGTAAGACTTGCCTTGCCAATCTGCAGAATTGCATCCATGGTCATTGCCTGCCCTTTTAAATATGCTCTGTACTTTGTAGTCATATATCCTCCATCATCGTCTATAAAATGAGTCAGCAGACATTCACTGTTTTCTGCTGATCCATCATCATCTATCTATGAATTGCCTGTTATTTATAATATTCAAATTCCAGATCGTATACCCGTACGGTGTCGCCGTCCTGAATGCCAAGCTTTTCCAGCTGTGTAAGAATACCGGTTTCTTTCAGGAATTTCTGAAAGAAAGCAAACCCTTTTTCAGAATCCAGATTGGTATATCCCAGCATCTTTTCAATTCTGGGTCCTTCTACAGCATAAACCGTATCTGATTCTTTTGTTACAGTAAAAGGAAGTGAAACATCATCCGGATATTCCACATTGAACTCTTTTTCAAAGATTACGGGTGCCTGATCCACGGTCTGAAGCAATGCATATACCCTGGAAAGGAGTTCCTTTAATCCTTTCCCGGTTACCGCGGAAATCGGGAAAACCTCGATTCCCTCCGGTTCAAATTCTCTGCGCAGACGTTCCAGGGGATCTTCGGTTTCTTCATCGGTCCAGATGGCATCGATTTTATTGGCTGCAATAATCTGCGGTCTCTTCAGCAATTCCGGATCATAGGCTTCCAGTTCTTTGTTGATGGTACGAATATCTTCAATGGGATCACGGCCTTCCACAGATGCTGCATCCACCACATGAATAAAGACCTTTGTTCGCTCAATATGACGCAAAAATGCATGTCCAAGACCAACACCCATGGATGCACCTTCGATCAGGCCGGGGATATCAGCTATGACAAAGCTGTTTCCGCCTCCCATGTCAACGACGCCAAGCTCCGGCTGCAGAGTGGTGAAATGATAATTGGCAATCTTCGGTCTTGCATTGCTCACATGAGAAAGAAGTGTGGATTTACCCACATTGGGAAAACCTACCAGACCCACATCGGCAATTACTTTCAGTTCCAGTCTGACCCACAATTCAACACCGGGCTTGCCAGGCTGTGCGTATTTCGGCACCTGCATGGTAGAAGTAGCAAAATGCATGTTTCCCAGACCGCCGCGGCCGCCTTTCAGGATGACTTCTCTTTTATTGTCACCTGACATATCCGCAATTACTTTTCCGGAAGCATCGTCTTTGATAACGGTTCCCGGGGGAACTTTGACGATCAGATCATCTGCATCGGCACCATGGCAGCGTCTTTTTCCGCCTTCCTGACCGTTTTTTGCAACATATTTTCTGACATGTCTGAAATTGGTAAGGGTATTCATACCCTCATCTACAACGAAAATAATATCTCCGCCACGGCCTCCGTCACCACCGTCAGGTCCGCCGTTTGGCACATATAATTCACGGCGGAAACTCACATGACCGTTGCCGCCATTGCCTGATTTTATAAATACTCTTGCACTATCTGCAAACATGACCGTTTCCTTTCCTTAAAATTTGTATGATACAACACAAGTCAAACATCCATATTTTTCATGTCTGAACCCCCTGAAGGGCACACACATGAAAATAGCTGACTTTGCTCTCAGCATCCTCTGTATATAAGAATGAAGGGCCGACGCAAACACGCCGACCCTCAATTACAAATTAATTAAAATCATGAAAAAGCCTGATCAGTTCGAAATGAATTATTCAGCTTCTGCAGCAACAGCAACTCTGGGATATACAGAACACTGTTTTTTGTCTCTGCCTTTTCTTTCAAATCTTACAACACCGTCAACCTTTGCATACAGAGTATCATCGCTACCGATACCAACATTAACACCGGGATGAATCTTTGTACCTCTCTGTCTGTACAGGATGTTGCCTGCTTTAACGAACTGGCCGTCAGCTCTCTTTGCTCCAAGTCTCTTGGATTCGGAATCTCTACCGTTCTTGGTAGAACCTACACCTTTCTTATGAGCAAATAATTGAAGGTTCATATTTAACATAGGTTACACCTCCCCTTACGGATAATAATTCTGATAAATTTATCCCCATAGGTTTCTGAAATTGTTTCCAGACCGAGGATAAATGCTTTCAACAATAATTGAGTTCCGGGCGCTTCATTTGTAACCAGTTTAAACTTCAGATTACCTTCAGACTGCTTTGTCTCAAATCGGTCCGTGGTAAGCTGTTCGATACTGTTAATGGTATTAATGGAGAGTGCTGAAACAGCAGCACATATAATATCACGACCGTATCTGTCATAACCGGCATGTCCCGTGATATGAAATCCAAAGACATCGTCTCTGGAGGTCTTATAAATTACAGCAGTGATCAATTACTTTGCAATCTTTTCGATCTTAACTTCTGTGTATGTCTGTCTGTGACCGTTTTTCTTGTGATAACCGGTTTTTCTCTTGTACTTATATACAATAACCTTCTTATCCTTTACATCACCGAGAACGGTAGCTGTAACCTTTGCACCCTCAACTACGGGTGTACCGATCTTCAGTTCGTCATCACATACAACCAGAACCTGATCAAAATCGTATGTTTCACCAGCTGCAACGCCTAACTTCTCAACACGGATAACGTCGCCTTCGCTGACCTTGTACTGTTTACCACCTGTGGCAATAATTGCGTACATGTGCTTACCTCCTTCAAAAAACTCGCCAACTTCGGTGTCCAGGCAGCTATTTGCCGGACTTCTACCTCATTGTGCGGCACACGTTGATTATATTATCACAGTGTTTTTTGAATGTCAACTGAATTTTTCCTGTTTTATATGGCTTTTTCCGAATGCACTCCATGCCGCATTTCACGATATATTGCCATGCAGGCATGCATTTTATGTCCATTTGTCCCATGGCTCATATCATTAACGCATGCGGATCTTGAACTCTTTCTCAGCCTCTCTTCTCTGGTCCTTCTTTGCAATGTCCTGCCGCTTATCATAAAGCTTTTTACCTCTTGCCAGGCCAATCTCGACCTTTGCAAGACTGCCCCTGAAATAAACCTTCAGCGGTACCAGGGTATAACCTTTTTCTGCGATCTGGCCGGTCAGCTTGCTGATCTGCCGTTTATGAAGAAGCAGTTTTCTCACCCGGAGGGGATCTTTATTGAAAATATTGCCTTTTTCATAAGGGCTGATATGCATACCATAGATGAATACCTCTCCTTTTTCAATGCGGATAAAGGATTCCTTGACATTGCATCTGCCCATACGAAGGGATTTCACCTCTGTCCCCACCAGTGTAATACCTGCTTCATAGGTCTCTTCTATAAAATAATCATGATAGGCTTTTTTATTATTGGCAATTAATTTGTAGCTGTCCTTTGACATGATCGTGTCCTTCCTGTAACCTCGTTTCGTTCAATTGTATTTATTATAACGGGTTTTATCCATTCAATCAACCAGAACAGATTCATTATTCTTCATGCAGGCGGAACAGAATACTGTGCAGCCGCAGATCCACTTCACTGACCTTTACAGATACTCGTGTTCCGATTGAATATCGTTTCCCATTGGCTGCCCCGCATAGAGCCATCTGTCCACGGTCAAACCGGTAGAAATCGTCATCCATATCATTGACATGAACCAGTCCTTCGATGGTATTGGGAAGTTCCACATACATTCCCCATTCCGTAACAGAGGTTACAATTCCTTCAAATACCTGACCGATCCGCTCATTCATATATTCTGCCTTTTTCAGTTTTTCCGTGTCTCTTTCGGCTTCTTCTGCTCTTCTTTCCAGCATACTGGTTTTCTGTGCCACATCATCCAGTATTGCATGGTAATGGTCCCGTCGGCTGCCATTCAGTGTTCCTTTCAGATTTTCCTTTATGATTCTGTGAATCTGGAGATCCGGATATCGCCTGATGGGAGACGTAAAATGACAGTAATAGGTTGCCGCCAGTCCGAAATGTCCGGTGCATTCCGTACTGTAGCGTGCCTGACGCATGGAACGAAGGGCAATTCGGCTGATAAAAGCCTCTTCCGGCTGATCTGCTGCCTTAGCCAGAAGTTTCTGAATTTCTTTTGGATGAAAGGATTTTCCATTGCCGGGTGTTTTGATGCCGTAGCCCATACCTGCAATGATCTGAGATAACTGAATCAGTTTTTCATGATCCGGTTCTTCATGAATCCGGTATAAAAACGGCAGTTCCTGCCAGTAACAGTCCTCTGCAACGGTTTCATTGGCAGCCAGCATAAAATCCTCAATCAGATCTGTTGCCCGATTCCGCTCATATGCCTCCACGGAAATAACATGTCCTGCCGCATCCAGTTTGATTTTGCTTTCCGGAAAATCAAAGTCCAGAGACCCCCTCTTTCTTCTGCGTCCTCTTAATATAGAAGAAAGCTGTTCCATCAGAAAAAACATGGGAACCAGTTCTCTATACTCCTCCTGTGCTTTTATATCACCGTCCAGTATCGCTGCCACTTTTGTATAGGACATGCGGCGGTCTACACAGATGACGGATTCCGTAATGGTGTGTCCGATGATTTCCCCTTTTTCATTGATATCCATCAGACAGCTGAGAGCCAGTCTGTTTTCTCCCTGATTGAGAGAGCAGATTCCATTGGATAATTTGTGGGGTAGCATGGGTATCACACGGTCAACCAGATATACGCTGGTGCCTCTTTCCAGTGCACTGCGATCCAGTGCACTCTTCTCTGTTACATAATGGGATACATCTGCAATGTGCACACCCAGATGATAAATTCCGTTTTCGAATTCCAGGGACACTGCATCATCCAGATCTTTTGCATCTTCCCCGTCGATAGTTACCATGGAAAGATTCCTGAGATCCATCCTGCTTTCCATCTCTTCTGTCCGTACTTCATCCGGTTTGTTCCCGGCTTCTTCCATGACATCCGTTTCAAACTGTTCCGGAATGTCATGACTTCTGACAATTGCCAGAATATCCGCCTGGGGATCATTCACATGTCCGAGGATTTCAATGACTTCTCCCTCCGGATTTTTATGGTCATTTCCATAATCCAGCAGTCGGATCACAACCCTGTGACCGGTCATGGCTCCCAAATCCTTACTTTTTGAAACGAAAATATCACAGTCAAATTTCTGATTGTCCGGAATTACAAATCCAAAATTTCTGGACTTCTGGAAAACCCCGGTCAGTTTCGTCAGACCACGTTCCAGAATTCGCAGAATCTTTCCTTCTGCAGATCGGGTACCATTGGCCGGGCGAATGATCTGAATCTCCACCTTATCTTCATGAAATGCCTGATTGGTGTAGTGCTCAGCGATATAGACATCCTTTTCCATCCCTTCCACGGTAACAAAACCAAATCCCTTTGAGGTAGCTCTGTAAATACCGGTTTTTATCTCCGGTTCTGCAATCCGGTAACGTCCATGTTTATTGCAGCTGATTTTTCCATCCTCCACAAGGGAGTCCAGTGCTTCATGAAGTTCATGGCGTTTATCCCTGTCAACAGCCAGAAAAACCGCCATGTCCTTGATTCGCATGGGTCTGTAATTTTTATCCTGCATAAAAGCATAAACTGTCTTCTTTTTTTCTTCTAAAATTTTTTTATTCAATCTGTTTCCTTTCTGATACCATGCAAGTCTGCCATTACATAAAAAAGTGCGATAAGCAACCGCCTCTATCTGCAGTATAACCTATCGCACTTTCAGTTTCGATAAAAATTAAAGTACATTCAGTACCAGAGCAAGCGCAAAGAACGCAACAACAAGCCACTTGGTAAATTTTTCCAGCTTTCCTTCCATGGTACGGTTCTTGTTTTTGCTCCAGAATGACTCACCTGCACCGCTCAATGTACTGGAAAGTCCGGCTGACTTGCCTTCCTGAAGTAATACGATTACTGATACGATAACGCATACAACTACAAAAATGACGGTTAAAGCAATCTTAGCTGCTGCCATTTTATCTCCTCCGGTCTATTTCTTTTTATTTCTGTGTCTTGAAACAATGCCTGCCACGTTCTGTGTAATGCATTGCATTTTATATAGTCAAACAAAATCATTGTAACATCATTCTGTTCATTGTGCAAGTATTTTTTATTTCTCCGCATACAGCTTCAGAATAGTCTGAATTACCTGTACCATGGTTTTCATGCTTTCATAGCAGACATATTCAAACCGTCCGTGATAATTGTGCCCGCCTGTATAAAGATTCGGACAGGGAATACCCATATAGGAAAGTCTGGACCCATCTGTTCCGCCGCGCACCGGTGCAATTTTGCATGCAACCTGATTCATTTCCATGGCTTTCTTTGCGGTTTCTATCAAATGGAAATGGGGTACGATCATTTCTTTCATATTATAGTAGGAATCCTGGATTTCCACCTGAACGGTTCCTTCTCCGTATTTCTGATTCATCAGATTACATACGGAGACAAAGTATTGTTTCTTTTCTTCAAACAGATTTCTGTCATGATCTCTGATGATATAGCTGACCGTTGCTTTTTCAATAGTTCCTGAAATCCCATAGAGATGATAAAAGCCTTCATATCCTTCGGTATGGGCAGGGGTCTGTTCTGCAGGCAGATAACCAACCAGTTCCGCTGCCAGCAGAGAAGCATTCACCATACGGTTTTTTGCAGAACCCGGATGGATACTTAAGCCGTTGATCTCCACGTTTACGGATGCGGCATTGAAGGTTTCATATTCCAGCTCGCCTTCCGCACCACCATCCACCGTATAAGCAAAATCAGCACCGAAGGCTTCCACATCGAAATGATCAACGCCGGCTCCGATTTCTTCATCCGGTGTAAATGCAATCCGGATTTCCCCATGGGGTCTTTCCGGATGAGCAAGCAGTTCTTCCACTGCAGTCATGATTTCTGCAATACCCGCCTTATCATCTGCCCCCAGCAGGGTGGTTCCGTCTGTAACAATCAGTGTCTTTCCGATATAATTTTTCAATTCCGGATAAACGGAGGGTGAAAGAACGATGTTCTGCTCACTGTTGAGAACCACATCTTCTCCATCGTAGTTTTCTACCATTCGGGCTTTTACTCCGGCTCCGCTGATTTCCGGTGAAGTATCCATATGAGCAATCAATCCAATAACAGGCACATCTTTCTTTTCTGCCGGCAGGTTGGAAGGAATACCGGCGTATATATAACAGTATTTTCTATCCAGTCTGACATCTTCAATACCCATTTCTTTCAGTTCCTGATAGAGAAGTTCTGCAAGCTGAAACTGCTTTGCTGTACTGGGACTGGAAGTGCTGTCTTTGCTGCTCTGTGTATCAATGCTTACATATTTCAAAAAACGATCTGCTAATTTCACGTCTTCCTCCTGAATCTCAAATGTACCTTTGGAATCACTATTCCCGATCTGCCAGTTCCCTGGCAACATCTTCCCAGGTGATTCCCTTTTCAGCCATCAGAACCATAACATGGTACAGAAAGTCACCCAGTTCGTATACAATATCCTGTGCATCCGGATTTTTTGCTGCAATCACAATTTCAGTCGCTTCTTCACCAACTTTTTTCAGAATCTTATCCAGGCCTTTGCTGAAAAGATAATTGGTATAGGATCCTTCCTTCGGATTCTGTTTTCTGTCCATAATGGTATTATATACCGATTCCAATACCTTATACGCAGTGACGGATTCCTGTCCACGGGAAATAATATCTCTGTAAAAACAGCTTCTGTTGCCGGTGTGACATGCAGCTCCAACCTGAACAACCCGGGCAAGAAGTGTATCCTGATCGCAGTCAATCTTCAGTGACTTTACATACTGATAGTGTCCGGATGTTTCACCTTTGATCCATAAACTCTGTCTGCTGCGGCTGTAATAGGTCATACGTCCGGTCTGAACAGTCATATTATAAGCTTCTTCATTCATATATGCAACCATCAGTACTTCATCATTTTTCCAATCCTGCACAACAACCGGAAGAAGACCATCGTTATTCAGTTTGAAATCTTCCCAGCCAAAAACAGGCTTCCAGATATTTACTTCATATCCGTCATGGAGCAGCTGCTGTTTATAATCCATCACACTTCCCGCTTTTTCTTCCGGAATGGAATAGATCAGGCCGCAGGCGCCATGATTCAACACCGGTTCTCTGTTATCTGCCAGACAGTAAACCTCTGTATCCTCATATGCCTTCATGGCCATCGCCACATCATTTCCATACAAATTCAAACAGTAAAAAGTGCGGATTCCCAGTTCATATGCTCTTAATGCTTCATCTGCTGTGGTCACCTGACAGGCGGTCCGTTCCGTTCCGAACCGACTGATGCTTTCTTTTATAAGTTCCGGATCTGCGCCGGGTGCAAAGTACATTCTTCCTGCTCCGGTATACAGATATTTTTTCACATCATCAATATGGGTACAGGTTCCTCCTGCCGTAAAAAAACCGAGATCATTCCGTGAAAGATTTTTCAGAACGGTCAGGTTATTGTGATGCTCTTTTTCTGAATCCGACGTATCTACAAAAAGGATTTCGTCTGCTCCGCTGTTGGCGCAGGCCTGACAATATACAGCAGCATTTTTTATGATACTTCCGTCAGGAAGATATGCCTCTCCGTTTTTTAATAAAACACATGCAATTACCTTTACCATCGTTTTCTCCCTTGTTTCAATCCACTATTCTTGTTGAATAACTGTATGTTACTGTTCTTTCACAAGAAGACTCCGAATGCCGGAAAGAATGTTGGTGATCCGTTCATTTTCCATTTTCATGCTGACCTGATTAACCACAACTCTTGCTGACAGATCACAGACTTCCTCCAGAACAACCAGACCATTTTCTTTTAATGTGGTGCCTGTCTCAACTATATCAACAATCACTTCTGAAAGACCCACCAGCGGTGCCAGTTCAATGGAACCATTCAGTTTGATAATTTCCACGGTCTGCTGTTTTTCATTATAAAAATAATTCTTGGCAATTCGCGGATATTTGGTGGCCACACGAATCAGTTCGTTATGTTTCAGTTTTTCTCTGGCAGATTCCGGTCCGCAGACACACATACGGCATTTACCCATACCGAGATCCATGACTTCATACAGTCTTCGATCTTCTTCGATAATGGTATCTCTTCCGACAACACCGATGTCGGCTGCACCATACTCCACATATGTAGGAACATCGCTGGGTTTGGCAAGGAAAAAACGATAACCCAGATCCTGGTTTCTGAAAATCAGTTTTCTTGTGTTTTCTTCCATCTCCGGACATGTTATTCCGATCTGTGAAAGCAATTCCATGGTTTTATCAGCCAGTCTTCCTTTCGGAAGTGCAAATACGATATCTCTCATGAATCCATCTCCTCCATCAGTTCAGATAACTCCAGTGTATTTTTCTTCCCGTCGTCTGTATTGAGAATCGTGACGCTGAGACCGGAACGGTTGATCAGATAGATTTTACGAATTCTGGTTTTCAAAGCATATCCAATGTAATCTTCCATCTGCTTTTCCGCATCCTTCTGTATCATGGTCAGACGAACTCCCTGTTTACGGAGTGCCGATGCCAGGGCAATAGAAGCTTCTTCCTGCCCCTCTTCCATTAAAAGCATACTTTCCGTCATGGAGACTTCCACGGGGATTGCCTGACGGCTCAGTGCAGTCATCAGACCATCCACTGAAATCTTAAATCCAACGGCAGGTGCATCATAGCTGAACTGAGACATCAGTGTGTCATAACGCCCACCTGAAACGATGGCATTTCCGGTGCCATATGTATATGCATTGAATACAATTCCGGTATAATAGCGATATCCTGTAACCATACCCAGATCAAAGGAAATGTATTTCTGCAGACCATAATATCCCAGTAATTTATACAGGGATTTCAGTCTGCGAATTGCTTCTCTGGAAGTATCATTGCGGAGCAGTGTTTCCATCCCCATTACCTGATGGATCGAATTGGAAAATACCTGCAGTCGTATGAAGATTTCTCTTTGTCTGGATGTCAGGTTTTCTTTCATCAGAAGTGTATCCAGAGCAAAGAAATTTTTGCTTAACATCAGTCTGCGGACCTCTGCTTCTGTTTCCTCTGTAAAGCCAATTTCATCAAATAATCCTCTCAAAAAGGATGCACTCCCGATACTGATCTGAAAATCATGTAATCCGCAGGCAAGAAGACATTCGATGACACAGGCAATGATTTCTGCATCTGCAGACACGGAATCATCACCAAATAATTCCACACCTGCATCTGTGGTTTCTTTCAGACGCAGTCTGTAACTTCGGTCATTGATATAGGTATTTCCGCAATAACAAAGGCGGACCGGAAGATCAGCCGGTTCGTAATACTTGGATACACATCGTACAATGGACGGTGTCATGTCCGGACGCAGAACCATGGTATTTCCTTCAGAGTCAAAAAGTTTGAACATCTCTTTGGATGCCACGCTGCCTCTTTCTTTGGAAAAAATATCAAAAAATTCAAATACAGGTGTCTGTATATCATCATATCCGTAGGCATGCATAACCCCTCGGATCTTATTTTCAATGGATAATTTGCGTGCACATTCTGTATTGTAGATGTCACGCACACCTTCCGGTGTATGAAGCATCTGTTTCAATTGTTTTCCTTCTTTCTGTCAAATACTTTCCATGATACAGGGATTTCAGAATCAAAACACGCAGAGAAAGTCATATGTATCATGGAAAATTCGATTTTTACACCAGCACTTTACTACGGTAACGTACTAATTGAATAACGTGTTGAATAATCAGCCTATCAAGTATAACCCATGTGAAATATCCTGTCAACACAATGCCGGTTCTTTTGCCGGAATATCTTATCTGGAATTTCTGTCATGGGCATCCAGATCCTTCTGAATGCCTTCCAGATAATGAATCCAGACGCCATGACTGCCGGTTTGCAGTTCAAAACATTCTTCCTGCATTTCCTCAAAGGTAAAACTTTTTCTCCCGCCTTTCTGCTTTCTCTCCCAGAATCGGAAAATACTGGCAAAGGGCTGGTAAAAATAACGGTTTCGTTCCGTATAATGCAAAAGAAGAAAGGCCAGTCCTCCCTGTTTTTCAAAATCTTTCATAAAAGCAATCTGATGGTCATGAACATTCTGCAGAGGAAATGTATCCGTATGGCATTCTTTGGCATCGAAACAAACCGGTATTCCCTGGATCGCACCAATGTAATCAACGGTACTCTTCTGATCGAAATAAGCCAGTGTAATATGTCTGGTTTCCTTTTCGATCTGGATGGGTTTGATGGGGGTGGGGATTTTCTGAATCAGGGCCAGTCCCAGTTCCCGATACCGTTCGTTGGTCATATTGACCAGTTCCTCCAGCTGGGAACCCCTGAGTCCTCTACTGCTCCAGGTTGCCATTTTTCAAAAATCCTTCCTGTGAAAGAATGGTAAGAAAATTCTCCGGCAATGCTGCTTTAAATGTTTTTCCCGCCAGATTTTCCAGCTGACAGGCCTCGTTGGGAAAACTCAGTTTCCAGGAATGCAGCAGCTGATAATGGCCGTGATAAGTCCTGTGATACCAGCCATTTACAGATTCCTCACCATATTTATTATCTCCGATCACCGGATGTCCGATACTGGAAAGATGGGCACGGATCTGATGACTTTTACCGGTAATCAGATGGATTTCCAGAAGTGTCATACGGCCGTTATCTCCCAGCGGAATATAGTCTGTTTCAATGGGATCTGCTCCCTCTGTCTGCTGCGGAACAATGGAAACTTTATTTTCCTTTTCGTCTTTGATCAGATAGCCTCTCAGCTGTTCCGGCTTTCGGATCACACCCTTTACCAGAGCCAGATAGCGTTTATCTGCAGAACGTTCCCGCAGTAGACGGCTCAGTTCCCTTGCCCCGCGATAGGTGATACCGGCGGTTACAATACCGCTGGTGTTTCTGTCCAGACGGTTGCAGATGGAAGGACGGAAGGTCTGTATGCTTTCCTTTGTCACCTTTCCCTTTTTCAGAAGATACTGCAGCAGATATTCATTCAGTGAAATATCATCGGCTGCAGCCTTCTGGGATAACAATCCGGAAGGTTTATTGACAATCATAACATCATCATCCTGATAAATGATTTTTACCGGCGGCAGCTTCTGTATGGCCTGACGACTCACGGAAACAGGTTTTACGGGTTCCGGTTTTCCGGCGAATTTTTCAAAGGTTTCATCGGAAAAGAAAATACGGATTTCATCCCCTGCTTTCAGATGCTCCGAACCATCTGCTTTCTTTTCATTTAAGGTAATATTCTTCTTCCGAAGCATTTTATAGATGAAGCTTTTACCGGCATCCTTCAGCAATTTGTTGAGATACTTGTCCAGACGCTGTCCGGCATCGCTTTCATTGATAATAATCTGTTTCATTTTCTTCTCCCGGTTTTCTGATTTCTGCCTTTTCCTGGCTGCTTTGTGCTATTTTCCGACTGCATTTTATTTGTTCCTGACTGTTTAGAGCTGTATCCGGATTTTCTCCCGATTTGTTTTGAACTTTCTCCTGCTTTCCTGCTCTTCTGTTTTGTACGTTCTCCCTCTTTCCTGCCGATTTCTTTTCTGGGACGGATCAGACACTGTGGACCGAACCCGATCAGATCCTGCCGTCCTGCTTTCAGCAGCGCTTCTTTCACCAGTTCATAATTGTCAGGATTCCGATACTGCACCAGAGCACGCTGCATGGCCTTTTCGTGGGCATTTCTCGGTATATACACCGATTCCATGGTCCGCGGATCCAGACCTGTGTAATACATACAAGTGGAGATTGTTGACGG
>JALETI010000002.1 GCA_022781515.1 Lachnospiraceae bacterium
ATGAAAAACATAAGTTTCGGCAAAATCCCTACGTTGGCATTATCCAAATCAGGTTAACGGGTCGAAACGAACAGTTTCCTCTCAGCCGGTGATGCCAGCTCCCCGATGCGGTTTGAATTGTCATAAATGAAAAATTCATGAGTAAGTATAAAACAAAGTATACAGGAATGCAAGTATAATTTTTGGATTCTGCGGGCAGTCTATACGGGCGATACGATTTCTCCCGCAATGGCACATGCGGCAGCAGTGGCCGGTGATGCCAGATAGATTTTTACTTTGCTGGTTCCCATACGTCCCAGGAAGTTCCGGTTGTTGGTGGCAACGACCACTTCATCATCTGTTAAGATACCGCCGGCCCGTCCGCAGCAGAGTCCGCATCCCGGAGTGGTGATGATGGCACCTGCTTCCGCCAGAATTTTCAGGGTTCCGTCTGCCAGTGCATCGCGATATACCTTGCGGGATGCAGGGGTTACGATGAATTTAACAAAGGGTGCAACCTTTTTGCCCTTTAAAACGGCTGCTGCTGTCTGAAGATCCTCCAGACGGCCGTTGGTACAGGAACCCAGAAAAACCTGATCTACTTTTGTGCCTGCAGCTTCGGACACCGGTTTGATGGCATCCACCTGAGAAGGACATGCCACAACAGGAACCAGATCTTCTGCCCGGTATGTCATGACGCGGGAATATACCGCGTCTGCATCGGGACGAAGGGCCTTTACTTTATCATCATAAGGAATCTTACAGTATTCACAGGTCTTTTCATCCGGTACGAAAATACCGCATTTTGCGCCGGCTTCCACAGCCATGTTAGCCATGGTCATGCGGCTGGAAACAGACATATTGTCGATGGTGCTGCCGCAGAATTCCAGGGCCTGATAGGTGGCACCGGAAGCGGTCAGATCACCGATGACACGGAGAATCAGATCCTTGCTGGTTACGCCTTCCGGCATGACGCCGTCAACCACAACCTGAATGGTTTCGGGCACCTTGATCCATAATTCACCGGTTCCCAGGATACCGGCCATTTCGGTGTAGCCGATGCCGGTGGAAAATGCGCCCACGCAGCCGTAAGTAACGGTATGGCTGTCGGTACCGAAGGCAATATCACCGGGTTTTACATAGCCGGCTTCTGTCATTAACTGATGACAGATTCCATCGGTGCGGTGTACGTTCTTTATACCGTATTTTTCTGCAAATTCATTGCCGATTTTAAACTGTCGGCAGTCATCGGTCTGGGTTGCGGGAAGAAAATGGTCGTAAATCAGGACAACTTTGTCCGGATCCCAGATTTTCTGAAAGCCCATTTCTTCAAATTTCTGAGCGACAAAAGCAACCATGATATCGTCAACCATGCACCAGTCCACTTTGGCGGTTACAATGTCGCCGGGTTTTACTTCTTTTCCGACATTTCTGCCGATTACTTTTTCAATTAATGTATGTGCCATGTGAAATTCCTCCCTTAATCATTGAGTCCGTTGCGTCTGCGCATGGCTTTGACAAGCCCGCCTGCATTTAAGATTTCGGTAAGGTTATCGGGCAGGGAAGCAATTTCATAGGTTTTTCCGTTGCAGACAATCTGTTTGCCAGGGGTAACGGTGGCAATATCGCCTTCCGTTACTTCGTCGTAAAGATCGGGATTCTCAATTAAAAGAAGACCGTTGTTAATGGCATTGCGGAAGAAAATCCGTGCGTAGGATTTGGCAACCACACAGGAGATGCCCAGTGCTTTTACAGCTTCCGGTGCCTGTTCTCTTGAGGAACCGCAGCCAAAATTCTTTCCAGCCACGATCATATCGCCGGGCTGAATCAGAGCGGCCAGTTCGGGACGAAGGGGAGAAAATGTATACGGCTTCATGTCTTCAATGGATTTTAATGCCAGATATTCTGTGGGAAGGATAATGTCGGTATCAATGTCATCGCCCAATACCCAGATTTTTGCGGTAAATGATTCATTCATGTCTTGTCCTCCACATTACAGCAGGTCGGCTGTACAGATTTCGCCCTTGATGGCGGATGCGGTTACAGTGGCAGCAGAACCCAGATATACGAAAGAATCCTTGTGTCCTGCACGGCCCTTGAAGTTGCGGGTACCGGTACTGATCAGCGTTTCGCCTTCACCGATGACACCCTGACAGCTTCCCCAGCATACGCTGCAGTTGGCATTCATTACGATGGCGCCGGCTTCCATGAAGATATCCAGCAGCCCTTCTTCCAGTGCCTGCATGTAAACCGTATTGCTGGCAGGTACAACCAGAAAACGAACGGTCGGAGCCACTTTTCTGCCTTTGAGAAGCTGTGCACCGATTCGGAGATCCTCCAGACGGCCGTTGTTGCAGGAACCGAGGAAGGCTTCATCAATTTTTACACCCAGACATTCTTTTGCGGGAACCACGCTGTCAACGAAGTGGGGTTTTGCAACAATGGGTACAATGGTGTTCAGATCAATATCGTGGGTTTCTGCAAATACGGCATCTTCATCACTTCTGAAGCAGGCTTTGGGTTCACGACCCTGCTGTTTCAGATAATCCAGAGCGATGTCATCCACTTCCATCAGAGCGGTTTTTGCACCGGCTTCCACACAGAGGTTGCAGATGGAAATACGATCACTCATGGTCAGGTTTTTCATGCCTTCTCCCACAAATTCCATGGCTTTGTAGTTGGCGCCGTTGGCACCGATTTTACCGATAATGGTGAGGATCAGATCCCTTGCAGTGGAACCCTCGGGCAGTTTTCCGGTCAGGTTAAAACGAAGGGTTTCCGGAACCAGAAGCCAGGACTTGCCGGTAACCATGGCATACAGATAATCGGTACATCCCACACCGGTACCGAATGCGCCCAGAGCACCGTAAGCACAGGTATGGCTGTCTGCACCAAAGATCAGTTCACCGGGGCAGACATGATTTTCCATCATGATCTGGTGGCATACGCCCTTTCCTTCATAAAAAGTAATACCGTTGGCTCTGGCAAAATCACGCATTTTTTTGTGGGATGCAGCCGTTTTGGGACTGTCAGCGGGCACATTATGATCAACGATCCAGACCAGTTTGCTGATATCTGCAATGTGAGGATCTTTTAATTTGTTATACATATCAATGGTTAAGTGGGTGGTTCCGTCGTTGCTCATCAGACGGTCCACTTCCACTGTATGGATATCGCCGGGTTTTACTGATTCCACACCGGCAGCTCTTGCAATAATTTTTTCAGCTATCGTCATTCCCATGGAAAGAATCTCCTTATCCTTATTTATTCAAAGATGCAATCAGTCCGCCCTGATCCAGAATACCCTGCATGTAAGGGGGGAGCTTTGTACAGTCAAAAGTCTGACCATTGGTGGTAACAATTCCCTCTGTCAGGGACAGTTCCATGTCCTGACCGGCTTCCACATGATCATACAGATCCTTGCATACAATAACGGGCAGTCCGATATTGATGGCATTGCGGTAGAAAATGCGGGCAAAGGACTTGGCAATAACGGCTTTTACCCCCAGAGCCTTCAGTACGCTGGGAGCCTGTTCTCTGGAAGAACCGCAGCCGAAATTTTCAGCAGCAACCACATAATCACCGGGCTTTACAGAAGAAGCAAAATCCGG
>JALETI010000018.1 GCA_022781515.1 Lachnospiraceae bacterium
GAAATAACTTGTGTTGTTAAATCCGCATTCCATGCTGATTTCCAGTATCGTAAGATTTGATTCTTTCAGCATTCTTTTTGCCTGTTCAATCCGAAGCTGGATCAGGTAATTAACAGGAGAGACTCCCGAAATTTTTTTAAAAAAATGACACAGATACTGTGGATTGCAATGAATGACATCCGCCAATTCTTCCAGCGAAATCATTTTCATGTAATTTTCTTCCATATAAGAAATAATATTTTTATAGCGGTCTATTTTCTCCCGTTCCACAGCAGTCAGAACACTTTTTGATGAAATCAGTCCCCCATTTTCCTGTATCCGGCTTAAAAGATACAGAATTTTCAGCTTCGCATAAAAATACCATCTTCCTTCTTTTAACCGGCATATCCTTATCAGTTCATTTAATTCCTCATATAGCTCCGTATACATTGTATGTTCCAGTGGTATCTTATTGGGCAGCACATCCCGCTGGTTCACAAACGGCTCCAGCAGCACTTCCTGCATTTCATCCGTATAGGCAAATTTAAGAATCTGAGGGTCGAACAGCACAACTTCATGACATGACTCCGACTCATTACTGTGTATCTGATGTAACTCTCCGCTGTTAATAAAACAAATCTCTCCTTCACGAAACACGATATCTTCCAGATTCAATTCAACCGTAAAGCTGCCTTTTTGAAAAATCAGAATCTCTACATGACTATGCCAATGCCTTGGGACAAAATAAGGTTCCGGATTGCCTGTTCCCGGACCGGTATCAAATCGCAGTATTTCCACAGGCTGTGATTTCGTTCCATGCTGAAGTTTTTCTTCCAGCAGATATTTCCCGTCCATACCTTCCTCCCTGTACTTTTTCTGCTTATATCAAAGTGATGTTGAGTACAAAAAGATCTTACCCCATGATACAAACAGATTTCTCCGCGTTTCACGCTTCCGAAATCCTGAATCATCAAGATTGTGTTATTATTTTATGACATAATACAAGATTTTTCAATCAGCTGATAATATAATGATAACTATTCAGAAGAGCATATTTTCACAGAAAATTACAGATGCCTGCTGAACTGTTACTGAAGATGCAATGTAATCACCTGATAATAATATCCTGGAGGAGAATACCATGATTAAAAAATATCAATATGGAAAACCATTTGAAACCGACGCAGTTGTCGAAAAAATCCCCGTTACTTCCGATGCCGTTCCCTATGGAACTGTCTGCACCGAAAATGGGTTTTCCTTTACCTGTTCATTAGAGAAAAACGATGCCGTTTACGGTCTGGGTGAAAACATCCGCGGGATCAACAAGCGTGGTTATTTATATATCAGCCAGGCTTCTGACGACGGTGTTCATACAGAAGCAAAACATTCTCTTTATGCTGCCCACAACTTCATTGTTGTGTCCGGGGAAGAGCCCTTCGGTCTTTTTGTGGATTACCCCGGCAGATTGTCTTTTGATATCGGATATACCGAGCAGAACACCATTCGGATTTCCTGTGATGATGCCAATCTGTACCTCTATGTAATCAACGGTGATTCCCCTTACGATATCGTAAAACAGTTCCGGAAGATCATCGGACGAAGCTATATTCCGCCCAGATTTGCATTTGGCTTCGGTCAGAGCCGTTGGGGATATGCTTCAGCTGATGATTTCAAAAAAGTAGTAAAAGAACATCGGGATGCTCATATTCCGATGGATATGCTGTATATGGATATCGATTATATGCAGGACTACAAGGACTTCACCGTCAATCAGCAGGAATTTCCGGATTTTAAAGCATTCGTTGAGGAAATGAAAGCACAGAATATCCATCTGGTGCCGATCATTGATGCCGGTGTCAAAGTGGAAGAAGGCTATTCTGTTTACGAAGAAGGAAAAGCAAAGAATTATTTCTGCAAACGAAAAGACGGTACGGATTTTGAAGCAGCTGTCTGGCCCGGCTGGACCCATTTTCCTGATGTACTGAACCCGGAAGCACGTGCATGGTTCGGAAGCAACTACGAAACACTGATTTCCCAGGGAATTGATGGATTCTGGAATGATATGAATGAACCCGCCATCTTTTATTCCAGAGAAGGCTTCAACGAAGTAAAAGACTATATAAAAGATTTTCTGGCTGACGGTGCCAGAGAAAATCTAACCTTTGAACTTCAGGAAAAGGTAAATTCCCTTGCCAATAACACAAAGGACTATGACCGATTTTATCATAATGTAAATGGCGAAATGATCCCCCACCGCATGGTTCATAACCTCTTTGGCTATAACATGACCCGGGCAGCGGGAGAAGCATTTGAAAAGATCTGTCCGGACAAACGGATCCTGCTCTTTTCCCGTTCTTCCTACATCGGCATGCACCGCTACGGCGGCATCTGGACCGGCGATAATAAATCCTGGTGGTCTCATATCTTATTGAATTTAAAGATGCTTCCTTCTCTGAATATGTGCGGATTCCTGTATGTGGGTGCTGATCTTGGCGGCTTTGGCGATGACACCACCCGTGATCTGGTACTTCGCTGGCTGGCTCTTGGAGTCTTCACACCGCTCATGCGCAATCACTCCGCCATTGATACCAGAAACCAGGAATTCTATCAGTTTGAAAATACAGAAGATTTCCGCCACGTAATCGGTGTACGGTACCGCCTCATTCCTTATTTATACAGTGAATACATGAAAGCTGCTTTAGGCAATGACATGATGTTCAAACCACTGGCATTTGAATATCCGGATGACACCTTCGCTCCTCAGGTGGAAGATCAGCTGATGCTTGGCAATGAAATCATGATTGCACCGGTATATACCCAGAATGCCAACGGACGTTACGTTTATTTACCGGAAGAAATGATCTTTGTCAAATTCCTTCCCGACGGAACCATTGCTCAGGAGACCTTATCCCAGGGACACCATTATGTGGAAATCGCATTGAACGAAGTTCCTCTTTTTATCCGCAAGGGTAAGTGTATCCCTGTTGTTGACGCTGCTGAATGCGTCGATCAGATTGATTTCAATACGATGCAGTATATCGGCTATGAATCTGCATCATATGATCTTTATGACGATGACGGCGTGACACCGATTGCAAAATAGAGTTTGATTCACAGCACCCCATATCCCACAAATTCATTGGGATACTGCTGAAAGGCACCGATTTCTCTGGCCTGTCTGTGGAGCAATGACTTCATCCTGCTCCCATACAGCCACAGATCATTGCCCTGCACAATTCCCCACTGCATGAGAAGAGCTGCTGCACCGGTAACCGCCGGTGCAGCAAATGAAGTACCTGTAAATACCTCATACCCGCTGGCACTGCCTGCTACCGGTGCCATGATATTCACCCCCGGTGCAGCCAGATCCGGTTTCACCTGATTGGTAAATGCAGTAAATCCCCTGCCGGAAAAAGGAGCATAGCTCCGTGTCATGGAATTATAGGCAGCCACCGTAATCACCCGGTCAGAAGCCGATGGAACCGTCAGGGTATGATCAGAAGACGGCACAGCAAATCCGCTCCCTCTATTGAGAAGTCCTCCCGCCGGAAGCCACATCTCCACATGACCGGATATCAGACGGACCGGATAAAAGGTCAGCCTCCAGTTTCCGCTGTCCACATAGTTTACGGCCGGAATCAGATCCAGAAACAGTTCCTGCAAAGGCTGATACGGTGTAGGAAATCCATTGAATGCCACGATTTGTGTCCCTCTGCTGCGGAACTGCCGGAGATTACTCTGACCATTTTTCTGTCCCAGCAGCAAACTGTCTTCTCCAAAAACCGGAAACACCGTTCCATCCGGTGCCGTCAGCTCCACCCGGAAAACATCTGCATATTCTTTCCATATCTGAATATTAATGGACACCTGTTTCTCTGCAATGGGAAGCAGTACCCCATATGCATTTTCTCCCGACGTACCTGATTCCGGTCTGGAATTACGGATCGTATCCGTCAGATCCACAGAAGCATGCACCGGTCTTCCGCCCTCATTACCGCTTCCCACGCAGATGGTTACCCTCTCCTGCAGTGCAATTTCCGATAAATAGGTGGACAAAAGACTTCTTCCGGTGTGAGAACCGTAATTATTGCCGATACTCAGATTCAATGCCATGGGCATTCCGGTTTCCGCTGCTTTTCGTACCAGAAAATCCACTGCCTGCATCAATGATGAAGTCCGCACATATTCATCCGCACCGGATTGTGCCAGACGAACCACCACCAGCTCCGCCTCCGGTGCGTACTCCATGGCAATCCCCGCCACAGCTGTTCCATGGCCGGACAGATCTCGAAACACCTCCGGAATATCCGATGCCTTCAGATTCCCCTGCCGCACTTGTTCCAGATATCGGTCAATCTCCTCTTTTTCATATATCCGGTCCGATGCCTGATCCCACAGAACACGGACTCTGGTTTCCCCTGTACGTGTCTGAAATGCTGCATGAAACACATCAATCCCGGAATCTGCTATTCCCAGCAGAACACCCCTGCCGGTCAGTTTTCCTCCCAGCTGTTCCATCAGCAGCGGAACTCCTGTGGCAGAAAGACTGTTGACCGATCGTTCCTGCACACGTCCTCCTTCCTGCAGATTCTTTCCAAAATACAACCGTTTCGGTATTTCCATATAAATAACACCCTGCGCTGCTGCCAGTTCCCCCAACAGCCCTTCCGGAATCCTCACGATTCCATAATTACCGATGAGTCTGACAACCGGAAGTTCCGGGTATTCCCTGAAAAAAGAAGCCGGAAATTCCGAATACCTGAAAATAATCTCCCAGGTATTCCCCGGACGATCATATCCCGTATCCAGAATTTCCGACTTCATTCGTTCTTCCTCACTGACATTCAGGCTGACATTCAATACTGTTTCAAATTCAGGTGCAAACAAATCAATCGCTTCCTTATATATTTTCTAATATCAATTTATTCGGAAGATGGAGGTATCGTACAACCGTTTTCATCATTTTTCCTGTTTCCTTCTTTCTCTTTCAGTGCTATATTTATGGTTATACGATGTCTCGCACCGATCTGATTCCGGTATGCGTGAATGAAAACAGCAAAAACAGAAATGAGGAAATACAATATGGATATGACAGAGTTCATCACTCCCATGGTTGGAAATATCATGCAGTCCCGGGGCAATGCTGCCGCTTTAGCCCACCAGCTTTCCGCTTATTTTGATGAAAACTCTCTTCAGAAAGCAAAGGAAAATCTGGAAGAATTGAAATCCCGCATGTCGTGTTATCAATGTGCGATTCTGGAAGTGGAAACAAAATTCAAGGTATTAAATGAACGGTTTTCTCTGAATCATGAACGCAACCCCATTGAAGCCATAAAAACAAGGGTGAAATCACCAGAAAGCATTTATGAAAAACTGAATCGAAAAAATCTTCCCTTTACACTGGAATCCCTGGACCAGATGCATGACATTGCAGGAATCCGGGTAATCTGCTCCTTTGTGGATGATATTTACATGCTGGCTGATTGCCTGCTGAAACAGGATGATATCCGTCTCGTAGAGAAAAAAGATTACATTGCAAATCCCAAGGAAAATGGCTATCGCAGCCTTCATCTGATCGTGGAGGTTCCGATTTTCCTGGAAAATGAAAAACGCTGGATGAAGGTGGAAGTGCAGCTTCGGACAATTGCCATGGAATTCTGGGCAAATCTGGAACACAAACTGCGTTACAAGAAAAATCTTTCCGAGGACCTTTCCACGCTGACGGCTTCCGAGTTGTCTGAATGTGCGGAAATGAGTGCACAGCTGGATCTGAAAATGCAGAATATCCGGAATATTATTTACGGAAATTCATGAGAATGGACTGACAGGATAAATGGTCCCTGTTCTCGACAATGA
>JALETI010000070.1 GCA_022781515.1 Lachnospiraceae bacterium
CGAAGAAAAGCAGCAGGCAATCATAAATGCCGGCTATCGGGTATTTTCACAGAATTCCTATAAAAACAGCCCTATGAGTGAGATTGCAGATGCGGCAGGCATCAGCAAATCCCTGCTCTTTCATTATTTTCACAACAAAAAAGAGCTGTATATGTTTCTGTGGGACAAATGTGCAGAGATCACCATCGAATATCTGACAAAGTACGGCTGCTACGAACAAAATGATTTTTTTGAAAGCATGGAAAAAGGGATGCAGGCCAAGATGGAAATTATTCGCCTCTACCCGGATATGGCAAACTTTACCATCAAGGCTTTTTACGAAAAGGATGCAGATATTTCCGCCGCCGTTCAGGAAAGCTACCATAAATATTTCAATCTGAAAGCAGATAGGACACTCCTGAACATGAATCCGGAACAATTTATTCCCGGACTGGATATTCCGATGATGTACCGTGAAATGTATTTAGCTTCTGAAGGGTATATCTGGGAAATGGTTCAGAGGGACAATGTGGATATGGAACAGATGGAAAAGGGGTTTACAAAGCTGATTAATTTTTGGAAGAGTATTTATCTTCGGAAAGAGTGACAGAATATGGAAATGATTAAAACAACAAAGCTTACAAAATACTACGGTAAGGCAAGAGGTATCATTGACCTTGACCTGACGGTGGAACAGGGCGAGTTCTTTGGCTTCATCGGACCAAACGGCGCCGGAAAATCCACGACAATCCGAACATTGCTGGGGCTGATTACACCCACTTCCGGCTGTGCAATGATATTCGGAAAGGATGTCACAAAAGAAAAGGAGTCCATTTTACAGGACGTTGGTTACCTTCCCTCGGAGTCATTATTTTACCAGGGAATGAAAGTGAAGGATATCTTAAAGTTATCCGCCGATCTGCGAAAAACGGATTGTTCCGCTGAATCAAAACAACTCTGTGAGCGACTGCAGCTTGATGTGTCACGGAAGATCGATGAGCTGTCTTTCGGCAACAGAAAGAAGGTTGCCATTGTCTGCGCTTTGCAGCATCGACCGAACCTGCTGGTGCTGGACGAACCTACCGGCGGATTGGATCCTCTGATGCAAAAAGAGTTTTTTGACATTCTTCGGGAGAGAAATAAGGATGGTGCCGCCATTCTCTTATCCAGCCATGTGCTCTCGGAAATCCAGCGCAACTGCACCCGTGCGGCAATTATCCGTGACGGAAGAATCATCGCCTGCAACAGTGTGGATGTTCTCTCACAGACAAGTGCAAAACGGATTACCGTTCACGGTATCATCGACCTGGAGCACCTGGATGGTGTGCGTGGCAGGAAAGATCAGGACGGTTCCGTCAGCTTTCTTTACAGCGGCGACATGAACAGCCTGCTCCGCACGCTGTCCTCCGGACAGGTAAATGACCTTACGGTTACGGAGCCGGATCTGGAAGAGGTATTCCTGCATTATTATGAAAAGGACGGTGAAACGGCATGACACTTGTAAAACACGAATTGAGACAAGGGAAAATTTCATTTTTGATCTGGACGGTTTCCATTGGCTTTCTGCTAGCCATCTGTATTTTTCTGTTCCCGGAAATGAAGGGACAGATGGACAACGTCAGTGATGTATTCTCCTCCATGGGTTCTTTTACTGCGGCCTTTGGTATGGATCAATTAAATTTTGGAACACTCATCGGTTTTTATGCTGTTGAATGCGGCAATATTCTGGGGCTTGGCGGTGCATTTTACGCGGCTCTTAGTGCAGCAGGGATGCTCAGCAAAGAAGAAAAAGAGAAAACAGCAGAATTTCTTCTGACACATCCTGTCAGCCGCAAAAGGGTTCTTACAGAAAAGCTGATTGCCTTACTGATTCAGATCACAGCAATCAATCTCATTTTTTATGCCCTTTCTGTCGGCTCCATAGCTGCTATAGGTGAAGAGATTCCCTGGAAAGAAATCAGTCTGCTGCATCTGGCCTATTATCTGCTCCAGCTTGAGCTGGCAGGAATCTGCTTTGGTATTTCGGCTTTCCTTCGGAAAGGAAGTGCGGGCGCAGGTCTTGGCATTGCTGCTATGATGTATTTTCTGAACCTGATTGCCAACATTGCTGACGTTGCTTCATTTCTGAAGTACATAACTCCCTTTGGATATTGCGAGGGAGCCGATATTATTTCGAACGGCAGTCTGGACATCACATTGG
This sequence comes from Lachnospiraceae bacterium, assembly GCA_022781515.1. Lineage (GTDB taxonomy): Bacteria > Bacillota > Clostridia > Lachnospirales > Lachnospiraceae > TWA4. The sequence goes on from JALETI010000070.1 coordinate 2,180, forward strand.
TTGCTATCGGTGCAGTGATCGGAATTGGAGGAATCATCATCGCTTATCTGAAATATACAAAGAAAGATATTCATTAAAATGCAGTGTATGATCCCTGCTGTAATGCGATGGCTGCGGCGATTAAAAAAAAGGAACTTGAGCTCTGGAACTTCAAGCACTCAGGTTCTGTACCCATAGTGGATATACTGACTGGCTTGAAGTGTGAAAAAGAGGCTGTTGCACTCCGATACAATTCGTGCGACAGCCTCTTTCTATGCAAAATACTTTCGTTTCTCAGATAATTAATACTGGAATACAGCTACGCCATATGCGGGCAGGGTATATTCCACATACCAGGGTTTTCCGTCACAGAGACCTTCTTTGGGTGTGTAGGTCTTTGCGTGCTTTATACCGCCGCCGCCGTACTGTTCTTCATCACTGTCCAGAACCAGTTTCAGGCGCTTCTTCTCATTCATGCCGAAACGGTAATCCTCCCGGCAGACCGGTGTAAAGTTGCAGATGAATACCAGGTTCTTCTTATTATCCTTTGAATGACGGATGAAGCTGAAAATACTGCGTTCCGCATCGTCTGCATTGATCCATTCAAAACCTTCCCAGCTTCCATCCTGTTCAAACAGAGCAGGATTCTTCTGATACAGATGGAACAGCGCTTTTACGAAATTCTGGAGTTTTACATGTTTTTCATCTTCTAACAGATACCAGTCCAGTTCGTGCTTTTCATCCCATTCATTCCACTGACCGAAATCCTGACCCATGAACAGCAGCTTCTTGCCGGGATGTCCGATCATAAATGCATAGGCTGCTTTCAGATTTGCAAACTGATCATACCATGCACCGGGCATTTTGCTGAGCATGGATTTCTTCAGATGTACCACCTCATCATGGGAAAGACTCAGCATATATTTTTCACTGAATGCATACATTAAAGAAAATGTCATCTGATTGTGATGGTATTTTCTGTACACAGGATCCAGTTTCTGATATTCCAGGAAGTCATTCATCCATCCCATGTTCCACTTCAGATTAAAACCAAGACCACCATTTTCCGCCGGTTCTGTCACCTTGGGCCACGCAGTGGATTCCTCCGCAATCATCAGAACACCGGGATCACGGCTTGCAACAATGGAATTCAGATGTTTCAGGAACTCAATGGCCTGCAGATTTTCTTTTCCGCCGTATTCATTGGGAATCCGTTCTCCATCCTTGCGTCCGAAATCCAGATACAGCATGGAAGCCACCGCATCCACACGAAGACCATCCACATGATAATGCTCAATCCAGTTCAGAGCCGAAGCAATCAGGAAGTTCTTTACTTCATTGCGTCCGTAGTTGAAAATCTTGGTACCCCACTGAGGATGTTCGCCCTGCATGGGATTTGCATGTTCAAACAGACAGGTTCCGTCAAATTCTGCCAGACCGATTCCGTCTTTGGGAAAATGTGCAGGCACCCAGTCCACAATGACACCGATTTTATTCTTATGCAGATAATCTACAAAATACATGAAATCTTCCGGTGTGCCGTAACGGAGAT
>JALETI010000012.1 GCA_022781515.1 Lachnospiraceae bacterium
ATGAAAAAATCGGAGAAGGTTACATAGGAATCGATGCGCTGACAGCGATTATCTGCCATGAAAAACTGCAGGGAATTCCGATCTATCTGGAAACACCCAATGAATTGCCCGGATATGCAAAAGAAATTGCATTGCTGAAGGACATCTGGAACAATACTGCAAAATAAATATAAAAGCTGTATTCATCCTGTGATTTGATTATCTGCCGCACAATTATCCCGAAAACAGTGCTGCATACACAGGTACCCATGATAATGAAACCATTCAGGGGTGGCTTTCCAGTATCACAGAAGAAGAAATATCCAGTGTACGGGCATATCTCTGTGATGATTATACCCCGATCGATGAATTGTACAAACCTCTGATTGCTGTCCTGATGCGCAGCAAAGCCAATATGTGCATCATACCCATGCAGGATTATATGGGCTGTGACAACAGCTGCCGCATGAACAAACCGTCGACAGTTGGCATAAACTGGAAATGGAGAGTGACAGAAGAAGAGCTTTCTGAGAAACTGCAGAAAGAGATAAATGACATGACCCTGAGATATGGTCGATATAATTGGTAAAGTGTTTTCTATTTGATGGGAGGGGCAGAATCAGAAATGGTTCTGTCCCTCCCATAATTTGTCGAATCCGGCGATTGAAAGAATCGTACTGCTCTTATAATTCTACAAAATAATTCATCTTGTATTTCGTACAATAAACCCAATTCTTCAAATCGACGCTTGCGGAAACCGGATTGCATTCCAGAAATTGTAATTCGCATACCGGTATAGGAAACGACCTGCCAACAGAAATTATCAATACAGAATCTGTTGTTCTTCTTTGCCGATCGGATACATAAGCACTCAATCAATACAACGATAGAAATGAAATATTGAAATGCAGGTAGAAACTGATGGAATTTTGGTCGTTTTTGAAGTGCTTATTAAATACGGGTATGCCCCGTACGGAATCATTTTCCCGGCGGAAAGGGTTTGGTGATTTGTATGGGTCATACAGGACAACATGGAATCAGGGTACAGAAATGACGGATATAAAGATGATTGTACATTGTTTTTCGGTCATTGATGTACCTTCTATGGAGGAACGATATGGCACTGTACAAAGTGGAAATTTGCGGAGTCAACACGGCAAAACTTCCTGTTCTGAAGGAAAAGGAAAAAGAAGAATTATTTAAAAGGATTCTGGCAGGTGATAAGTTTGCCAGAGAAGAATATATAAAGGGAAATCTCAGACTGGTGCTGAGTGTAATCCAGCGATTTCATGCATCCGGCGAAAATGTGGATGATCTGTTTCAGATCGGCTGCATTGGTCTGATTAAAGCAATTGATAATTTTGACATTACTCAGAATGTAAAATTCAGTACCTACGCGGTACCGATGATCATCGGAGAGGTAAGACGGTATCTTCGGGACAATAATACCATTCGTGTGTCCAGATCCCTGCGGGATATGGCCTACAAAGCCATGTATGCAAAAGAAACGCTGATGAAGAAAAATCCCATGGAACCGACCATGGAAGAAATTGCCCGGGAAGCACAGATGGAAGTATCGGATATTGTGTTTGCGCTGGATGCACTGCAAAGTCCGGTCAGCCTCCATGAACCGGTTTACTCTGACGGCGGAGACACCCTATACGTTATGGATCAGATCAGCGACAAGAAAAACAAAGAAGAAAGATGGGTGGATGAAATCTCTTTAAATGAAGCCATGAAGCGGCTGCCGGAACGGGAACGTCATATCATAGATCTGCGTTTTTTTGAAGGAAAAACGCAGATGGAAGTGGCAGATGAGATTCATATTTCTCAGGCACAGGTATCACGCCTGGAAAAAAATGCGCTGAGGGTCATGCGAAATTATCTGTCATAGTCTGTAAAAGGATGTTTCCCTTCGTCTGATATTCATCCTGTCAGTTTTATGCCTCAAAACGAAGTCCTGAAATGCCCCAGGACTTCGTTTCAGTTTCCCGTCTGCACAGACTGGACTTTTCCCCCGATTATGTGATACTATAAGTGAGCTATTAAAAACATCTTATTCGAAATGAGTTATCCGACAAATGAGCCTATGTCGATTTTTTCGTGTTTTGCACTCTCAAAATCGACTCATAAAATGATGAGGGATCAGAATCTTTTGATCCCGGCATCTTATAATCGGAACAATGGAAAAGGAGGTGACAGGTTGCAGCTGGAATTTGATCTGAATGTATTTAAGGGGCCGATGGACCTGCTGATGCATCTGATAGAAAAAAATAAAATTGATATTTATGATATTCCCATCGGTGTTCTGACCGATCAGTATATGGCATGTCTGGAAGGATTGGAGCCGGATCTGGATTCCAACAGCGAGTTTCTTGTCATGGCCTCCACGCTTCTGTATCTGAAGGCGGTTTCTCTCCTTCCCAAGGATGAAGATGAGGAAGAAGAAACGGAAGATCCGAGAGATGAACTGGTAAACCGTCTGCTGGAATACAAAATGTTTCAGGAAATTTCAAAAGTACTGGACGAACAGCAGGAGCAGACGGGAGATTCCGTATACCGGAAGGAACTCCTTCCCGATGAAGTGAAAAATTATAAAGAACCCATCGATCTGGATCAGCTTCTTGAAGGAGTGGATATGAAAAAACTGCACAGTATTTTCCGAATGCTGATGAAACAGCAGGAAAATATGAAGGATCCTGTTCGCAGCAATTTCGGACGTATCCGCAGGGAACCGATGAAGGTAGGAGATAAGATCGCCTGGCTGACGGAATGTCTGGAGAAACGTCCCCGGTTCTGGTTCAGTGAGACATTGGAGGAAGGAAGCCGCTTTGAAATTGTGGTTACATTTCTGGCCATGCTGGAACTGATGAAAGCCGGACGAATCACCATTGTACAGGATGAACGGTTTGCAGATATCTACATAGAAGCAGCAGAAGACAGAAAAGCCATGACCAGTGAGGAACTGGAAGCAATTACGGAGTATGAATAGAATCATATGTGCCGGCAGATTCTTTTCTGTGGGTACAGGAACAGGAAAACGGAGGATGAATACGAATTGAAAGAAGGGAATACCGGATTAACCGGTGCTCTGGAAGCCGTATTATTTGCCATGGGAGAACCGGTGGCCAGATCCCTACTGGCAAAAGCACTGGAAACCGATGAAGATACGGTGGAAAAAGCAGCAGCAGAGCTTTCGGAAATATATAATAGAGAAGAACGTGGCATTCATCTGATCAGTCTGGATGAAAGCTATCAGCTTGGAACCAAACCCTGTTATTATTCCAATCTGATCACCATTGCATCCATGCCGGAAAAACCGGTACTGTCTGAAACGGTTCTGGAAACGCTGGCAATCATAGCGTACAGACAGCCGGTTACAAAGGCGGAAATCAGTAAAATACGCGGTGTATCATCGGACCATGCAGTCAGCAAACTGGTGGAATACGGTCTGATCAAAGAAGCCGGACGATTGAATGCTCCAGGACGTCCCATGCTGTTTGTAACAACAAAAGAGTTTTTAAGGCGATTCGGAATGGAGTCACTGGGACAGCTGCCGGAAACAAAGCCATATAAAAAGAAGGAAAACACACAGGATTCCGAAATGGAAGCAGAAGAAATAATGGATTCGGAAAAGAATAACACAATGGATTCCGAATCGGAAAATACAGAGTTGGAGGAATAAATATGAAGACAATTGGATTTATCGGATGCGGCAATATGGGCGGTGCAATCATGGGAGGTCTCATTGCAAAAGGATATGCAGATGGAGATCACATCATTGCGGCAGACAAAAACAGAGCACAGCTGGCAAAAGCGGCAGAAACCATGGGTGTCCGCACAACCACGGATAACCTGGAAGCTGCAAAAGCAGATGTACTGTTTCTTGCTGTAAAACCGCAGTATTATGAAGCCGTTATAACAGAAATCAGGGATGCGGTGACAGAAGAGCAGCTGATCATTACCATTGCTCCCGGCTGGAGTCTGGAAAGACTTGCAGCGGTTTTTGGAAAAAAACTGCAGATTATCCGTACCATGCCGAACACACCGGCACTGGTGGGCGAAGGAAACATCGCTGTAACACCCGGTGCATTTGTTACGGAAGAAAATGTGGAAACCGGACTTGAAATACTCCGCTGCTGTGGAAAAGCCCATATCATTCCGGAGAATCTGATGGATGCAGCTGTCGCGGTAAGCGGAAGTTCACCCGCCTATGTATTTATGATGATTGAAGCCATGGCAGATGCGGCGGTCCTTGACGGCATGCCCCGGGCACAGGCATATGAATTTGCGGCACAGGCAGTTTACGGAAGTGCCAAAATGGTTCTGGAAACCGGAAGACATCCCGGGGAACTGAAAGATATGGTATGTTCGCCGGCAGGAACCACCATTGAAGCGGTAAGAGTTCTGGAAGAAAAGGGATTCCGCAGCAGTATTATAGAAGCAATGCAGGCCTGTACAAGAAAAACGAGAGGAATGTAAGCGGCAGGTATTGAAAAAAAGACATGTATTGATGAAACAAAATATTGTACAAAAATTGGTGCATCGGCACATGTAAAACTTAGGGCATTTTAAGAAAATCAGCAAATAATTGTATAAATGATACAAAAGAGAGATTTAATACAGAGCATTATTGTTAATCTATAACGTCTATTTTGTGATTTTTTTCTCAGAATTAAAAAGTTGTTATGGTTTCCATAAGTAAATTGCTGGTTGTATTAAATCTTTTTTATGTTATAATGTTGACATACGCATTGTTTTTTGCGATAAAATTCACAATAATGCATAAACCCGCGCTGAAAATTACAGAGAACAGTTATTTTGGGGATAATTAACGAAGTATCTGTGAGAATATGGCGGATATATGTAATGGCGCAGTGGTAAACAGGAGCAGGTTTCCGGAGAAGGTATCGGCTGCTGATTATCATAATGCCAAATGATATCTTATGAAAAGGAGAAGGATGACAGATGAATTTAGCTACATTCATAGGTGGTACACATCCGTATGACGGCAAAGAGCTTTCCAAAGATCGTCCCGTCAAGGTTGTACTTCCAAAAGGCGAACTTGTCTATTCTATGTCCCAGCATCTCGGTGCACCTGCCAAGCCCATCGTAGCAAAGGGTGACCGCGTTCTGGTTGGACAGCGTATTGCAGAAGCAAGTGCTTTTATTTCTGCACATATCTGCAGTTCCGTATCCGGTACTGTTAAGTCCATCGAACCTCGTCTGCTTCCCGGCGGCAATATGTGCCAGGCTATTATCGTTGAAAATGACGGCCTGTATGAAGCAGTGGAAGGTTTCGGCGAAAAGAGAGATTATACCAAGCTGTCCAAAGAAGAGATTCGTGCCATTGTTAAGGATGCAGGTATCGTAGGTATGGGTGGTGCAGGCTTCCCGAACCATGTAAAGATCACTCCCAAGGATGACAATGCCATTGACTACGTTCTGGTTAATGCAGCAGAGTGTGAACCTTACCTGACATCTGACTATCGTATGCTTCTGGAACAGCCTGAAAAACTGATCGGCGGTCTGAAGATTCTGCTTCAGTTATTCGATAAGGCACAGGGTGTTATCGGAATCGAAGATAACAAGATGGATGCGATTGAACTTCTTACAAAGATGACAGAGAACGAACCCCGTATCAAAGTGCAGGCTCTGAAAACCAAGTATCCCCAGGGTGCTGAGCGTGCTCTGATTTATGCATGTACAGGCGGAAGAGAGGTACATTCCGCTATTCTTCCTGCTGACATGGGCTGTGTTGTTGATAACGTTGATACGGTTATTTCTATTTACAATGCAGTTGCTGAGAATATTCCGCTGATTCGCCGTATTGTAACCATTACCGGTGACTGCGTGAAAACTCCTCAGAACTTTGAGGTACGTACAGGTACCAATTATGCTGAACTTGTGGAAGAAGCCGGCGGTCTGATCAAAGAACCGGAAAAGATCATCTCCGGCGGTCCCATGATGGGTAAAGCACTGTTTGATATCAATGTACCTGTAACAAAGACATCATCTGCAATGCTGTTCCTGTCTCATGATGATGTGGCAGCCATGGAACCCACTGCATGTATCCGCTGCGGACGCTGTGTCAATGCATGTCCTTCTCATCTGGTTCCCCAGATCATGATCGAATATGCTGAACGCAACGACATCGAAGGCTTCAAGCGTGTCGGCGGTATGGAATGCTACGAATGCGGCAGCTGTACATATGTGTGTCCCGCAAAACGTCGTCTGACTCAGGCATTTGCTTATGCAAGAGCAGAAGGCAGAAAGAGAAAATAGAAAGAGGTGTAGAAAGTGAACAAAAAGCTGAATGTATCTGCATCACCGCATGTTCGAAGTAAAGATTCCACTTCTTCTATTATGCGTGATGTAGTGATTGCTATGGTTCCCACCACCATCGTTGGTATTGCAAATGCATTTATGAACTTTGGTTCAGGTGTTGGTATCAATTCAATTCTCGTTATTCTCATTACCATGGCAGCAGCAATTGGTGCTGAATATGTCTATGAAATGATTACAAAGAAACCGATTACAATCTGTGACTGGTCAGCAGCAGTTACCGGTCTGATTCTGGCACTGAACATGCCTCATACAATTGCTCCCTGGATTCCCGCTCTCGGTGCAGTCTTTGCGATTGTAATTGTAAAGATGCTGTACGGTGGTCTCGGACAGAACTTCATGAACCCTGCTCTGGCAGGCCGCTGCTTCCTGCTGATTTCCTTTGCAGGTCCCATGACAGGTTTTATTCCTGCTGACAGTGCGCTGGCAGCTGTTACCGGTGCAACTCCTCTGGCTGACATGAAGGCAAATGGTGTTGCAGCCATGCTGGAACATTATTCCATGATGGATATGGTTACAGGTATGATTCCCGGTACAATCGGTGAGACATCTGTTATCGCTCTGCTGTTAGGTGCAGCATATCTTCTGTATAAGAAGGTTATTGACTGGAAGATTCCGGTTACATATATTGCTACAGTTGCATTATTCTCACTTATTTTTGCTCCTGCCGGCAGTGATCGTCTGATGTATATGCTGGCTATGGTATTTGGCGGCGGTCTGATCTTCGGTGCATTCTTCATGGCTACCGATTATGTTACCAGCCCCATCACTCCCAAAGGACAGATTGTATTCGGTATCTGCCTCGGTCTGCTGACAGGTATTTTCCGTATCTTCGGCGGCTCTGCAGAAGGTGTTTCCTATGCGATTATCTTCTGTAACCTGCTGGTTCCGCTGATCGAAAAGTTTACCATGCCGGTTCCTTTTGGTTTAGGAAAGGAGAAGAAGTAATATGGGAAAAAATACGATTGTTAAAGATACTCTGATTCTCCTTGCTATTACATTGATCGCTGGTCTTCTTCTTGGTGCTGTATACGGTGTTACAGAAGGTCCGATTGCAGAACAGGCTCTGAAGGCAAAGACAGAAGCATACTCACTGGTTTATCCCGGCGGCGATATTTCCGACGAAGCAGCCAATGCAGAACTGGCAAAGGCACTGGAAGCTTTTGCAGCGGATGACAGCGATGCAAAAATCACAGAAGCTCTCTCTGTAAATGGCGGTGAAGGTTATGTTATGTCCTGCCAGGCGAATGGTTACGGTGGTCCCGTTAAATTTGCTGTTGGTATTATGATTGATGGCGATAATCTGGTAATCAAAGGCCTTTCCGTACTGGAAGCAGCCAATGAAACACCCGGTCTCGGTGCAAAGATTACCGATGACACACAGCCTGTCCGTACACAGTTTGCAGATCTTTCCGTTGCAGCAGGTGATAAACTGGCTGTAGCAAAAGACGGCGGTACAATGGACCAGATCGGTGGTGCGACTCTTACATCAAGAGCATGTATGAGAGCTGTAAACGCAGCGCTTAAGTTTGCTGCTGAAAATAAATAAGGAGGGTGAGAGATGAGTAAATTCACAAAACGTATTTCCAACGGTATCATCGCTGAAAACCCCACCTTTGTTCTGATGCTTGGTATGTGTCCTACACTGGCAACCACAACTTCAGCCATCAATGGTCTGAGTATGGGTCTTTCCACAACCGTTGTATTAATCCTGTCCAATATGGTTATTTCTCTGCTGAGAAATATCATTCCTGACAAGGTTCGAATTCCTGCATTCATTGTAATTGTTGCTTCATTTGTAACCATGGTACAGCTGCTGATCAAAGGCTTCCTTCCTGCACTGGACAGTGCTCTGGGTCTTTATATTCCTCTGATCGTAGTTAACTGTATCATCCTGGGTCGTGCCGAATCCTGTGCATCCAAGTGCGGTATTTTTGAATCTGCCGGTGACGGTATCGGTATGGGTCTTGGTTTTACTGCTGCTCTTACAGCAATCGGTCTGGTTCGTGAAATCCTGGGTGCAGGTTCTGCATTCAATTTCAAGTTCATTCCGGAGACATTCAACATTTCCATCTTTGTACTTGCTCCCGGTGCTTTCTTCGTACTGGGCTGTCTGCAGGCTGTACTGAATTATTTCAGAATTTCCAAACCTGCTGTCAATGCGGATGGTGAACCCATTGCCTGCGGCGGTAACTGTGCAGCATGTGTTGGCGGTGTATGTGCTTCCAACCAGAAGAAGATTGATGATGTAAAGGCTGAAGAAGCTGCCAAGGCTGCAGCTGAAAAGGCAGCAAAGGCAAAAGCGGCTGCAGAAGCAAAAGCAGCAAAGGCTGCTGCGGAAGCAAAGAAAAGTGAATAAGGAGGAGTGACAGAATGTTTGTTAAACTGTTATTGGTCATTATCAGTACTGCCCTGGTTAATAACGTTGTCTTAAGTCAGTTCCTCGGCTTATGTCCTTTCCTGGGCGTTTCAAAGAAAACCGAAATGGCTGCCGGTATGGGTGTTGCCGTAATCTTCGTTATTACAATCGCATCCACAGTTGCCAACCTGATCCAGAACCTGATCCTGGTTCCCCAGGGCATTGAATACCTGAATACCATCGTATTTATTCTGGTTATCGCTGGTCTGGTTCAGTTCGTAGAAATGTTTATGAAGAAGAGCATGCCTGCTCTGTATGAATCACTGGGTGTATTCCTTCCGCTGATTACTACAAACTGTGCAGTTCTTGGTGTAGCTATTAATAACACATCTGATTATCCGGTTGGCGCTGAGTATACCGTACTCACTTCCCTGATCTTCAGTGTTGTATCCGGTATTGGTATTGCTGTTGGTTTTACCATCGCTATTGTCCTGCTGGCAAGTATTCGTGAAAAAATCGAATTCAACGATTTCCCGGAACCTTTCAAGGGATCTCCCATGGTTCTGATCACATCTGGCCTGATGGCAATTGCCATGTTCGGATTCAGTGGTCTGGTATAAAGGAGGAACAAGATGAACGGAATTATTATTGCCGGTGTAATCGTCGGTGTTGTAGGTATTATCGTCGGTGTTCTTCTGGGTGTCGCTTCTGAAGCATTCAAAGTTGAAGTCGATCAGCGAGTGATTGATGTTCGTGCGGAACTGCCCGGCAACAACTGCGGCGGCTGCGGTTATGCAGGCTGTGACGGCCTTGCAGCTGCAATTGTGGCAGGAGATGCAAAATGCGATCAGTGTCCTGTCGGCGGATCAGCTGTTGGTGCAAAAATCGCTGCAATCATGGGTATGGAAGCAAGTTCTTCCGAACCGAATGTGGCATTCGTTAAATGTGCAGGTACCTGCGATAAGGCCGGACGTAAGTATAATTATTACGGCGTTGATGACTGTCTGAAGGCGGTTCTGGTACCCGGCGGCGGCTCCAAGATCTGTTCCTATGGCTGTCTGGGTCTCGGAAGCTGTGTAAAGGTTTGTAACTTTGACAGTATTCACATTGTAAATGGTATTGCCAAGGTGAATGCTGCCACATGTAAAGGCTGTACTGCATGTGCAAATGCCTGCCCGAAACATCTGATTGATATGGTTCCCGTGAGTGCAATGCAGAAATCTCTTGTGGAATGTGCTTCACAGGATAAGGGTAAGACTGTTAAGGATGCGTGTGATGCCGGCTGTATCGGATGCGGTGCCTGCAAGAAACAGTGTGACGAAGGTGCAATTGAAATCGTTAACAATGTAGCAGTTATTGATTATGCAAAATGTACCGGCTGCGGTAAGTGTGCTGCCAAGTGTCCTCGCAAGATTATTAAATTCGGCGGTAAACCTGCGGTATAATCCTGTGAAAACAAAGTCAGCAAAATTGCTGCCGTAATTGTTAAAAAATATGATATAAAAGGGCTGTCACGCTAATTCAATTTAGTGTGCAGTCCTTTTTACACTTCAAGCCAGTCAGTATATCCGCCATGGGTACAGAACCTGAGTCTTTGAAGCTCTAAAGCCTCAAATGATTGTACTCTTTTGGTGGATATATTTGCACTGGCTTTTGTGCTTGCATAAATCATGGTTAAAACATAAACAGCCGGTATATCAGAGATGAGTGAGGAGATTTCTGATATACCGGCTTCAGGTTTGTTTGATATCGATTTAAAAAAGGGCCGTTCGACCGATATCAAATTGAGGAGTAAGGATTGCCATCATCCTAAGAGGATAAGCTGGCCGAATAAATGATACATAAAAAGCTGTTTTCAATGGAACCTCCAATGAAAACAGCCTGTAATTTTACACGATCTGATGAATAAAATTACCAAGAGCCTATACACCGTAGGTTTGCGTATCAATCAAGCAGGTCTCCTGACTAGGATCATCACTTCTTCAGGCCTTCCCGGAAAACCAGTGGCATATTCTGAAGCAGCTCCCCAACACAGTGACGGGATCGTTCCGGATTCACACCGGATTCCCTCTTAGCTCATATCGAGAACTTGATTTCTTATTCAGCTGTAAATATGTTAGCACCGGAGAGCAAAGGTGTCAAGAGAATTTTGAACCTGAATATTAGAAAATCAGAAGAAAAAAGTCTGGAAAAATTCTGAAAAAATGTGCTATTAAAAAAATGAAAATTGAATCAAAATATTATTTGTTTTATTGGTACAATATTCAATAAAATAATTGTTGTCTTGTACATGATGTGTAGTAAAGGTTCATAAAAAGTAGAAAAACTATAAATATATCATAAAAAAGCTAGCTGTAATTGAAAAAGTATGATATTATAAGGAAAAACAGAATCAGGGAAAAATTCGGTTTCAGAAAGTCGGAAAAACGATTGGACGATTCTTGTAAAAAGACTCTGAATAAAAAAAGCTGTAAAATCTTTTCTGTATACGAAAAAATTGCACAAAGACAAAAAAGATTTGTAAAATCGGACATTTTTATTCTGAAAATGTGTAGGCTACTTACAAAATAAGTCTTACATATCCCCTATATATGAAAAATAAGTGTAGGATTTCTACAATACCTGATACATTTGCTGAGGGTGTTGACAGCTGAATCGTGAAAAAAATTGTAGACTATGCCTAAAATTTATATGGGAATATGTGCATTTTATTATTGAAAAAATGTTCAAAACATGATAAATTATTAACGTAAGGCATCAATATGCCTATATTACGTTACTTCATATCCCCCGGTGGGGGATGCGAAGTAAATTGCAGAAATAATATCAGCTGATTTAACTGCTGGTTATGCAGGAATTGATTCTCTCCTGCATAAATTAGGAAAGGAGGGTATTAGCCATGGGACATGTAATTGCCGTAGCCGGCAAGGGTGGAACTGGCAAAACCACTACATGCGGTTTGATCATAGACTATCTGTGCAAAAACAATAAGGGACCGGTTCTTGCGGTGGACGCAGATGCGAATTCCAATCTGAACGAGGTACTGGGTGTTGAGATTCAGGCAACCCTGGGCGATATCAGAGAAGAAGTGGCAAGAGCAGAGCTGCAGGTGAAGAGTCCGATTCCTCCGGGAATGTCAAAACAGGATTACATGAACATGAAGGTCATGAATGAAGGCGTTGTGGAAGAAGACGATTATGACCTTATGGTCATGGGACGCGGACAGGGCACAGGATGCTACTGTTTCGTCAATGATCTGCTGCGTGCACAGATTTTAAAACAGGTTCAGAACTACAACTATGTAGTTGTTGATAATGAGGCCGGACTTGAGCACATCAGCCGTGGTACTCTTCCTCATATGGACACACTGCTTCTTGTAAGCGATTGCTCCAGAAGAGGAATTCAGGCAGTCGGAAGGGTTGCACAGATGGTAAAAGAAATGAAGCTCAACCCCAAAACTGTAAAGCTCATTGTTAATCGAGCACCTGGCGGTGTACTGAACGAAGGTATCAAAGAGGAAATTGCTCTTCAGAATCTTGACCTGATTGGTGTCATTCCCCAGGATGAGACCATTTATGAGTACGACAGTGCCGGAAAGCCTACTTCCAAGGTAGATGCAGATAATCCGGTTCGACTCAAGGTTGCTGAGATTATGAAGGAACTTGGATTCTAGATAATTTTGTGAGATTTTCTGCTCTGGATAAAAACAGAGCAGAGTCTCATGAATTGATTCGGAAACCCGATTTCTTCTGTAACTATTAACTAACCATTTTATGAAAAAAAGGAGTATTGAATGGAAGCGAATGGTTTACTTTACACACATGAAGAATTAGATGCCGAAGCTGCGAAGCTGTTGGCGATTGCTGAAAAGAAAGGTGCCAGCACATGGCAGATGAGAGTTAAACAGCAGACTCCTCATTGTAAGTTTGGTGAAGACGGTGTTTGCTGCCGTATCTGTACAATGGGTCCCTGCCGTATTACAAAGAAAGCACCCCGCGGTATCTGCGGCTGTGATGTTCACGGTATCGTAGGACGTAACTTCTTAAGATTTACAGCCGGCGGTTCTGCAACACATTCCGATCATGGTCGTGAAATCTGTCATACACTGTACTGCGCATCTCCCGATGGCGCTTACAGAGTTAAAGACGAAGCTAAGCTGAGAGCGATCTCCAAGAGATGGGGCATCGAAGATGCTGATACAAAGGAAACATACGCACTGGCTCATGAACTGGCTCTGATGGGTCTGGAAGAATACGGTAAAGTATTCGGAACACAGAAGTGGTGTCTGGATGCATCTCCCGACAGAATTAAAGCTTGGGATGAAGCTGGTATCATGCCTCGTGCCGTTGACCGTGAAGTATCAACTGCATTACATATGACTCATATGGGTTGTTCCTCATTACCGGAAGCACTGGTTCGTCAGGCTCTTCGCTGCGGTCTGTCCGATGGTTGGGGCGGTTCCATGACAGGTACTCAGTTCTCCGATATTATGTTCGGTACTCCCATGCCGATGGATACAGAAGCTAACCTTGGTGTTATCAAGGAAGATTATGTAAACATTCTGGTTCATGGTCACGATCCGTCACTGTCTGAAAAAATCGTAGAATACGCTGAAAACAAAGAACTGGTTGCTATGGCTCATGAAGTTGGCGCTAAGGGTATCAACATTGCCGGTGTTTGCTGTACAGCGAACGAAGTAGCTATGCGTCATGGTATCCCTATGGCAGGTAACTTCCTGCAGCAGGAAAACTGTGTATTAACAGGTGCTATTGAAGCTGTTGTAGTAGATATCCAGTGTATCTTCCCTGCATTAGGCCCTCTGAGCAAATGTTTCCATACACATTTCATCACAACATCCAACATTGCTCGTATGCCTGACTCCGAGTTCATTCATTTCTCACCTGAAAACGCAGATAAGAATGCATACGACATCGTAAAGATGGCTATTGAAAACTTCAAGAACAGAGATAAAGAAGCTGTTTACATTCCTCAGATGAAGAGAAACTGTACAGTAGGTTACTCCTGTGAAGGTATCATCAAACAGCTGGATACCGTTACCAACTCTCAGGTAGATGAAACCGGTACCTATCAGCCTCTGATTGACTGTATCACATCCGGTGTACTCCGTGGTGCAGTTGCTCTGGTTGGTTGTAACAACCCTAAGGTTCGTCATGACCGTGGTCACATCGATCTGATGAAGAAGATGCTTGCAAACGATATCATCTGTGTACTGTCCGGATGTTCCGCACAGGCAGCTGCAAGATATGGTCTGATGAGCAAAGAAGCTAAGGCTATCTGCGGTGATGGTCTGAAGAGAGTATGTACTCTGGCTGATATTCCTCCTGTATTACATATGGGTTCCTGTGTAGATATTTCCCGTATGATGAATCTGGTATGTGACGTTGCTAAGCAGTGGGGTATCACAACTCCTGAACTTCCCGTTATGGGCTGTGCTCCTGAATACATGTCAGAAAAGGCTGTATCCATCGGTAACTACGTAGTATCTACCGGTATCGATACATTCCTGGGCGTTGTACCTTACACCAACGGTTCCACTGAAGTTACTGAACTGTTAACAAGCGGTATCAGAGACTGGGTTGGCGCTGCATACGTATTCGAACCCGACATTGAAAAACTGGGCGACATGATGATTGAAAGAATCGAAGAAAAGAGACGTGCATTAGGTATCTAATCCATATCTGATCCCGGAACGATTTTCGGTTATTACTAAAATATTGAAACAAAGAGGTCCTGAATTATGATGAAAGTTGCAGTTACTGGAAAAGGCGGAGTAGGAAAGACTACCTTTTCTTCAATCCTGGCCAGATTATACGCAGAGGAGGGTAAGAGTGTTCTTGCAGCGGACGTGGATCCGGATGCAAATCTCGGTCTCGCTCTCGGTTTCACCGAAGAGGAACTGGATCAGATCACTCCCATTTCCAAGATGACGGATCTGGCAAAGGAAAGAACCGGTGCTTCGGGCATGGGTAAATTCCTGAAATTGAATCCGAGGGTAGATGATATTCCTGAAACGTTTGCCAGAACACGCAATGGAGTGAAACTTCTCGTAATGGGTACAGTTGATGTGGCCGGCGGCGGTTGTGTCTGTCCCGAACATGTTATCCTGAAACGACTGATTTCCCATCTGATGCTGAACAGCGATGATGTGGTGATCATGGATATGGAAGCAGGTCTGGAGCATCTTGGCAGAGGTACTGCTGAGAACATGGAACAGTTTGTCGTAGTCATTGAACCCGGTGCAAGAAGCATTCAGACTTATAAGAATGTAAAAAGACTTGCATCACAGCTGGGAATCAAGCAGGTTCGCGTTGTGGCAAACAAGGTTCGGAACAAGGAAGATGAAGAATTCATCAGCACCTGTATTCCGGCTGAGGGTCTGCTGGGATTTATCCATTACAATCCTGACGTAATTGAGGCGGACAGAAGAGGCGAATCTCCATACGATTTCAGTGAAACTGCCATTCAGGAGGTTCGTGCAATCAAAGAACGTTTAGAAAAGTAACCAACATTTATTTTTGGAGGTAATATCGTGACATTAATTTCTAGAGTATTTAGCGGTGCTGATCAGTGGTATGATCAGGCAAGTGAAGCAATTAATAATGCTATTGCAAAATACGGTGAAGATCAGGCTGTAGCTTTTGGCGATACAGCATACAGTGTTCCCTGTATTTATGCTATGTTAGGCGATAAGATTGGTACATTAGGCGAAGCAAAGGCTCTGCTGGAAGGTAAGATCAAAGATCTGATGACCAGAAACCTGAGAGTAAAAGACGTTTTCACAAACGGTGTTGCCGGTGCTCTTTGCTGCGAATTAATCGAACTCGTAAAATATATCGAAGGATGCCCTTATGACAAGGATCCCGTTATCGGTCATCTGACTGATGCTGAAATCCGTGAAATCGGTCTTCCTCTGGTAGTAGATGATATCCCCGGTGTAGCTGTTATCATCGGTGCTGCTCCTTCTGATGAAGAAGCTAAGACTCTGGTAAAAGGCTATCAGGCAAAAGGTATCATGGTATTCATGGTTGGTGAAATCATCGATCAGTGCAAGAGAATGAACGTAGACATGAACTTCAAGATCCGTATCATCCCTTGTGGTTACGATCTTTCAAGTGTAATCCATGTAGTATCCGTAGCTTTAAGAGCAGCTCTGATCTTCGGTGCTATTGAGCCCGGTGACTGGGATGGTATGTGGGAATACACCATGAAGCGTGTTAAAGCATTCGTTAACGCATTCGAACCCGTTGATGACCAGACCGTATGCTGTGGTGCAGGCGCAATCCAGTTAGGTTTCCCTGTAATCACAAACCAGGAAGATAACATCTGGAGCATTCCGAAGTCTCTGATTATCCAGAAGGATACAAGCAAATTTGAAGCTACTTCACTGGAAGCAAGAGATATCAAGATCAAGTTCGTTGAAATGGATATTCCCGTTTCCTTCGCACCCGCTTTCGAAGGTGAAATTATCCGTAGAAAACAGATGCGTGTTGAATTTGACGGTTCCGACCCTATTCAGAACGGCTTTGAATTAGTTAAGACTCTGCCTTTAGCAGAAGTTGAAGACCACAAGATCGAAGTTATCGGTCCCGATATCGACGAAATGCCCGAAGGCTCCAAGCAGTCCATCGCATGTGTAGTTGAAGTTGCCGGTAAAGCAATGCAGACAGACTTCGAACCCGTATTCGAACGTAAATTCCATAACTACATCAACTGTCTGGAAGGTATCATGCATACCGGTCAGCGTGACCTGATCCGTATCCGTGTAAGCTACGATGCATTCAATGCAGGCTTCCGTGCAAAACACTTCGGTGAAGTTCTTTACGCTAAGGTTAAGAGCGACTTCGCAGGCGTTGTTGATAAAGTTCAGGTTAAGATTATTACAGATCATGACCTGGTTGAACAGCATAGAAAAGACTGGGCTCAGGCTGCATACAATGCCCGTGATGCAAGACTGGAATCCCTGACAGACGAAAACGTAGACGTATTCTACAGCTGCGTACTTTGCCAGGCATTCTCACCTTCACACGTATGTGTAGTAACTCCTGAAAGACTTGGTCTGTGTGGTGCAGTTTCATGGTTAGATGCTAAGGCTACCAACGAGCTGGATCCTACAGGTGCTTGCCAGATCATCGGTAAGGGCGGTGTGCTTGATGAAGAAATCGGTTCTTACGAAGAAATCAACGAGGCAGTTTGCAAGTACAGCCGTGGCGCTCTGGAAAAAGTAACTCTGTACTCCATCATGGTTGACCCCATGACATCCTGCGGTTGCTTCGAATGTATCTGTGGTATTGAACCTTGTTCAAACGGTGTAGTTATCGTTAACCGTGAACATCAGGGTTACACTCCTCTGGGTATGACATTCGCTGACCTGGCTTCCATGACAGGTGGTGGTGTTCAGACTCCCGGTTTCATGGGCCATGGTAAGACTTTCATTGCTTCCAAGAAGTTCATGAAGGCTGAAGGCGGTATCCAGAGAATCGTATGGTTACCTAAGGCTCTGAAGGAAGAATTACACGACAAGATCAACAAGTCCGCTAAGGATCTGTATGACATTGATAACTTCACAGATATGATCGCAGACGAAACCATCTGCGAAGAAGATCCTGAAGCATTAATGGCATTCCTGACCGAAAAGGGTCATCCCGTACTTGGTCTGGATCCTCTGATGTAATCTTCAGAATTCCAATAAATATTGAATGATACATATCGGTCTGCAGCTGTATGAATCGGTTTGTCTGACAGCTGCAGGCAGTTGACCGAATCAGTTTTGAAGGCAGGAGATGACATCTGTCATCTCCTGCCGGATAATATCGGCAGTTTATGCAGATAAACGGAGCTGATCGTAGTGCAGTCCGGGTGTGTGTCATTGGCAGAATGGTATGGATTTTATTCATACCATATCTGTATATAAGCAACAAATTGTGCGTTCGGTACTATTTTCAGTACAATTATTGAGTATATTAACAAAAACTGTTGAAAGTTTTGGCGATATATGATAAATTATTAACAACAGAGCCCGGGCGCACTGATAAACATTGGCTGCAGGCAGATTAAGGGCTCCTGACTGTGGCTGTATTACTTAAAAAGGAGGCAATAAGGATGCCGTTTAAAGGAAAATCAGGAAAATTTAAGGCAGCAATCAAAGAAGTTACAATTGGTGTTGGCGATAAGGCCGTAAAGATGGGTGGAGAAAACGTTCTTCCTTTCTATACATTCGATGGTGGTAATGCATCAGCTCCTATCGTTGGTGTTTACGTATCTGATAAGGGTGTAGAAGGCCAGCCTGCTGCAGTCAAAGCTTATTATGAAGGTTGTGCAACAGTTGCTGAAATGGCTAAAAAAGCTGCAGAAATGCCCGGTGGCGATTTTGTAGTTGTTCATTTCGAAAGCGCTGACCCCAATGGTGATGATGCATCCGTAGAATCCTGCATGGAAACTCTGAAGTCAGTTGTAGAAGCAGTTGATTGCCCTCTGGCAGTTATGGGTTCCGGTAACGATGAAAAAGATGCTGATCTGTTAGTTAAGGCTGCAGAAGTTTGCGAAGGCAAGAACGTTCTGATTCTGTCCGCTAAAGAAGGCAACTACAAGAGCATCGCTATGTCCGGTGTACAGGCTTACCATCAGAAGGTTGCTGCTGAATCAGCAGTAGATATCAACCTTGCAAAACAGCTGAACGTTCTGATCAATCAGCTGGGTATCCCTACAGAAGAAACTGTTATGCATGTCGGTACTGCAGCAGCTGGCTACGGTTATGAATACGTTTCTTCATCACTGGATCGTATCAAAGCAGCTGCTCTGGCTCAGAACGATAACCTGCTTCAGATTCCGATCGTAACACCTGTATGTACTGAAACAGCTGGTACCAAAGAATCTCTGACAGAAGAAGCAGATAATGCTGCATGGGGCTCCAGAGATGGCAGAGCTGCTGGTATGGAAATTGTAACTGCTGCTGCTGATCTTGCTTCCGGTACAAATGCCGTAATCTTAAAACATCCTCAGGCTGTAGCAACAATTAAGAAAATGATCGAAGTATTAATGTAATATAGTTGGAAGGAGATAAAAAACTATGGCTTTAACTGGTATTCAGATCTTTAAATTAACACCTAAGAAAAACTGTAAGAAATGTGGTTCACCGACATGTATGGCTTTCTCAATGAAGGTTGCTCAGGGTGCTATCACAATTGATAAATGCCCTCTGATGTCTGAAGAAGCTCTGGCTCAGCTGTCTGAAGCTACTGCACCGCCCATGAAGACTATCAAAGTTGGTGCTGGCGAAGCGATCACCCTTGGTGGCGAAACTGTTCTGTTCAGACATGAAAAAACTCTGGTTAGCAAGAACGTATTTGCTGTAACAGTAACTGCTGCAAACGCTGATGCGAAACTGGCTGCTATTCCTGCTGTTGATTACGAACGTATCGGTGAAAGAATGTTCGTAGAAATGGTTAACGTTAAGTACACAGGCGAAGGCGCTGACGCTTACGCTGCACTGGTTCAGAAGGCTGCTGGTCTTGGCAGAGCTCTGATCCTTGAATGTACTGATGTTGATGCTGCTAAGGCTGCAGTTGAAGTTTGCAAGGCTGACAAGCCCATCCTGAATGGTGCTACACCTGAAAACTACGAAGCTATGAACGCTGTTGCTACAGCTGCTGGTGTAACACTTGGTGTTGCTGCTGCTGATATCGATGGTCTGTATGATACAATCGTTGCTCTTGAAAAAGCTGGCAACAAGAACCTGGTATTTGATGCTGGTACAGCTTCTGTTAAAGATACTTTCGCTACAGCAGTTCAGATGCGTCGTGCAGCTCTGAAGGATGAAGACAGATCTTGTGGTTATCCTTCAATTGTTAACCTTGGCGCTCTTTGCCCTGGTGATCTGCCTCTGCAGGCAGCTCTTGCAGCTGTATTCACAGTTAAGTATGGTTCCATCATCGTTATGGAAGATATGACTTATGCTGAAGCTCTGGCTCTGTATCCTCTGCGTCAGAACATCTACACCGATCCTCAGAAGCCCATGAAGGTTGCTCCTGGTATCTACCCTCTGTGCGGTGCTGATGAAAACAGCGTATGTACACTGACAGTTGACTTCGCTCTTACATACTTCGTTGCATCCGGCGAATTAGAAAGAGCTGGCGTTCCTTGTAACCTGCTGATCACAGATGCAGCTGGTATGTCCGTACTGACAGCATGGGCAGCTGGTAAGTTATCTGCTGGTACCATCTCCAAGTTCATCACTGAAGAAATTCAGGATAAGATCAAGAACAGAACTCTGATCATCCCTGGTAAGGTTGCAATCCTTAAGGGCGAACTGGATGCTAAGCTTCCTGATTGGGATGTTGTAGTTGGTACTCGTGAAGCTGTTCAGATCGCTAAATTCATGAAACAGTACGCATAATTTCTGAGTTTTTCTGATAAGCTTAAGAATAACAAGTGACTCAGGAGATACGTTCTCCTGAGTCATGATATACGAAACAATATACTGTTTTTCAGTAACTGATTCCGTATGAAACTGTTGCATAGCAGTGTACAGAGCATCTTCTGATTATTGTTTTTCATTACGATGCAATGATGATTAGCTGTCTGTACACCGGCACGGTTTACTATATAAAAAGGAGACTAAGATATGTCAAGATTTGTTGTTATTGGTGAAAGAATTCACTGTATCTCCCCTGTTATCCGTAAAGCTATGGATGCTATGGATCCCGAACCGATCCTGAAGAGAGCTAAAGAGCAGATTGCAGCTGGTGCTGGTTACATTGATGTTAACATCGGACCTGCTGAAAGCAACGGCCCCGAACTGATGAAGTGGGCAGTTCAGTTAATTCAGGGTGAATGCGACAATATTCCTCTGGCACTGGATACAGCTAACATGGCAGCTATCGAAGCTGGTATGACAGTTTACAACGATGTAAACGGTAAAGCGCTGGTTAACTCCGCTGACGCTGGCGACAGAAAGCCTTATCTGGATCTGGCAGCTAACGTAGG
This sequence comes from Lachnospiraceae bacterium, assembly GCA_022781515.1. GTDB lineage: Bacteria > Bacillota > Clostridia > Lachnospirales > Lachnospiraceae > TWA4. The sequence continues at coordinate 20,687 of JALETI010000012.1, forward strand.
TGCAGCTTGTATCTGTCTGTGTTCAAACGGTTCCGTTCCCGGATCACTGGATGAAATCACCGGCTATTGTATGGAACTGTTAGAGCATGGTCTTGGCCTTGGTATGGAAGCAGAAGATATGTGGATGGATCCTCTGTTCCTGGTTTGCAAGGGTCAGCAGGATAAGCAGGGTCAGATTCTGGATGCTATCAGCTTCTTCAAAGAAAACGGCCTGAATTCTTCAGGTGGTCTGTCAAACGTATCTAACGGCGCTCCCAAGGAACTGAGAACTCACCTTGACTGTGCTATGTTAGCTATGAGTATGTCTCGTGGTCTGACATCTGTTATCATGAATCCTAACGATACCGCTATGATGAACACTGTTAAGACTTGTGACGTTCTGCTTGACAACTACATGTACGCTGACTCCTGGTTAGATCTGTAAGATTATATTACAGCTTATATCAGGCTTCTATTTGAGGATCATTATACATAATTGCATAATCATTCTTAAGACATGAATTTTGGAGTGGGGAATTCTATATGGAATTTCCTGCTCTTTTTTTAGTAGGATTTTGTGAGATTTTTCACAAAAAAAGAGTGCGTTTACTGTTGTTTTATGGTAAACTATATTTGCCATACACTGGTACATTGAATAATAATTAACCAGCCATATTACTTGACTGATTTTTCATCGTACTGGTTCGTACGTGCAAATATATTCTGCTGATAAAAATATTCAAATACGATTATGATATTCCATGAGCCAGGAAATTGACCCGATAATGAAACGCAGTGTGTTTGCATATTTCTATCAGACATCTGTGAAAAGGAGAACAAAGATGAGTGTATTAACTGATTTAATTTATGCAGGTTCCAATGCAGTTGCAGGTTTGACTGAAGGAGCGGTTAATGAAGCAATTGAAAAATATGGTGCGGATCAGGCTGTTTCATTTGGAGATACTGCCTATTTCTTACCCACTATTTACGCTGCAACCGGCGTAAAAGTAAAAACTTTAGGTGATTTACCCGCATGCGTTGGTGTTTTAAAAAGTCTTATTTCCAATAAAGAGGATCTTGGTGAAGCATTAAATGCGGGTCTGGCAACTGCAGTTGGCGCTGAAATTATTGAAGCATTGAAGTTCGTGAAGAACGCGGATCCCTATGCAGAGGAAACCGGTATTGGTTTTGTAGGTGATCCCATCATTCGTTCATTGGGTGTTCCGCTGGTTACAGGAGATATTCCCGGTGTTGCAGTTGTTCTGGGCAAAGCTGACAATGCAGAAGATGTGGTGAAGGTTGTAAAAGACTATCAGAGTAAGGGTATTCTGACATTCCTTGTGGGTGATGTAATTGATCAGGTTATTGACGGCGGTGTAAAGATCGGCCTTGAACTTCGTGTTATTCCTTTGGGCCATGATGTGACTGCTGTAACCCATGTTGTTACCGTTGCAATCCGTGCGGCATTGATTTTCGGTGGTATTGAACCCGGAAATCTGGCTGCATTACTGGAGTATACAAAACTTCGTGTCCCTGCATTTGTTAATACATTCGGTGCTTTAAATGAGGTGGTTGTATCAGCCGGTGCCGGTGCCATTGCACTCGGTTTCCCTGTAGTTGCAGATATTGATCTTGCTGAAAATCAGGTTCCCGGTGCGCTGGAATCCGTTCTGGATCATAACGAAACCGTTAAGAAGTCACTGGAATTAAGAAATATTAAGATTAAAGTAACAGAGATTCCGATTCCCGTTGCTTTTGCCGCTGCATTTGAAGGGGAGATTATCCGCCGGAATGATATGCATGCAGAATTAAGTTCTCATAAGAATACAACATGTGAAGTTGTCATGATGAAGGATAAAGAGGAAATCGAAGACCGGAAGTTTACTTTGATTGGTCCCGATATTGACGGAGAAGGTCTGGTTGAACTTCCTCTGGCCTGCGTAATCGAAGTAGCCGGCGAAAAAATGCAGGAAGATTTTGAATCGGTTATCGAACGTAAAATTCATACATGGTATAACTACATGGAAGGTGTTATGCACACCGGTCAGAGAAATCAGTTCCGTATCCGTATCAGCAAAGATGCGTATGCAGCCGGTTTGCGTCTGAAAGATTTCATGGAAGTTCTGTATGATATGATTATGAATGATTTTGATACGGTCGTAGATAAATGTCAGATTACATTCTATACAGATGCAGAGAAGGCAAAAGAAATTCTGGATACTGTGGCAATGCCCAAGTATGATGCAAGAGATGAGCGTCTGGAATCATTAAGCGATGAGACCGTTGATGTATTCTACACCTGTATCCTCTGCCAGTCTTTCGCTCCTGCACATTGCTGTGTCGTAACTCCTGAAAGACTGGGTCTTTGCGGTGCTGTGTCATGGCTGGATGCAAAGGCTACCAATGAGCTGGATCCCACCGGTCCCTGTCAGGTTATCAGCAAAGAAGGTTGTCAGGATGAGCTGCTGGGCATCTATCCCGATGCAGACCGTATGGTAAATGAAGCAAGCCACGGAGCTCTGGAACATGTTACCCTGTATTCACTGCTGGTTGATCCCATGACTTCATGTGGATGTTTCGAATGTATCTGCGGTATCATGCCGGAAGCAAATGGTGTGGTAATCTGCAACCGTGAATTTAAGGGTATGACTCCCACCGGTATGACCTTTGGTGAACTGGCTTCCATGACAGGCGGCGGTGTACAGACTCCCGGTTTCATGGGACATGGCCGTCATTTCATTGCATCCAAAAAATTTGTGAAAGCCGAAGGCGGTATCGCCAGAATCGTATGGATGCCTAAGGAACTGAAAGATGATGTGGCTCCCAGACTGAATAAGACAGCCAAAGAGCTGCTTGGAATTGACAATTTCGCAGATATGATCTGTGATGAAACCATTGCCACCGATTCTGAAGCAGTTGTGGAATTCCTGACATCCAAAAATCACCCTGCACTGTCATTACCTGAAATTATGTAAAGATTAAGTGTTCTGTAATTGATAGTATGTCTCGTACCGATTAACCAGCTGTTTCATGGGATACAGGCGAATTGTTGGTATGAGACATACTGGTATGATTCACATAATCGAAACAGTACGGTATTCAGGAGATTCATACCTGTTCGGGCACTTATCACAATATGAAGGTCAAAAAGTCATGCTATTTATGTTTGTGTACCCGAAAGGGCATGCGCAAAAAAGCATAACTTTGCGGCCTGCAAAAAATGAGAAAGCTTTTACCCTCTTTAAAGGGTAGATAAAGAGCGTTTAACTAAAAATGGAGGAAGAACAATGGCACAGATTATTTTTAAGATTAGCGGAAGCCCTGACGTTGTCATCCATGCAAACAAAGGCGATCGTCTGCTGGATATTGCCAGAGATGCCAATGTTGCCATCGATGCTCCCTGCTCCGGAAATGCAACCTGTGGTAAATGTAAAGTAAAACTGGTTTCCGGTGTTCTGGAATCACCGAAAACACAGCATATTTCTGATGAAGAATATGCTTCCGGCTGGAGACTGGCCTGTGTAAGCAAAGTGGCGGATGAGGATATCGTAATTGAAGTTCCGGATATAGCATCTGCATATAAGAGCCGTATGAAAGTAGCTGATCTGAGCTCACCGGAAGAAGTTGCAATCTTTGAGAAAATCAAAGCGGATATCGAAGAAAGCGGTATCGCCCTTACCAATGATATGGAAGTGATCGAAGTTACCATGTCAGAACCGAGCCTTGATGATACAATGCCGGATAATGAACGTCTGGTCTGGGCGATTCAGGAGGCTGCCGGTGTGGAAGAAGTAAAACTTCCCTTCTTTGTAATGAAAAAGATTTCCACGGCTCTTCGTGATGCAAACTGGCAGATCAAAGCGGTAATTAAAAAGACAGAAACAGGCTGTTTTGTTTATGATATTCTTCCTGCATCAGAGGCTGTGCGTGCAGTTGGTCTTGCAATTGATATCGGTACAACAACGGTATCTGCTGTACTGATCAATATGGAAACCGGTGAAATCCTCGCAAAAGGTTCTGCCGGCAACGGTCAGATCCGTTATGGTGCTGACGTTATCAACCGTATTGTGGAGCAGACCAAAGAAGGCGGCATCAGAAAGCTGCAGAAAGCTATTATTGATGAAACATTGAATCCAATGATTGCCAACATGTGCAGATCCATTGGCATTAAGACCACACAGATTTACAGATTAAGTCTTGCATCCAACTCAACCATGAATCATCTGTTCATGGGCATCAATGCAGACCCCCTTCGTATGGAACCTTATATTCCTGCATTCTTCCATTTGAAGGATATCGTTGCAAAGGATCTGAATCTGATTGTAAATCCCAGTGCGGAAATTATTTTTGCTCCCAATATTGGCAGCTATGTGGGTGGTGATATCACTGCAGGTACACTGGCATCCGGTATCTGGAACAGTGAAGAATCCTCCGTATTTATCGATCTGGGTACCAATGGAGAAATTGTATTTGGTAATTCCGATTTCCTGATGAGCTGTGCATGCTCCGCCGGTCCTGCTTTCGAAGGCGGTGACATCAGCTGCGGTATGCGTGCGACAGATGGTGCAGTGGAAGCAATTACAATTGATAAAGAAACCATGGAACCCACACTTTCTATTATCGGTGAAGAAGGTCAGGTTCCTGTTGGTCTCTGTGGTTCCGGTATTATTGATATTATTGCAGAAATGTTCCGCTGCGGTATCATCAATGCAAAGGGTCAGATTATCAGAGAAGGCAGACGTGTAAAAGTGGATGAAGATAACATGAAGAGTTATGTGATCGCATTCAAAGAAGACACCGGTTCCGTACGTGATGTGGAAATCAATGAAGTCGACATCGACAGTTTCATCCGTGCAAAAGGTGCAATTTACTCCGGTATTATTTCTCTGGTTGAATCCGTTGACTTTGATATGACCATGGTTGACAACGTATACGTAGCCGGCGGTATCGGCAGCGGCATCAATATGAAGAATGCGGTACGCATCGGTATGCTTCCGGATATTCCGCTGGAGAAATACAGATATATCGGTAACTCTTCACTGGCAGGCGCTTATGCAATGCTGTTATCCAATGAAGCAGAGGAAAAGGTATCAGAACTGGCAAGCAGTATGACTTATCTGGAACTGAGTACACATCCCGGTTATATGGATTCTTTTACGGCTGCATGTTTCATTCCGCATACGGATATCTTCCTGTTCCCTTCCGTTCAGAATATGGAAGATTAATCAAAGTAACCTGAAGGAGAAATAAACAGCGATGGAAAGTAAAGAGTTTGATTATGCCAAAGATAATCTTGAAATGAGACCACTGGAGCACTATCTGGATGCATATAAAGCATGTGATCCCATGGAGATTTCAAATCGTACCGGCGTTCCTTATAATGAAGAAACCGCAGAGTTTCGGATCAATGTGATGGGAAAAGGATATTTCATCAGTTTTCCGGATTTTGTAATCCGCAAAGCAGATGAATCCGATGATTCCTACCATGCACTGCTGGAATTTCATAAAACCAAAATTTTTGTTCTGCGTTTTCTGACAGAATGTACGATGATACCGGCAGCCGGACAGTATGTCACATATCGTGATATTCCAAATGGTGAACTGTATTTCAGACAATTCCAGGGAAGATGCATTTTCAGACTGCAGTTTGGTTTTGGTTTCAAGGTCAGCAAATTTGAAAAGGCCATGGAAAAAATGGGTGCAAAACCCATGAAAATGGGTGACGTTGCATATGCATTTGATATTCTGGATGGCCTGACCATGGTATTTATCCTTTGGGAAGGCGATGATGAATTCCAGCCCTCTGCACAGATTCTTTTTTCCGATAACTTCGGCACTGTATTTAAAGCAGAAGATCTGGCAGTGGCAGGTGATATTTCCATCACCAACCTGAAAGCACTGGCATAACACGATGCAAGAGTCAAAAGGTTATGTATTTCATGCCTGCATGAAACCATATGACTTTGGGACTTGCAAAACACGAAAAAGCAATTTTTTACAGAAAAATCAGCGTAAAAAGACCGGATTCTCAGAAATGAGTTTCCGGTCTTTTCATCTTTATCGGCCGAATCATTCCTGTCCATTGATCCAGGAATCATCCCGAAAAATTTTTTCATATGAAGTAATGACGGCAAAATCCAGCGCCTCAGCTGAAATCGGTTCTGCGGAAAGACCGTATTGACTTTCAAATGTCTGAATCAGACTATTTTCCAGGGTTTCTGCAGTAACAGAAGAGCAGCAGGCGGTCAGTTTCATCGTACCATGGTGAAGAGAGCGAATACCCGATACATAAGATGTACTGAAAGAAAAAGGCTGTCCGTCGATGGCCAGACCGGAGGAATCAGGATTTGCTGTATTCAGTCCGATTCTCCGGCAGGCATCTGTCAGAATCTGAAACTGTTTTTCCAT
>JALETI010000094.1 GCA_022781515.1 Lachnospiraceae bacterium
TGGGAACATTGGCTCATGAATTGACTCACTATTTTCAATATATAAATCAATTGGAATTAACTCGTATAGGTGAAGAAAGACAAGCTACAGTTTATTCGGATTATATATTAAGTGATTATGATGAATATTTGTCTAGTAAAAAGGTTTCAGGAATCTCCTGACAAGTGTGTTTGATAGCCTGTGGAAGACCCTGTTAAAGGAGCATGAGCAGCACCCAACTATGGATAATCAGAACGAAGGAATTTAGGACCCGGCAGAGGTTGGTGATCATGGTAGACATGAGAGGCAAGTTACTCCAGAGGATTAGGGGAAAACGAAGGGTCTTCATAGAGAAAATCTAAGACGTTTTTTTGTTGTACCTGAAATCATCTGAAATGGACTCACAGAAGCCGCTTCATATTCATAAAAGCTCTATTTGGAGTATACAGGTAACTATTCATTGGTTCAGAAAAGCCCATAAAATAAGGCTTTTTGTTGAATTTGCACTAAAAAGAATAGAGAGGAAAATATAGTGAGTGCTTTTTTTTAAGTTCAGAGTCAGAAGCTCCTGCAGCTTATTTAATTAATAAATTATGTATTCTTGTAGAACCAGAGCTAAATTGTCTTAATCTAAACAAATATGGAGATGAAATCAACAAAATATTTATTATCTCTGTTGTTTTAAAGAGAGATACGATAGAAAATGGAGTTAAGGAGAGACGACTGTTTTCAAGAAAAACGAAGGAAGCTGATATTAGATTATTTATTGATTTTGACGGATTTGTGAAGGCGAGTCCAAGAGAGCGCTATAAGATATATGTTAGTCACATTTTCGAATGTATGGATGTTATAAAGTTAAAAGTGAGTAAGAATTATCAAATAGATTTCTTGGTACAAGATATGAAAAAAATCTTATCTGATCCAATTCTAGTTGAAAAATGTAGTACTATTTCAAGATTTGTGTAAAAGGAAGTATGAAAAATGTGGTATTAACACGGGCAGAACATAGAGTTTTCACAAATGCATGGCGACGAGAAAATCCAACATCACTTTAAAAAGTCCATGGACATTTTAGACTTTGTTAGACCAGTAGATACTTTCTTAGTTTCAGTATACGCTGATCATGATCCGTATCATCTATATGAGCCGGCATCTTTTCCAGCAGGTACATCAGATAGTAGTACGGATGCGCTTTGTTCGCCCTGGCAGTCTCCACAAGTGAGAAGATGTATGATGGTGATCTGGTTAATTGTAAAAGACAGGTATGAGAAGAAGGGAAGTTTATAACGATGAAAAAGAAAAAAAAGGAATATATATCGGCGGCAATGGTTTGTTTTATAGTTAATGAGTTATTATGGATATTGGATCCGGAAGATGGAGGGATGATTACTTTTTTGCATTAGGAAGTATAATTTTTATTACGAGTATAAGCAATATTATTCAGAGACTATTTATAAAATGATACTGCGGGTTACAAGACGAATAAACTGATTTTGGAAATAGTGAAAAATAGTGTAATTTTAGTGGAAAAATAATTCATGAATCGATAGTCGAAAGGTTAAACCATCTGATTTTCCGTGAATAATCAGGATAATCTCTTTCTTTGGGCAGATAAAATTTGAGGGTTCTGGAAATACTCATAATAGTATGTAAATTTCTATTTCCCCAAATTGAAAAAATATCAAAAATGGGAAATACAATTACATATCACTTATGGGTGGATCGATTCCTTTGAAATGAAGATTGGAAAAGGAAAGAGATTGTGGTAAGATAGCTGTTAAACGGAAATGTCTGCTTATGCAGACATCATAAGTTATAAACATTGCAGAAGGAAGTAATACAATGGGAAATAGTATGATGAAAGAGTTAAGAACCTGTGCGGTTGTGGATCTGGATGCAATTCTTGAAAATGTACGGGCTATCTGTAAAAAAGCCGGTGACGGTACGAAGGTGATGGCGGTGATCAAAACCGATGGATACGGTCATGGAGCGGTTCCGATTGCGAAATATATCCGGGATGAAGTGGATGCATTTGCAGTGGCAACGGTGGATGAAGGAATTGAATTGCGGGAGGCGGGGCTTAACCTGCCGATATTGATCCTTGGCTATACCATGAAGGCACAGTATCCGAAATTGCTGGAATATGATATCCATCAGACTGTCTATACGATGGAAGATGCGGAAGCCCTCAATCGGGCAGCAGTGGCAGCCGGTAAGAAAGCAAAGGTTCATATTGCATTGGATACCGGTATGGGACGGATCGGTTTTATGCCGGAGCAGGAGAATGTGGAAATCATCCGACAGATCCGTGATCTTCCGGGCATTGAACTGGTGGGTATGTTTTCTCACTTTGCAACAGCAGATGAGACGGATAAAGGTTACACAAGTCTCCAGATGGAGAGGTATGATAGATTTGTGGAAATGCTATCGGCAGCGGGAATTGAAATTCCGGTGAAACATATCTGCAACAGTGCCGGTATCATGGAGTTTGACCATCATCGCTATGATATGGTTCGTGCCGGTATTATTCTGTATGGTCTGTATCCTTCCGATGAGGTCATGAAAGAAAATCTGTTTCTGAAACCGGCCATGGAGTGGAAGGCCCATGTGGTTCATGTAAAGAAAGTGGGGCCGGGACATGGCATCAGCTATGGAAAGACCTTTGTGACAACGAAGGAGGAGACACAGATTGCCACCGTATGTGTAGGCTATGGTGACGGTTATCCACGTTCTCTGTCCAACAAAGGCCGTGTGCTGATTCACGGAAAATCCGTACCGATCATTGGCCGGGTCTGCATGGATCAGTTTATGGTGGATGTAACTGGCATGGATGTGAAACCAGAGGATGAGGTTACTCTGATCGGACAGGATGGTGAGGAGTTTATTTCTGCGGATGAAATTGCTTCTCTGACAGGAACCATTAATTATGAAATCGTCTGTGATTTCGGAAAGCGGGTTCCCCGGATTTATACAGGGAAAAAGCTGGAGGAATGCTGATGCAGGAAACAGATGTGAACAGACAGATACAGGAAACGGTTCAGAAGGGAGTTCCGGAGAAAGTGCCGGCCAAGGGGTCTCCGTTGATTTTTGCCATCTCCGGTTATAAAAACAGTGGGAAAACAACTTTGACGGTGAAACTGGTGGCCAGGCTGACGGCCATGGGATACCGGGTGGCAACCATCAAGCATGACGGCCATGATTTTGAGCCGGATGTTCCCGGAACGGACAGTTACCGCCACAGACAGGCCGGTGCCTGCGGAACGGCGGTATTTTCCGATCATCGTTTTATGGTCATTAAAGACCAGCCGAAAGCCTCCGTAAAAAAAACAGATGAAAAGATACTGATTCAGATGTTTCCGGATGTGGACATCATACTGCTGGAAGGTTTTAAACACAGCAGCTGGCCCAAATATTTCTGTCGTTATCCGGAAGAAATACCCGATGAAGAAGCTGCACTGCAGCAGATCATGAAATTACTAAAATAATAGTTAAAAAATCTTAAAAAAGGTTTAATGGTTTCTTTACAAGAGGCCTGTAATTTGTTATTATCAGTAATGGTTATTGTTTTATTGCACGAACGATACAGAAGAAGTGTTTTACGGAATGATGTATCGTTCGTGCAATTGCTGATGGAGTCGAAATGCATTTAATCAATGATATAATTGATAACTGTCAGAATGAATCGTTATTCGGAGCTGGCAGTTTTTTTATGACATGTATTACGGGTTATGTCTGCGTCCTTTGAGGGACTGAATAAAAGGAGATGATGTATCATTTGGGGGGTGGCATGTATTTGAAAGAGAAGTCACATATTTACAACAGAGTTGTTTCTGCTGTTCTGACAGTTGTTCTGATTTTTTCCTGCTGGATATATACACCGGTTGGTGTATCAGCCAGTACTTCATCCGTTTCCTATCCGGTTACGGCAAGCGTAACCAGAGGAGGGGTTCCGTTGAAACTGCGGAGCAGACCGACTACCGCATCATCCATTCTGGCTGAAATTCCCAGAGGAAGCAGCGTTACCATCACAGGCCGCTATAATTCCGGCTGGTATTCTGCGTCTTATAATGGAAAAAATGGCTATGTCAGTGCTAAGTATATCATCATGCCTTCAGCGGGTTCTGCTTCCGGAGGCAGTACAGGTTATCCGCTGTCAGGAAAAGTGACAAATGGAGGGGTTCCGCTGAAACTGCGGAGCAGACCGACTACTGCATCATCCATTCTGGCTAAAATTCCCAGAGGAAGCAGCATCACTATCACAGGCCGCTATAATTCCGGCTGGTATTCTGCATCTTACAACGGTAAATCCGGATATGTGAGCAGCACCTATGTGATTTTACAGGGAAGCGGATCTTCCGGAAGTTCAGGCAATACGTCGGATGGAACTGTTTCTGCTCCATCGAAGCCGGTGGTTACATATAAATATAACCCGGTTCGTCTGGATGTTCCTTATTACTGGCAGTACGACTCCAGATGGGTCAATCTTCGTATCGGAAATTCCAGAAATACGATTAAAACGGCCGGATGTGTGATCTGCGGACTTGCCGGAATAGAGAGCTATCGCACGGGTACGGTTATTACACCGGCTGATGAATTGAAGAAACGGTCATTTACTTCCACAGGTGCAATTTACTGGCCTGCTGGCACAACGGCATATTATGGAAAGGATTATCTGGAAGTGATCTATAAACAGCTTCAGGCAAAGAATCCTGTATTGCTGGGTGGTTATTCAAAGGATAAGGAACAGCACTGGATTTCTGTAATCGGCTATGCAGGGCAGGGAAATACCCTTCGTGCATCGGATTTTATCATCAATGACAGCTGTTTCAAAAATCACAGCAGACTCAGCGACTATCTGGCCATGTATCCTGATTTTTATAAAATTGTGTATTATAAAAACTAATGCAGATATGCTCTGTCAGATGGGGACTGAAATAAAAAAGGGAAGAAAAAGGAAGACGTGGGTTTGTATTGCGTCTTCCTTTTTTAGATAAATGCGTTTTAGATAAATGCATCTTAGGACGCAGGTTTATTTCTTCGGTTCCGTTTTGCCTTTTTTCTCCGGATCCTTTTTCTTCCTGTCCTTTTTCTTAGTTTTCTTTTTCTCCGAATTCATTTCATCGGACAGTTTCCGCAATGCCCGGATCTGGATCTGTCGAACCGCTTCCTTGGTGACACCAAGATCTTCTGCAATCTGATCCAGTGTTTCTGCATCGGTGAAACCAAGTCCGAATCTTCTGGCGATGACGATGGTTTCTCTGGGAGTCAGTGTTTTCATGGCAGTCAGCAGTGCTTCGTTGTCAATCAGACGGTCAATGGAATCTGCATCGGAATCGCCGGCTGCAGCAGTGACGGTATCGCCGACGGAAAGCATATCTCCGAAGGTTTTTCCGCTGCCTTCATCGGTTACCAGTGTCTTGTCCAGAGACAGTGTGGACTGGGACCAGGATTTCAGATCTTTTACCTTGGGAATGGTAATGTGCAGATAATCTGCGATTTCACTCTCCGAAGGTTCTCTTCCATAATCCCGCTTATATGCATTGATATAAACATTCATATTGCTGATCTGTGTGAATGTTTCCAGAGGAATGCGGATGGTACGGCTCTGATTGGCGATGGCTCTCTGGACCCCCTGTCTGATCCAGGGAACAACGTATGTACTGAGTTTTGTATTGCGGTCCGGTTCAAACTTGTCAATGCCATGCATCAGGTTTTCATTGCCCACCTGAATCAGATCCATAAAATCCATACCTCTGCGGTTGGTGTACTTTACCACGTGTACCACAAGGCGGAGATTGTGATTGATCAGCTTGGTACGGGCAGCGGGATCGGTGTCCTTTCTCAGGAGAAGTTCTCTGGTCTCTTCTTCGGAAAGACGGGGATATGAGGCAATCTGTTTCAGATAATCGTTGAGAATGCTTCTGCTGTAGTAATCATCCTGTTTACAGATGTCATCTTCGCATGTGTCATCATCCAGCTCATCCGGATCAGAAGAATTGATATTCAGATCCATTGAATCAGAAAAATTGATATCCATATCTGCGGAATCACTGTCAATCGTGTTTCTATCTGAAATATCGCAGTTCTCTGCAGTTATTTCGTTCATATCCTGAAATTCACACATTATTTTGTCCTCCATGCATTCATACTCAGAGTATATTATAGCCGTCTTTCACAAAAAAACCAACCCCTTTTCCCATTATGGATCTCCGGAACAGTAACTGAGATCTTTCTGCATGGGAGATACCCGTGATTGACTGTAAAAAGGCTGACTGGTATAAGACTCACCCTCTTTTCAATTTATTATAAAAATGATATAATAACATAATGTCTGCTATGCATACATTCCGTCAGAACGGGATGGCTGCATTGTAATCTCAGGAGGCAAAATATGAAGGAAAAGATAGTGCAGAACTGGAAGCAGCTGCTTCCGGCTCTGCTGTTTCCGCTGTTTCTGATTATCGGTACCGATATTCTGATGTGGTGTATCAGTGTCCGTTCCGGACTGCTGTTTACCGCGGTTCTTCTGGTGTGTATTGGTCTGCTGATCTGGGCATACATATGCCATCGAAAGGATCTGGACTGGCTGGCGGGTTCTGTATCACTGAATCCGGGCAGCATACAGAATCAGCTGATGAAGGATCTTCCATTTCCCTATGCACTGGTTGATGAAAAGGGTAAAATATACTGGGGAAATACAGAATTTAATCAGCTCTGTCCAAGGGAACTGGTGGGATTCCGCAACATCTGTTTTCTTTTTCCGGAAGTGAAAAAGGAAGAATTATCGGATCTGAATGGAAAGGATCTTCACGTAACGTATAAAGAACGGAATCTGCACATTACATTCCACAAACTGTCTGCACCGGACAGTATACAGGAAAGTGATGAAGGTGTACTGTATATCATGGGTGTAACCGACGAAACCGAACGGATTCGGATGGCCCAGGAAATCCGTGAACAGCGTATGGTAGTCGGAGTGGCATACCTTGATAATTATGAAGAAATTACCGGTGTGATTGATGAAGTCAGACTGGCATTGATCATGGCTCATATTGACCGGAAGGTCACTAAATATTTTTCCAGAATGGGCGGAATTGTCAAGAAAATTGAAAAGGATAAATATTTTCTTGCAATTCCCATGAAAAATGTGGAAACCATGCGGGAAGATAATTTCTATATTCTGGATGAAATCCGGGATATCAAAATCGGCAATGATCAGCACATTACCATGAGTATCGGCCTGGGTATCGGGGAAGGATCTTATGATACCAGATATGAATACAGCCGCACAGCGGTAGAAATGGCGCTGGGACGGGGCGGAGATCAGGTCGCCATCAAATCCGGTGATGACATTGAGTATTTTGGCGGCAGCGCTCATACCGTTTCCCGCACAACCCGTGTGAAGGCCCGTGTAAAGGCCCATGCATTGAAAGAACTGCTGATGAAAAATGACAATGTTCTGATCATGGGACATAAGATTCCGGATCTGGATTCCATCGGTGCGGCAACCGGTGTTTACCGGATTGCAGTATCCCACGGAAAACGGGCTCATATTGTTTTAAATGAAATCAGCAGCTCCATCCGTCCGGTGGTGGAGCGTCTGAGTGCTTCATCCGGACAGGGAAATCCCATGTTTATCAGCGGCGAAGATGCAGAGGAAATGATGTACGAAAATACGCTGCTGATTATTGTGGATACGAATCGGGGAAGCTATACAGAACATCCAAAACTGCTGGAGCTGGGTTCCTCAGTTGTGGTCATTGACCATCACAGGAAGATGAATGACAGCGTCAATAAGGCCGTGCTGGATTATGTGGAACCGTATGCATCCTCCGCATGCGAAATGGTTGTGGAAATTCTTCAGTATATTGGTGATAACATAAAGGTAAAGATGGATGAGGCAGATGCCATGTATGCCGGAATTGTTATGGATACTAACAATTTCATCAATAAAACCGGTGTCCGTACCTTTGAAGCGGCTGCATACCTGCGAAGAAACGGTGCAGATACCGTGCGGGTAAGAAAGCTGTTCCGTGAAAATATGGAGGAATACAAGGCACGGGCGGAGACAGTCCGCAATGCGGAAATCTACATGGAAAAATTTGCCCTCAGTATCTGTCCGTCCCAGGGACTGGAAAGTCCCACCATTGCGGGAGCGCAGGCAGCCAATGAACTGCTGGATATCAAGGGTGTGGAAGCATCCATCGTACTTACGGAATATCAGGGTAAGATTTATCTGAGTGCCCGTTCCATTGACAGTGTAAATGTGCAGATTATCATGGAACGGCTGGGCGGAGGCGGTCACGGCACCATGGCCGGTGCGCAGATGACAGGCTGTACCGTAGAAGAAGCAAAAGAATATGTAAAAGTGACTCTTCATGATATGACAGAAGAGGGTGTTATATAAGAACAGGAGTGGACAAAATGAAAGTTATTTTATTACAGGATGTAAAATCATTAGGAAAAAAAGGTGATCTGGTTAATGTCAGTGACGGATATGCAAGAAACTTTATTCTGCCGAAGAATCTGGGACTGGAAGCTAACAGCACCAATATGAATAATCTGAAACTTCAGAAACAGAAGGAAGACCGTAAGGCGGCGCAGGAACTGGCAGATGCAAAAGAACTGGCAGAAAAAATCAAGGATATGGTTGTGGAGCTTCAGGTGAAGACCGGTGAAGGCGGCAAGGTATTCGGTTCGGTATCTGCAAAGGAAATCGTGGCAGCTGTAAAAGCACAGAAGGGCATGGTCATTGATAAAAAGAAACTGCTGATTGATGAACCTCTGAAAAGCTGCGGTATGCATATGATCAAGATCAGACTGCACAAGGAAGTGGTCGGTGAATTCAAGGTACATGTATCCGAAATGAAATAGGATAGAAACCAGGTGATGTTATGGATGAAGAAGTAATCAAAAGGGTACCTCCCAACAGCGTGGAAGCAGAACGTTCCGTCATTGCAGCCATGCTGATGGATCGTGACGCGGTAATTGCCGCTTCGGAAATCCTGACAGGTGATGATTTTTATAATAAGCAGTACGGTGTCGTGTTTGAATGCATGGTGGAGCAGGTGAATCGGGGCGAACCGGTGGATATGGTCACTGTACAGAATCGTCTGAAGGAAAAGGATGTATCTCCGGAAACCGCCAGTCTGGAATTCGTCCGTGAACTGATGCTGGGATTCATCACATCCGGCAATATCCGTCAGTACGCACAGATCGTATACGAAAAATCTCTTCTTCGCAAAGTAATACGTATTAATGACAGCATTAACAGCCTGTGTTATCAGGGAAAGGAGAGTGCAGACACCATTCTGGAAGAAGCAGAGCGGTCGGTATTTGAACTGGTGAAAACCAGAAGTTCCGGTGATTATGTGCCAATCCGTCAGGTGGTACTGAATGCCCTGGATAAGATCGAAATTGCTTCCAGAAATCATGATGCGGTTACGGGCATCAGCATGGGTTTTACGGATCTGGATTATCAGACTTCCGGTCTGCAGCCTTCTGATCTGGTTCTGATTGCAGCCAGACCTTCCATGGGAAAGACTGCATTTACGCTGAATATTGCTCATACGGTTTCTGTCCGCAACAATATGTGCTGCGCCATTTTCAGTCTGGAAATGTCAAAGGAACAGCTGGTAAACCGTATGCTGGCCATGGATTCCAATGTCAATTCCCAGAATATGCGTAACGGTAAGCTGACAGAATCCGATTGGGAAAAGCTGGTGGAAAGTGCTGGAAGGATCGGTACTTCGAAGCTGATTATCGATGATACACCGGGTATTTCCGTCAGCGAACTGCGAAGTAAATGCAGGAAATATAAGCTGGAACACGATCTTAAGCTGGTTATGATCGATTATCTGCAGCTGATGACCGGATCCGGAAAAAAAGGGGAGAGCAGACAGCAGGAAATTTCCGAGATTTCCCGTTCTCTGAAGGCACTGGCCCGTGAAATTGACTGTCCTGTCATTGCCCTGTCACAGCTGAGCCGTGCCTGTGAAACAAGAAACGATCATCGTCCCATGCTTTCCGACCTCCGTGAATCCGGTGCCATTGAGCAGGATGCGGATGTGGTTATGTTCCTTTACAGGGATGATTATTACGATAAAGATTCAAAAGAAAAAAATGTATCGGAAGTCATTATTGCCAAGCAGCGTAATGGCCCCACCGGAACTGTAAAACTGGCATGGTTGCCGGAATTTACAAAATTTGCCAATCTGTGCAAATAAAATTTTCAGGAAGCCTCTGAAACAGATATGGATACCACCTCTCTATGGTATAATGAGTGTCAGCGAGCCGGGACAGGAAACAATTCAAGGCGAGCAGCGAAAGGAGACCGGAATGAGTGGTTATCATTATCAGATTTCGGAGGCTTCCCGTCTTTTGGCAGTGGAAGCCCACGTTCTGCGTTACTGGGAAGAAGAACTCGGTATGGTCATTCCAAGAAATGAAATGGGACACCGATACTATACAGAAGAGCATCTGAGGATATTCAGTCAGATCAAGGATATGAAAGAACGCGGTTATCAGCTTCGGGCAATCCGTGCTGTGCTGTCCGGTGAAGAACCGGCTGAAATTTCAGAGGCGGTTACCGGTGCAGACACCGATTCCGGCAAAGATAAGGGAAGAATATGCCGTGTGAGAGAGCTTCCCATCCGAAAAGACCGGATGGAAATCCGGGCGGAAGAACATCTGGACATGCCGGGAAAAGCAACGGTATCCGTACCGGAACCGAATCAGCTGCCGCCGGCTCAGAAAGAAGTGATTGTACCAGCTCCCCCGGAAGAAATGCCGGAGGGCGGAAACCGGATTGAACGGGAAAATCCCGAAAAAAGCAATCCTGCCAGTGAACAGGAGCTGCGTATGACACAGTTTCAATCCATGATGGCGAGGATCGTTGCCCAGGCCATGCTGTATAATAATTCCCGGCTGGCAGAGGACATCGGGGTTATTATGGAAAAGTACATGTTCAGGGAATTAAAATCCATGATGGATTCTTCGGAAAGCAGACAGGAAGAGCGATATCGCAAGCTGGATGAATCCATGCGGGCAATTCAGCAGAGCAACCGGGCAAGGTATGAGGCAGCAGCCTCCAGAAGCCCGAGACTGTTCCGAAGGCGGAAAAACAATTCCGGAAAGTGGAGAATCTGAGAAAAAAGTAAAAAACAGAAAAAAAGGTCTGGCATAAAAATATGTCAGACCTTCTTGATTCACGTACATGCATCATTTACAGATGCTGTCTGGATGCGCGGCGAATACCTGTATGTAAGGAATTATTCAGCCTTGATTGCATCGTTAGGACATTCATCAGCGCAAGAACCGCAGTCTAAGCAGTCATCAGCGTTGATAACGTACTTGCCATCACCTTCAGAGATAGCATCGTTGGGACATGCTTCTGCACATGATCCACAAGCTACACATTCATCAGTAATTACGTATGCCATAGTAACAGATCCTCCTTTTATAATTCATGGGACAGGTCAGACCCATCCATTTACACCATTGTAATACATCATCTGTGATAATTCAAGTGGAAATTGTTATCAGAAGGGTTAAAATTATTATCATGATCAGTAAAAATATCGTGCGTGTGATTTGGACACAACATACGAAAAAAATTAATCCATACAAATTGAGTATGTTTAAGTTGCATAAATGGATTGATTGTACTATAATGAGTACGGTTGCTTTTTAATAAGCAGGATGCCACGCTTTTCAACGTACTCATGTTAAGCGGTGGGTACTAAAATAAAAAGAATACTGTCATTATACGGCAGATTGAAAACAGGAGGAGATATAATATGGATAAAAAAGTTGATAAGACCATGCTGATCGGTGACCTGATTGAAGTGGATCCCGGCATCATTGCCATCCTTATGAGCGCTGGTATGCATTGTGTCGGCTGCCCTTCATCCGCAATGGAATCACTGGAGGAAGCAGCAATGGTTCATGGCATGGACGTGGAACCGCTGGTTAACATGATCAATAAGTATCTGGCTACAAAGGGCTGATTTACGGACAGTCCTGTTAATGAAAAGGGGACTTCGCACTAATCCAGGTTAGTGTGAAGCCCCCTTTTTCGATCTTCAAGCCAGTCAGTATATCCACCACAGGTACAGAGCCTGAGTCTTTGAAGCTTTAAGGATTCAGTTAAAAGAGAGACAGACGCTGCAGCGCAGTCTGTTTCACGATACAGTTGTAATGTTCGGAGTAATATGCCTCCGCAGCAGTGCCGCCCATCACCCGTTTGCCATATTCTGAAAGAATGTTGCAGGTTTTGTTGAAATCCTCAGGGGAATGGTGGGACTGGTAAACCGCCAGATAATAGACGTTGTCTTCCGGGTTTTTATAGAGGGAATTTACGCCGTTATACATGGGATGGAGTACACGAGCCAGTTCAGTCAGTGTATCAAGGTCGTCAAAACTGTAAATCCGCATGAGGTTGACAGGGACCTTTGAACGTGGTGTTTCCCCGTTTGTGGGTGTGTCTGTATTCACGGAATCGGATTTTTCCGATCCGGTTGTCCGGCTGCCCACCAGTTCTCTGATATGCTGCTGAAATTCTTTGAATGAATCAATGAGGGATGCTTCATCAGAAAGATCTGCATCGGACAGTCCTTCTGTATCTCTATAATACTGTTCCAATATATCATCAGCCCCATTTGCTCTCTTGGGTTCAATATTCGCTTTATCCTCTTTATCAAAGGAACTGAAACGGGAAAAACGGGTATCCAGTTCTTCGGGATTATCCACACGGGTAATAATAAGTACGAGATTTTCCATGGAAAGTGGAATTGCTTCCACCATAATCGGTGCATTATCTGCTTCAAATCCAAATTCATCATGGGCCTGTTCGATCATTTCCTGAAAAAGGGAGCGGGCTTTGTCTGTTCCATAGGCCAGTTCACTCAGATTCAGATGCCGCATCTGAAGATCACTCTGGGAAAGGGTACACTTAATCTGATTGTCACTGATTTTTTCAATATGCATACGGAACCTCCTTTCAGTCCGATTTCTGTGCATCAGCAAAATGTACAGATGGTTGGTATCGTGGTTATTATAGCGTATTGAATGTGAGAATGTAAAGGAAATATATATGGAAATATAAAAACAAATAACAGACTATAAAAATAGTTGACATACAAACAGACTTATGATATAGTCAGAACAGGAAGTCAAATAACAAAAGGAGGAAAGCATGTCAGAGAAGACTTCCTGCGGCAGATTCAGATAAGGCGGAATGCTGATTTACGGTCTGTATCGGACATGATTGTAAGCCATGGTACTGTGTGTGCAGACATTGATTCCGGTGGCGGTCTGCATAAGGACTGGGATTTATCACAAGCTGCAGTCGACATATGGATATGGCAGGTCAGATCCGGCGGAGCATATGTGTTTTGCGGACAGTATGGAAGAGAAAGGGAGATATCTGTCCCGCAGCAGCCATTTTTCTTTTACATAATCCGCAAATCAGCAGGCTCCTGGGGATATCATGGGGTGCTCTTAAGAATATCTTTATTTGTGCAATATTTATTCCTGTGTTATACTGATACTGACCAACTTAAGAACAGAAGTATAAGGGGTACAGTATGAGAAAGGTATTAACTTGGATAGCAGGTATGACAGTATGTCTGTTTCTTTTCAGTGGATGCAGCATGTATGAGTCAGTGATTTCAACCGGAAGCACTGTGAAACCGGAAGAGTATTATGAAGTATCGGAAGGGGAAGCGGCTGTATTCGCAGATAATGTGCAGATGGATACGCCGGCTGTCTGCAGGGACGGTATTTATTATCTGTCTGCGGATTCTGTCAGGAATGTGGATAGTCGTTTTTACTGGGATGGCAGTGATGAGAATCTGTTCTTTACAAATGCAGAGACTATATATAAAGAACCGGTGGCAGACCGGGAGATGGCATTGATAGAGGATGGACAGCTTTACTTATCATTGGCCTGTCTGGAGAAATATGCAGATGTACAGATTTCCATGTTTGACAACCCGGGTCGTATTTTTATTGATACGGCACATAGAGAACGGACTCTGGTACCGGTGATAAAAGATACAAAACTCAGAGTTCGGGGCGGACTGCGAAGTGCTGTTGTTTCTGATGTAAAGAAAGGTACGACTGTGGAACTTCTGGATGCCATGGAGAACTGGGCAGAGGTCCGTACCGAGGATGGCAATATCGGCTATATGCAGCTGAAGTATATGGATCGGGATTCTGCAGAAACGATGGAAGTGATCTCCAATCATGAAGAACCGGCTTATACCGGCATTTCACTGGATGAAAAGGTGTGTCTGGTATGGCAGGATATGGAAAATCGATCCGGCAATACTCAGTTTTCATATCTGATTGACGGAACCCAGGGAATTAATGTGGTATCGCCTTCCTGGTTCGCTTTGCAGGACAATGAGGGAAATTACAGAAATCTCGCCAGTGAGTCCTATGTAAAAGAAGCGCATGATCTGGGGATCGATGTTTGGATCCGCGTGGATGATTTCAACCGGAATATGAGCATTGAGCAGGTTCTGGGTAAAAATGCTGTGAGACAGCGGCTGGTCAGCAATCTTGTAGCAGATGTAAAAGCAGTGAATGCAGATGGTATCAATGTGGATTTTGAGTTTATTTCTGATGCCAGCGGAGATGCTTTTTCGCAGTTTTTGAGAGAACTGCGTTTTGCCTGTCATAAAGAAGGTCTGATTCTTTCGGTGGACAATGCTAATCCCACTTATCTGCGCCATTGTTATGATCTGAAAGAACAGGGCCGGGTGGCAGATTATGTGATTCTTATGGGATATGATGAGCACTGGAAGGGTTCTGCAGCCGGATCGGTTTCATCCATTTCTTATGTAACGGAAGGCATTGAAATTGCATTACAGTATGTTCCTGCTGAAAAGCTGATAAGCGGTCTTCCTTTTTACGCAAGGGTATGGAGAGAAATTCCGGAAGAGGATGCAGAGCCGGGAGCAGAACTTCGCGAAGACGGCGATTCTGAGTATGAAGTATATTCTTTGGATTCCGTGGCGTTATCCATGAAGGAGATCGCTGAAATAGTACGAGAATCCGGTCAGGAACCGGAATGGAATGAAACGATCGGGCAATATTACGTGGAAATTCCAAAAGAGAAAGGCAAACAGCGAATCTGGATTGAAGATGAACGTTCATTGAAACTGAAACTGGATGCGGTATCCGCCCATTCCCTTGCAGGTATTGCATTCTGGAAGCTGGGTATGGAAGATCAGGCCGTGTGGACCGGCGTGATAGCGGATTATCTGAAATAGTCTGCCGTATATTCAGATGTATATTACAGGTTGTCTTAAAAAGGCAGGGCTGCCGCATGTATTGTGCGGCGGCTCTGTTTTTTGCTGCGCACGGCGGGCGCAGGTTCTTGTTCAGTGAAAGCCCGGAAAATCTCCTTTAAGGGACCATTTTAAACGCCGGTTCTTAGCGATCGTACTTCCTGAAAGGAAGGGCGAGAGTTTAGAATCCGCTGCGTTTAAACCTGAGCGAGAGCGTGTCCCGAAAGGAGATTTATGGGCTGAAACGGAAACCGGAAAAACAAGAACCTTCTCCAAACGCATGAACCAAACGCACAAAAGTCCTGCAATTTCCCCTGAATATCGAGGGAGGGGAGATTGCAGGACTTTTTGAGGGTTTTATATATAGATAGTTTGTAAGGAGGGCTTGTTTATTCGGTTACAGGTTTCTTCAGGACACCAAGAAGAACTGCACCGACAATGGTACCGGCTGCCAGTGCAACCAGATACATAAGGGCGTTACCTACTACGGGGAATACGAAGATACCGCCATGGGGAGCCATCAGGGTACAATTGAATGCCATGGACATGCCGCCTGCCAGTGCGGAACCTGCGATACAGGAGGGGAGTACATGAATCGGGTCGCTGGCTGCGAAGGGGATGGCACCTTCTGTAATGAAGGAAAGTCCCATGATGAAGTTTGTGGGGCCGGACTTGCGTTCGGACTCTGTAAATTTATTTTTAAACAGGATGGTTGCCAGTGCAATCGCACAGGGAGGAACCATACCACCGATCATTACAGCTGCCATGATATTGTAGTTGCCTGCTGCAATGGATGCAGTACCGAATACGTATGCTGCCTTGTTGAAGGGGCCGCCCATATCGACTGCCATCATACCGCCTAAAATCAGTCCAAGGAGAATAGCATTTGCACCGCTTAAACTGCCGAGACCGGCATTCAGTGCTGTATTCAGCATACCGATAATGGGTTCGATGATGTACTGCATGATGATACCGACAAAAAGAATGCCGAATACCGGGTAAAGAAGTACAGGTTTGATACCATCCAGTGCTTTGGGGATTACACGGTCACATACCTTTTTCAGTAAATTTACCAGATAACCTGCAATGAAACCGGCTGCCAGTGCACCAAGGAAACCGGATGTACCGTTTGCTGCGATGGCACCGCCAACGAAACCAACTGCCAGACCGGGGCGGTCTGCGATACTCATTGCAATGAAACCGGCCAGTACGGGAAGCATGAAACCGAAGGCAACGCCGCCGATTTTTGCTTTTAACAGAGCAGCAATGGGTGTGATGGTACCGAAGTCAGATCTGGAAATTGTCTGGCCCAGCTTTGCTGCTTCATCAGCATTGGCAGGGAGAGCACTCAGATCTACCAGAAGGCCATCAATGAGGAAAGCCAGTGCAATCAGGATACCGCCGCCCACAACGAAAGGAAGCATATGGGATACACCGTTCATCAGATGCTTGTAAATGGCATGTGCACCGCCGCCGGATGTCTGAGTCTGGCTGGACTGTCTGCCGTTTGCAGCATGATATACAGGAGCATCGCCATCGATAATCCGTTTTACCAGCTGTTCGGATTTACTGATACCATCAGATACCTGTACTTCGATCAGTTTCTTTCCATCGAAACGGTCCATGGGAACATTGGTATCTGCTGCTACGATAATGCCGTCTGCTGCTTCAATTTCTTCATCTGTCAGTACGTTTTTGGCACCGCCTGAGCCTCTTGTCTCAACTTTCACCATACATCCCATTTTCTTTGCAGCTTTTTCAATGCTTTCCTGTGCCATATAGGTATGGGCAATACCGGTGGGGCAGGCCGTAACTGCCAGAATCAGTTTCTGATTGGATGCGGATCGTTCTGCAGCCAGATCTGTATTTTTTGCAGCTTCTGCTTTGGCTTTTTCTTCTGCATCCTTTGCCGTTTCTGCGTCATCAATCACTTTCAGGAACGCATCAACGGTTTTTGCAGCTTTCAGGTCTTCTGCAAACTGTTCATCCATCAGCATGGTGGATAACTTGCTCAAAATATCAATGTGTACACTTCCTGCGCCTTCGGGAGCGGCAATCAGGAAAATCAGATGCACCGGTTCATCATCCAGAGCCTGATAATCAACACCTGCAGGCAGTACCATGGCAGCCAGACCGGGTCGGGATACACCGCTGCAGCGTCCATGGGGAATGGCGATACCGTCGCCGACACCTGTGGTTCCTTCTTCTTCTCTTGCAAATACAGCGTTCAGGTAAATTTCGCGATCAGACACCTTTCCGCTTTTTGCCATTAAATCAACCATCTGATTGAGTACATCTGCCTTATCGCTGGCAGATCCATTGAGGCATACGCTTTCTGCAGCCAGTAAATCTGTAATTCTCATGTGGTTTTCTCCTTATGGATTGTGGGGATTATGATTTTACAAAGTGTTTAAGATGGCTTCCACCTCTTCGCGGGTTGCAAGATTTTCGGAGAATGCACTTGCACTTCCGCAGGAAATACCGGTCTTAAATGCTGTTTCATAGCTGCCGGAAGTCAGATAGCCGTATACAAATCCGGCCACCATGGAATCTCCGGCACCAACGGAGTTGACAACTTTGCCTTTGGGTGCTTCGCTGGTGTAAACAGAACCATCTTCAGCAACCAGAACGGCACCATCACCGGCCATGGAAACCAGAACATTGCGGGCACCCTGTTCCTGCAGTTTCTTTGCATAGGTAATGACATCGTCCTTTTCTGTGATTTCAACGTGGAAGATTTCACCCAGTTCATGATTGTTGGGCTTAATCACGAAGGGGTGACAGGGCATTACGTTGAGCAGAAGATCTTTGGTGGCATCGACGGCGATCAGCACCTCTTTGTCGGCCAGATGGTTCATGATGTCCAGATATATGGTCTCGGGCATGCAGGAGGGGATACTTCCTGCCAGAACCAGAACATCACCTTTTTTCAGCTGATCCAGTTTGCTGTAGAGGGTATTGATGGCAGCATCGTCGATGGCAGGTCCCATACCGTTGATTTCGCTTTCTTCATTGGAACGAAGCTTTACATTGATACGGGAAAGACCATTGGGAATGGGAATCAGATCTTCTCTGCAGCCCATCTCCAGTACCTGGCGGCGGATCTCTTCACCGGTAAATCCGGCAATGAATCCCAGAATGGTACTGTCCATGCCCAGATTCTTCAGGACAATGGATACGTTGATGCCTTTACCGCCGGGAAACATGATTTCCTTACAGGTTCTGTTGACCTTGCCGGGGGTAAAATTATCCACAGAAACAATGTAATCCAGAGAAGGATTAAATGTAACTGTATAGATCATAGCGACTTCTCCTTTCTTCGGTCTGCAAATCATTGTTTTTCGAAGAGAACACGAATGTCTGATGAAACGTTACATTCTTCTGTTAAAAATGCTTTAACTGACCGTTTGTGAATGTAATTAAATCATATCATTCAAAACAGTCAATGTCAATCGCAAAAACCAGTCAAAAACAGTCAAATATTACACGAAATGGAACCGATTTTTTTGTATATTATGACAGGAGAGGACAGAGAAACTTTGTTTTTAAAATAAAAGGACAGAGGAGATGACGTGATCGCCTGAAGGCGTAAGGAATGAAAGTCTCTTGAAAATCAATGGAATTATCCGTATAATAATACGATATATGACATCGGCAATAGGAAAATACATGATAATGGAGGTTAT
>JALETI010000107.1 GCA_022781515.1 Lachnospiraceae bacterium
CATCAATCAGAATCATGGCACTTTCCAGTCCCTCATTGCTCTTCTGTACATCTATGGTTCCATCTGCTATATAAAGAGCGGTATCCGCATGGATCCCATCATCATCACAGTTAAGTGTCAGAGTTCCATGATCAATCCGGAGCCTTCCGGAAGCATCCAGACCGTCACTGGCTGAAGTAATCTGAAAGGTACCGCCGCCAATGTAAATAAATCCTTTGGCAGCATCCTCTTCATTATCACTGTGGATTCCATCTGTCCCTGCTGTTAACAGATAATTTCCGTCTGCGATACAGACGCTGTCTTTTCCGGAAAGTGCATGACCGGAAGTCTGGATCGTAACCTCTCCGCCTGTCATGGTCAGTTCATCTTTGGAAACAATTCCATGACCATTCCCGGTTGTTACCGTCAGTTTTCCCTTTCCATTTACCGTTATATCATCTTTACTGAATACCACACCATCTACGGTATTATCATCGGTCTGTACAAATTCACCGGATGTGGTCAGAGTATTTTCTGTGTTCTCATCCAGAGTCAGAAATACCTTATCGGCCTGCTTCACATAAACAGCTGCACTGTTCGGACAGTTAACAGCTGCTCCGCTTAAAACCAGCTGAACTTTGCTCTGGTCCGCGTCAACAATAATCTGGCCGTTTTCCAGCGTACCCTTCAGAATATAAACACCCTCCGAATTGATGGTAATCGTACTTCCCTCAATTTTCACCAGATTGCTGTCACAGGAAGCAGAACTGCCCTGAAGGGATATGGCAATTGCATTCTCCGCATCATAGCTGCCATCCAGATCCCTGTCGGAAAACAGATCCGTTGTATCAAGCTTTGCTGATGATTCACTGCTTTCACCGCTGTTATCTGCACTCGACTGTTCGGAAGTTTTCGTGCCGGATTGTTCAGAAGTCTCCGCCGCAATGTCCGTATTACCTGCCGTATTATTCTTTTCTCCGCATCCGGTTACGGAAACAGAGACCATACCCATTGTAAGAAATAATGCCAGTATTTTTCTATAATTCATGATTTACCTCCTGTCTGGAAAGACTGATTTCCAGATTCCCATTCCTGCACCGAAGTTCATCCAGAAACTGCTGTTCCAATAAGGTACCCTTTAATGTTACATTATATGTAAGCTTATACAGGCTTCCCATATTGGTTGTCTTTACGGAAATATTCTCATATCTGCTTGTATATTTCTGAAAAATGTCATCAAATAATTCGCAATAATCCAGATCTTCCGGAATCGTAATTTTCAACACTTTTTCTGTATCCATTTTATGAGATAATCCTGTACAGATCCGTTCCAGAATCAGCATCAGCAGTCCCATCAGCACAGTAAAGAAAAGTGCAAATCCAAGGTATCCCATCCCGCAGGCAAGACCTGCACCCATGGCCAGAAACAGGGTTCCGATTTCCCTTGCACTTCCCGGTTGCGAACGAAAACGAACCAGACTGAAGGTTCCGGCCACTGCAACTCCGGTTCCCACATTGCCGTTTACCAGCATGATCACCACACATACAATTGCAGGCAGCATAGTCAGTGTAATCAGAAAACTGGATGTATACGAGCTCTGTCTGGTATAGATGAAGGCCAGAAACAGGCCGATTACCAGCGAAGATGCCATGCACAGCATAAACTGCGGTACTGTAATTGCCGTTGTATAAAATAAACCCTGAAATAATGTATTAAGCATACTTTTTATCTCCTTCTTTTATAAAACAATTCCGGGGACATGAAATGCAGAAAAATTCGTTTGTATTATCGCTGCAAATCCATTTACCTCCAACATCATATATGAGCCAAGGGACAAATGGACATAAAATACATGCTTGCATGTATTTTTATGTCTATGGGGCCCGCTAAACATGAGAAAGTAGCCATTTTTCCTGGAAAAATGAGCGAATTTTGAATGTTTGAGTCGATTTTGAGAGTGCAAAGCACGAAGAAATCGACGTGAGGCTCATTTGTCGGGTGACTCATGTATTTGATAGGGTGTGCTGAGAATCTGATAAGCAGTTCCATACTTCGAAAAAGATGTTTTGTATATTTTTTCCCGGCTGAGAAACTGCACCAGCCAGTGGGGCATGGATGCCGCAACTTTCACTTCCATAAGAACTTCATCTTCCTTCAGCAGCGGGGCACCGAATATCCCATCCGCCATACCCAGACATTTATCCCGCCACAGGATTCTGTCATCAAATGTAATACGAAGCTCATGATCCTCTTTTCCATACCATGCTTCTCTTTGATAAGAAAGCATGACTCTGGGAGCAAGACCCTCATACCGTTTTCTGCAAAAATCAATTTCCCGCATAATCTGAGTATCCATCACTGTTTCTCCCTGATAAAGATACCTTGCTGCTTCTTCACAGGTCATTTCCACCCGGCGTTTATACACAATCGACTCATATTTTTTCTTTAATTCAAAAAATACCGGGTCAGCGGGTCCTGCCAGTCCGTAACTTCTGACCCGAAGTTTTTCTTTATACAACGGGTGTTCCAGAGAACGTCTCGCCAGAAGGAAGGATGGCGTATCCAGATACAGGCTCTGAATCGTACTTCTCCCAAATCGGTCCGGTTTCATATAAGGCTGCATGATATTCAGAAGTTCAGCAAATTGTCTGCGGTTCAATCTGTATTTTAATTCATACCGTTTGAATACCGTCTGATTCATCTAATATCCTCACTTTCATAGAATGACATGCAGATTTTCTTAATCGATTGCATCGGAGGTCACCGGTGTGTTCTGCATGATCTGCCCTTAGTATGCCACCGGAATATTAAAGTAATCTTAGAAAGAAGCCCCGGTTCTGTGAAAATACTGTGAAAAAAGCCACCTGCAATATTGCTCCGTTTGACCGGTTTTGATATTGCAAAGCGGCAATCCTGTTTCTTTCTCAGGAATTTTCATCCTGTTTCTGCTTATTTTCTGACCGTAACCGTAAATTCACTGCCTTCATGCAACTGGCTCACAACGGATACCGTACCTCCATGATAGGCGCTGATCTGCTTTACCAGCGCAAGTCCCAGACCGGTTCCCTGACTGCTCCTTGACCGATCGCCCCGGTAAAACCGGTTCCAGATATGCGGCAGTTCCTCCTCTGCTATCCCCACACCGTTATCGCGTACCGTAATCTTTACAAAATCCCCCTCTTCAGACATTCTGACATGAACATAACCTTTCTCCCGTCCATATCGTATTGCATTCTGAATCAGATTATTTACCATCATCATGAACAACTCCCGATTGACCGAAGCATACAGTTCATCCGGACAATTTGTTTCAATGGTGATTTCCTTATCTGCAATCAGCTGAAAATCCTCACAGGAGGACCGCACAGGGGGACTGAGATTGGTTTTCTGCTTCGGATATTTTTCCGTATTCTGTTCGATTCTTGTAAATACCAGAAGCGTCTCAATCAGATAGGACATCCGATACCCCTGCTTCTGAATGGCTGCAATCGCATCATACAGTTCCTGTTTATCCTTTGCATTTTCAAATGCATACTCACACTCTGCCAGTATCACGGCCACCGGTGTACGCAGTTCATGGGACGCATTGGAGGCAAATACTGTTTCCGCAGTAAAATTCTCCTCCAGCCGGTCAAACATGGTGTTAAATGTACGTGCCAGTTCCGAAAGCTCATCCCCTTTCTCTTTGATTTCAATTCGTTTTGTAAGATCTCCGCTGTTTCGAATTTCCTCCGCCGTCCGGCTGATTTTCTTAATCGGCTCCAGAAATCGCCCGGTCAACCAATATCCCCCCACAAATGCCAGGGCAAGTAAAGCGGGGAACAAAACAATTATATAAATATGGTTTTTTGTCACATCAAACAGGCTGTCATTGGCATAAATCACACCGCGAATCCACAGCCGATCCTCTTCCGCAGGCTTTTTTTCAACAGAATCTTCTGTAAAATCCTCTCTGAATTTATCTTCCATGTGTTTACCGCCAACCATTTTGTCATAATAGTAATAGGTTTTCCCATCCATAATAATCTCCTGCGGAAAACCTGCTGCGGAAAACGGAAGCTGATTCAGTTCATTGTATAGAAACAGACCGCCAACATGGGCACCATTTCCATTAAAAATCATAAGCTGAACATTATCCTGCAGATAATCCGAGTCGTCAGCAAAATCATCAAAATCATCTTCCCTCTCCAGCTGACGCACATTTTGTTCCACGACCTTTACCAGTTTATCTTTTACGCTCTGCCTGTCTGCTGCCTGATACACAGCCATCACTGAAATCAGAATTGCCATACAGATCAGGGTCAGAATCATGGTAAACCAGAAGGTTATCCTCAGTTTTAACGATCTGTGTTTCATCAATCTTCAACCCTCATTACATATCCCGCTCCTCGAACTGTATGAATCAGTTTCGGTGAAAAATCCTGATCGATCTTCTTTCTGAGATAATTCATATATACATCAATGATATTTTCCCTGCCGTAATAATCATATCCCCACACATAATTCAGTATTTTTTCACGACTCAGAATACGTCCCTTATTGATCATCATATATTCCAGAAGATTATACTCCCTGGCGGTCAGCAGAATCATTTTTCCGTCCCTGTATACTTCATGGGTGGACGTATTGAGTGATAAATCCGCCAGCTGAATGGTATCTGACACATTTCCGCGAACAGTTCTTGTCACTGCATGGATTCTTGCAATCAGTTCATCGAAGGAAAATGGCTTCACCACGTAATCATTGGCACCAATGTTCAATCCTTCCACCTTATCGGCAATGGTATCTTTTGCCGTCAGAAAAATAACCGGTGTACTCTTTTCATTTTCCCTGAGTTTTTTTACCGTCTCCAGCCCATCCATCACCGGCATCATAATATCCAGAATGGCCGCATCGTAATCAGCTCCTGTCAGATAAGCCAGAGCGTCCATGCCATTAAAGCAGGAATCGACGATAAACCCCTCTGCCTGCAGTTTCTTTACCATAACTTTATTTAAATCCACATCATCTTCCGCAATCAATAAACGCATACGCGGCTCCTCCTGTTATCTGCATCATAAAATCATATCATATTGTACCACAAAAACATTAAAAGAAACTTAGAATCCCATTCCGTCAACGATTTTTCCTGTATACAGGTTCTATCCTTCCATGTTTACTTTAATGATTTTAAGTGTTAAATTTCTTCATTGACATTCTTTACCGCCTATGCTAAATTTTTTACAGAAAAATGAAAAAATATCAATAAGACAGTCCGTGCTTACAGAAAGGATCATCGAATATGGATACAAGAATTTCAGGAACCACAAGATTACTGGGGGTCATCGGTACACCCATCAAACATACCGGATCACCCATCATATATAATTACTGTTTTGACTATTATGGTATCGATTGTGCTTATCTCGCCTTTGAATGCGATGTACCCGATGTAAAAGCAACCATTGATGCCATTCGCCGGCTGAATATGCGCGGTGTCAATGTTA
>JALETI010000127.1 GCA_022781515.1 Lachnospiraceae bacterium
AATGAGCAATATTTGCACTGGATCTGAAATGGAAAGGATTCAGTGCATTTTTATTTGCCTGAAAGCATTTGAATCAATCTGCTAATGCGGGGTTGGGGCTGCGTAGAGTTCTCCAACAGGGACATGCTGCTGCTAATTGACAGTATGGGGTGGCAACCCATAGCCGGAGACAATACACAGCTTTTAGGAGGTATAAGCATGAAGAAAATGCATTATGGAAATTTTGTTTGTGAGGTTACTGTTGTGAATGAATTTATTTTTCGCTCAGAGGTTGAATGTTTATATGACAGAGATACTGTCGTATATGCAGTGGAACGCTTTTTTTCACGCTGTACACGCTTTACCAGAGAATGTACAAGAGAAAGCTGGCAGATCAGAATTGCAAAGGGAAAAGCAAGACGCCCACACAAGTTTACTTATCTTGTTCCAGGTGTACTTATGGAGTTACCTGGTAAATGGGTGAGAGTCGGTGGTGATATTGATGTAGTTGGGGTAAATATTAAAAAGGTTGAACTTCTCAGAGAGCATCCTTACTTTATGTAGAATAGGTTGTACGCGCATGTAATCTGATATCTGTTGAGAAATCACGAATGCGTGATAAGATAAATGTGGTAACATAGAACCTGGTTCTGGTATGATTCACCCTAAATAACACGATGTTTCGATTCAGTATGAGAATTCCAAATCTAATATTTATGCTATAATGTAAGTACTGCACTGAAGGAGTGGTTTACAACCTGAAGTGTATGAAGAGTATTAATGAAGCATTGAAATAGCATAACAGAAAGGGGCGATAACTTGGCAGAGAGACCTGTATTTGTACCATATGAGAAAGCACCGTTTTATCGAGCAGTTACAGTAAATTTCAAATGGAATGGCGGCTTTGCAAAAACTCAGAAACTTGATCTGCTTTACTTTTGAGGATAAAGCATTCCCGCTGGAACCAAAGACGGCCTTTTACGATTATATTTATATGAATGCTTTATTGGAAAATGAGAATCTGGCTCAGATGATTCTCCAGTATGATGCTTTTACAGATATTGAATTCAATCCAGATAAGAGCCTTAATTGTCAGGCAAAGGCAGCGGCAGCGTTTGTGGCATTGTCGAGGATGGGATTGATTGAGCGGGTAAAAGACTTTGAATCGTTTTTGAAGCTGAATCATTTGTCGCCGTTGGTGAATGATTCACAGCCACAGAAGGAAAAATCAAGAACGTCAATTGCTCTGGATGTAGATAAAAAGTCCGCTGAGAAAATGAATCTGACTGACAAAGAATGGCTGATCCATAAGACATATGGAAAAGGGCATATTCTGTCAGCAGATGAAAAATATCTGCAGGTGGAGTTCCCGGAAGTTGGCCAAAAGAAACTGGGAACACAATGGTGCATGAAGAACTGTGAGATTGAATGATAACATGGATGACATTATTGGTTAAGTGGGAGAGGCTCTGACATTAGTAATCATTTCATTTACAGGCAGAATTGGATAGTGTATGGGTTTTATTATTAGGGAACCGGACATATGGTATACTAACTACTATCTGGCGGAACTGCCTGGAATGAGGCGGGGAAAACAAATGGGAAGGGAGATGATACATTGAAACGTGTTTTAGTAAAATCAGTATTTGATGCATTTGAATATGTAATGCAGCATTATTATCCGGCAGGACTGGAGGAGGTGGTCGAGAAAGCAGATACCTATGCAGTGATATCGATACAGGACTCACATACGGGAGGATTCGGAATTACTTTTTCAGAAAACAAGTACTGCAAAGGAGTTTTGACGCTGCAGTTTGATGATATCATTCGACCGGTAGAAGGAGCAGTTTTATTTTCTGAAGATATGGCTGTACAGATCAGCCGGTTCATTAGAGAACATGAATCAGTGGATACGCTGCTTGTTCATTGCTATGCGGGGCAGTCTCGATCAAGAGCCGTCGGTGCATTTGCGGTGTGGCTGCTTGGTGGTGATAATTCCAATTACTTTAAAAAGTACAATCCCAATGAATACGTGTATGACAAGCTCATGGAAACAGTTTTTTATGTTCACGAGAATGAGCCTGAAGTCGAAGAAGAAGATTTTATTACCGATGTAGTTCACAAATGATATCTATAAAACGGACACATACGCATACAAAAAGTGCCTATATGCAGCCAGAACACTCCTGTAGATATAGAGTGTAAAATATAGATTGTAAATTGAGAATAAACTTAAATACCCAATGACTGACGGAGGATACAACATAAAATCTCTGCAAACCATACAAAAGACCTTTGGGATCTTTCAGATTCCTACAAAAAATGGATGCGAGGTACAGAAGGTGCATGGCTGGGAATATGCAGTCAACTCTTTCCGGGTAGATTATAAAATTGACACATATTTATGCGAAATGGACCTGTTTTCCGTGTCGATTTTTTTGTAGAATACAGGTGAAGACTGGCCGAACAGTATAGTATTTCGGGGGGGAATCATACTGGTTATATGGCCGGAATCATTCTGTATAAGGAGAGAGTCATGACATGAATAGAACGAGAAAACTGCTGAATCCATTATGTATGCTTGCAGCCGGTCTTATTCTTGGTACTGCCGCAAGGCTTTTCGATATTTA
The DNA here is from genome assembly GCA_022781515.1 of Lachnospiraceae bacterium. Lineage (GTDB taxonomy): Bacteria > Bacillota > Clostridia > Lachnospirales > Lachnospiraceae > TWA4. The sequence goes on from JALETI010000127.1 coordinate 2,610, forward strand.
CTGTCAGAACCTTGGAGAAATATTTTCACAGATGGCGGTGTGGATTCTTTTGGGAACTCTGATTGCCATTTACAGCCCTTCAAAAAAGGCAGCAATGCAAAATATTTTTCCATTTTCCCCAAAATCATTGGAGCGGGAATCGTATTTGTTTCCGTAATGTCAAGTATTCTGCTTTTTGACCGTCTGCGAGTTTACGATTTTATCATTGACGGTCTGCTGATTTATTTTCTTTTCTTCCGGAAAATCAGCTAAGAACCTTTATAATGATTACAAAAGGAGGGATACGATATGCTGAGAATGGAGATTGCGCTTATTATGGTTCTGGCCTTTGTTGCTTGTGTCTATTTTTCTGCCGGGCGAAAGAGCACGCCGCTGCACAGGACATTTTCTGTCTTACTGGTTGTCGTGTTGATTCATCTGGTGCTGGACGGCGTCACTGTTTACACAGTGCATCATCTGGAGATAATACCGAGGTTTTTAAACGATGCTGTTCACAGGCTGTTTCTGGGCAGTATGGTGCTGGTGCTTTATTTGTTTTATCAGTATATCGCCATACTAGTGGAGGAGGAGACCGGTAAGCCCCGGCGGCTGGACCGGGCAGCCAGATTCTTTCTGGTTGTGGCAGAGCTGGCCAATTTCCTGCTGCCGATTACCTATACGGTGACCCCGGAGGGCAACTATTCTTCCGGTCCGTACATGCTGGTTCCCTATGGAGGTGTCGCTTTCTATCTGTTGCTGTGTGCCGGACTTTTCATTGTAAACTGGAAGCAGATCGAACAGAAAAAGAAATTTGCCATCGGTTCCGCGCTGCTTATTGAGGTTACTG
>JALETI010000135.1 GCA_022781515.1 Lachnospiraceae bacterium
CCTTCAGCAATGCAATTTCTTTTGCATATCCGGGCAATTCATTGGGTGTTTCCAGATAGATCGGAATTCCCTGCAGTTTTTCATGGCAGATAATCGCTGTCAGCGCATCGATTCCTATGTAACCTTCTCCGATTTTTTCATGCCGGTCCTTATGGCTGTTCACGGGATTCTTACTGTCGTTCATATGAATGGCCTTTAATCGATCCAGACCAATGATCCGGTCAAATTCATCCAGGACGTAATCCAGATCATGAATGATATCGTATCCGCCATCATGCACATGACAGGTATCCAGACATACCCCCATATGATCTGATAATTCCACCATATCCAGAATCCTGCGGATTTCTTCAAAATTTCTGCCGATCTCCGTTCCCTTTCCGGACATGGTTTCCAGCAGCACCGTGGTGGTCTGCTCCGGTTTCAGAATGGTATTGAGCAGTTCCGTGATCAGTCTGATACCGGTTTCACTGCCCTGCCCCACATGGCTTCCCGGATGAAAATTGTAGCAGTTTCCGGGAACGTATTCCATTCTTTTCAGATCATCTTCCATGATTTGCAGGGCAAATTCTCTCACATGCGGGTCCTTTGACGCCGGATTCAGCGTATAAGGTGCATGGGCCAGAATCCTGTCAATTCCATGGATCTGTGCAAACTCCAGAAAGGCGCTTACATCGTCCGGATCCACATCCTTTGCTTTACTTCCTCTGGGATTTCTGGTAAAAAACTGAAACGTATTGGCTCCCAGTTCAACAGCCTCTTTCCCCATGTGCAGAAAACCTTTGGATGAGGACAGATGACAGCCGATTTCCAGTTTCTTTTCTCTTTTTTTCATATTGTTTCCCCTTTCCTTCTCTTTTCAAATCGTATTTCCTGCAGTGAATCTGCAGTTTTTTCATAAAAGAATGGCTTTTCAGGCAATAAGAATGACCACCAGTGCGTAAACCACCAAAGTGATCAGCATGTATACTGACATGAATGCCGATGCAAAGCTGGTATCTTCTTCTGTTTTCAATAAGGGAGACATCACCGGAAGCATGCCGAATCCTGTGGGTGACATAAAGTAAATCACAACTGCCATCAGAAATGCCGTATCTGCCATACGGGCAGGGAACAGAAAAAAGAACCCGGCAATCACTGCTGCATAAAATGCAACCCGGACTGCAGCCAGTTTCACCATGGACCCAATGGTATCCTTATCAATCCGCAGGTCATAACCCAGAATAAACAGAATCATTCCCACAATAGGAGATGTCGCTCTGTCAACTGTACTGGTATACAGCTCAAAAAACGGTGTCTGCTGCAGCATGGTATAAACACCTGTCAGATTCAGCGTAAGCCCCAGAATAACCGCCAGTACAAAAGAATTGGAAAAAATATTTTTCACCAGCTGACCGCCGGAAACACCGGAAGATGCTATTTTGGCAACCATAACAGGCATTACAACAAAACACAGGATACTGCCCGCAATATCAAAAATAACCGTATTGCTGGACTGACCCACAATGGACAGATACAAAGGAAGTGCAACATTACCGCCCTCAACGGTCGCCATCAGAAGCCAGGAAAAGTGTTCGTATTTTTTTCCGACAACCCCTGTCACCATTTTACCGACGACCATGGAAAGGAGAAAGGCTATAAATACATAGCCCACAATATAAACAGAAGATGCATCTACGGATACCGTAAGCATCAGGTTAAAGACAAGAATCGGAAACAGAATATTAAAAATAATTGCATTGGCTCCGGCTTTCTGCTCCTGTGTGATCCAGCCTCTGACTTTGGCTGTAAACCCCAGAAGAATCATAAAAAACACCGGAAATAAGATCGTGACAGCTTTCATAGGATACCTCCATAATTTGATATAATCCGGGTAATTATATCAAATACATGGAGGTAAAATCCATTGTAATTTCATCTATTTTTTTATTTATTCCAATCTGCAATTTTGGAAATACCCACAACTTCAGATTTTCCTTCCGGTTTCATTTTATGAAAAACGAATCATCTCCCTTTTCAGTCTTCGTATGATTTTCTTTTCCAGTCTGGAAATGTAGGACTGAGAAATCCCCATGGAATCGGCCACCTCTTTCTGGGTCATCTCCCGGTTATCCTGCTGGTCGATTCCATATCGCAGCTGTACAATTTTCTTTTCCCTCGGACTTAACGCTTCAATGGCATGACTCAAAAGCGTTTTCTCTGCTTCGTCCTCCATATTCCTTCCCACTTCGTCTTCATCCGTTCCAAGAATATCGCTTAGCAGCAGTTCATTGCCGTCCCAATCGATATTCAGAGGCTCATCGATGGAAACTTCATAACGGAGACGGCTGTTTTTGCGGAGATACATCAGAATCTCATTTTCAATACATCGGGAAGCATAGGTAGCAAGCTTGATCTTTTTTTCACTGTTAAAGGTATTGATTGCCTTGATCAATCCGATTGTTCCGATTGAAATCAGATCTTCGACTCCCACACCGGTATTATCAAATTTTTTCGCTATGTATACCACCAGACGCAGGTTATGTTCAATCAGTTTGCTCCTCGCTTCCTGACTGCCTGTTGTTTCCAGCCGTTTAATATAATCATTTTCTTCCTCCACGGAAAATGGTGCAGGCAGTATATCGCTTCCGCCTATATAATGGACTTCTCCCGTTTTGGGAATACAGATACTTTTCAGCACCGGAACGATTTTCAGCTGAATCCTTCCGGGAATACCAAATTTAATAATCATACGGCCTCCTTGATTTCTCGATGCAGCAGCATCTTCCATTTTCCGCTGCTGCTTAATTTCTGAGCGGTCAGACCAAGTTTCTGGTGATAGATCGGATATGTATGTGTTCCCCGGACAATTTCCAGTTTGTCTGCCTCAATCACCCTGATGATTCCATTTGTTTTTCCCAGCGAGGAATAGGGTACAAAAGCTATTTTTTCCGGATTCTTCAGAAGCAGTTCTTCCATTTCTCCGGGCTTCAGCAGACAGGATTCTTCAACAATGTGAACCGGCTTTCGATCATTTGGTGTATACAGATTGTTGCCGGTATCAATAATTGCAGGAACACTGCAGATCCTGTGATTCCACATAATTCTGACATCGCATAGTATCTCATCTGTGATTTCCTTTTTTCTCCATTTATAAAGTATTCCATATCCCAGAAGAAAGCATCCGCTTCCGCCTGCCGTAATGAAAAGTACTGCTTCCGGCAGAAGATTCTTTTTTGAATCTGCAGAAAAACGGGTTATACTTCCCGCCATTCCTCCCACAGTAAACATACTGATCAGCAGAAACGGGATCTCTGCCAGAATCCGGATACCTTCTGTTCTTTTGTCCAGCTGATTCAGTATATACAATTCAGATAAACAGCCTGTTAAAGAGAGAAACCACAGACCGGAACCGGAAATAGTTTCGATATTAATTTCCTTCAGCAGGACAATGGTCATAACCGTCGTCAATGTTGTCAGAAGATCTGCTGCCAGCAGACTTTTCACCGAGTAATATTTTCCTGTACATATACAATAAACAGCCAGAACAAGTCCATTCATGATAAATTCATTTGCAGCCAGAATATCCAGATAAATAACCGTATTCCCGCTTATGTCAATAATAACCGCCTCCATTTATCGCAGCTGCAATGTGCATTTCTGATGCAGTACTGTTCAGTTACTATTTTAGCGAATAAACAATGGCTGATTTTGTAAAAAAATAAGAGCAATACTGCTCTTTTCATCGACAAAAAATGCCGCAGTCCGAAAACTGCGGCAAATAATCTGTTCTGTTATAAAATCGGTATCCGTTGTCTGCATATAGAGAAAACGGCCTTACCTGAACTTATTTCTTTTTGCGGGTATAGAAATCCGGGAAAATCAATCCATCCCGAAGATTTTCAGACGGTTCCGGATGCTTTGACTGGAATTTATATCCGCCATTGGAACCGGAAGAAGATGTACTGCTTCCGTTTAAATGGCTCAGTGTATGTCTCGGTGTTTCCTGACCGAAAGCAGTCTGTGCCTGATTTGCAGAAGGAATCTGCGGTTTCACGCGGGAACCGGCAAGATCTGCACTGCTGCTGGGAGCTTCCAGACCGGTTGCGATTACGGTAATCACCACTTCATCCGCCATGGATTCATCATATCTTGCTCCAAAGATAATATTCACATCATCTCCGGCAAGCTCCTGAACATACTCGGCTGCTTCTGATGTATCCATCAGGCTGACATCACCGGTGATGTTGAAAATAATATCCGTAGCTCCTGCAATCGTGGTTTCCAGAAGCGGACTGGAAATTGCCTGCTTAACGGCATCTTCTGCTTTGTTGTCACCTTTTCCGTAACCGATACCGATGTGAGCAATACCCTTGTCCTTCATAACTGTTCTGACATCAGCAAAATCAAGATTAATCAGTGCATTGACATTGATCAGATCGGTGATGCCCTGAACCGCCTGCTGCAGAACTTCATCTGCTTTGCGGAACGCATCGGGAATGGATGTTTTCTTATCTACAATCTGAAGAAGCTTCTGATTGGGAATCATGATCAGCGTATCAACACTCTTCTGCAGTTCTTCAATTCCTGCCAGGGCATTCTTCATACGGGGTTTTCCTTCAAAATTGAAAGGCTTTGTGACAACACCAACGGTAAGGATTCCCTTCTCCTTGGCCATCTTTGCAATAACAGGAGCTGCACCTGTACCGGTACCGCCACCCATACCGCAGGTAACGAATACCATGTCCGCATCTTTAATAATATCCTGCAGGGTGTCTGCACTTTCCTCTGCTGCTTTCTTACCCATCTCCGGCTTTGCGCCTGCGCCAAGACCTTTTGTCAGTTTTTCACCAATCTGAACAGCAGTAGGCGCCTTACAGAGTGTCAATGCCTGACTGTCTGTATTGACTCCAACAAATTCCACGCCGCCGATGTTTTCCTCAATCATACGGTTTACAGCGTTATTGCCGGCACCGCCAACGCCGACTACGATAATCCGGGCTTCGCCTTCAAATTCATCTATTTTTACTTCGAGCATGTCAGCCCCTCCTTTAACCTTATTCACATATTCCTTCATGTGTACACAACATAACTCGCAGGTATGTGCAATCATACTATTAATATCTTATTTTATTTCTCTGAAATAATCAACTATTTTTTGAATGAAATCCACAGGAATTATTAGTTACTGACTTCGGGAGCTTTATCTGTTTTAAAATAATATGTACCGGAAGAGGATGCTCCCATTTCCAGTGAATCCAGATAAAGGGTTCCTTTTTTTCCCTCCAGTTCCGGAAGAATATCATTCATCTCTGATATTTTGATATCCATATTGTCTGCTGCACCCAGTTCTACTGTAATGTCTCCGTAGAAAATCTTAATATGCTTTGTTTCATCAAAATACAGAGCATCAATGTTCAATTCATATTTTTCAAATAACTGCGTCATCAGCAGAATCTGTTCAAAAAGCCCCGGTATATCGGTTTCCAGTTTCTCATTGAAAACGATTTTGGAGAATGTAATTCCCTTGATTTCACAGATTCCATCCAGAACCTCCCGGCTGCTTTCCACAATCGTTCCGTCTCTGTCAAAATACATATTACTGCCCATGAAATGTACATAACCGACAATATTTTTTTCATAAAGAATGACTTCCACCTCATGTCTGTTTACAATTTCAACCTGATAACGTTCAACAAAAGGAATGGTTTTATGTTCTCCGAAACGATTGATCAGATACGTGCTGATCGTATTGTTGTCCATGGCAGTTCCAAATAAGATTTCTCTGATTTCATCTTCTGTATAGTAACTGTTTCCGGTCACTTTAACAGTTTTTATCGTGGAACTACCATAGAGTACAGCAAGTATAATTATCACAAGCAACAGGATCCCCAGTGCTGCAGGTATTGTTCTTTTTCTTTTCAGCTTAACCAGCATGCTTCTCCTCCAAGTAATCGTATAGTCTCCGGAATCTGCTCATATCCCCGTTGAATATGGCAGGTATCGTTTATAACTGTAATTCCTTCCGCTCCAAGAGCAGCAATGATCAGTGCCGCACCGCCTCTGAGATCCGGTGCATCCACAGAGGTCCCGTGCAGTCTGCAGCCTCCGCGAATACGGGCACATTGGCCTCCATCTGTAATACAGATATCCGCTCCCATTTTTTCCAGTTCACCAACCGTACGGAACCGGCTGCTGAATACTCTTTCACGGATACAGCTGCTGCCTTCTGCCCGGCAGAGGACCGGCAGCAGCAATGACTGCATATCCGTCGGAAATCCCGGATAAGGAGCTGTTTCCAGATAATCAATGGGCTTCAGGCGATCCGGTGCTTTCAGCGTAATCCGGTTCTTTTCTGTATGGATTTCTCCTCCCATTCTCTGAACAACCTGAAGAACGGCCGCCATGGATTCCACCGGTGCATAATCCAGAACCAGTTCCCCTCTGTTTTGCATGCAGCAAAGCAGCCAGGTACCCGCTGCAATCCGGTCACCCGGTATGGAATAAACCGAATCCACAGTCTCATTGCATCCTCTGATCACGATTTCAGATGTTCCATCACCGTAAATCCCGAATCCCATGTTTCTCAGGCATTGTGCCAGCTCTGTAATTTCCGGTTCTCTGGCAGCATTCCGAATGATTGTAATACCTTCTGCAGCGGTGGACGCAAGCATCAGATTTTCTGTTGCACCCACACTGGGACCCGGCAATACAATGACACATCCTTTCAGTTTTCTTCCCTTTACTTCCATTCGGTCATCCTTCTGTACCACAGATGCTCCCATCTGCCGGAATCCATCAAGATGATAATCAATGGGTCTTCTGCCGATGACACATCCTCCGGGACTGACGGCACCTGTTTCACCGCATCTTGCCAGAAGCGCACCCATGAATATGACGGAAGATCGCATCCGTCCCATGAAATCCCGGGGAATATCTGAAGCGGTCAGCTGTCCGGCCTGAATGGTAATACAGTGATCCCTGATATGCACAGATGCGCCCAGTGATCGGAGTATCTCTGCTGCAGTCAGCACATCTGCAATCATGGGAACCCCCTCCAGAACCGTTGTTCCTGAATGCAGTAAAGCTGCAGCCATACAGGGAAGCGTACCATTTTTTGATCCCTGCAGCTGCAGCCTGGCATAAATCGGCCCATTTCCCCTGACTTGTAAACGGTTACACATACTACCTCCTGCATAACATAATATACGTTTTCCGGAATATCCGGTTCTCACATATTATTATATGCATTCGATATTTTCAGGGCCAAAATAAAATCCTGTTATTTCTCATAAATAATCTGGTTGGATACACTTAACACCATTCCCATTTCCGCAAGCAGAATGGCAACGGATGTACCGCCATAGCTGATAAACGGCAATGTAACACCGGTATTGGGCATGGAATTTGTTACTACCGCAACATTCATCAGAACCTGCAGAGCAATGTGAACCATAACACCGGATACGATCATGGCACCGTACAGGTCCGGTGCCCGCAGAATGATATAAACAAACCGGTATATCATATATGCAAAGAGTCCGATTACACAAATTGCACCAAAAATCCCCAGCTCTTCACAGATAACTGCAAAAATCATATCATTATGAGATTCCGGAATGAATCCCAGTTTCTGAATGGAGCTTCCCAGCCCTTTTCCGAAAAATCCGCCGGAACCGATGGCATACAGTCCCTGAAGAACCTGAAATCCTTTATCGGTGGGATCCAGTGTAGGATCTTTCCATACCTGAATGCGGACCAGATGATACTTTTCGATAAACGGAAGGATTGTCAGAACATCCGGTTTTATGTAAATGACTGCGACCAGTACTGCCAACACACCAACCAGTACTCCATACAGCTTGGTACGTTTACTTGCTAAAAAGTACATCAGACAACCGATACCGGCAATAATGATACCGGAACTCAGGTTATTGATGATAACCAGACCTGCCATTGGAGCCAGCAGAATAATCAGCACCATCATGACCTGCCATCGGTCAATGTTTTTGATACATCGATTAATCATATATGCAAATGTCAGAATCACCGCAATTTTTACAATCTCAGTGGGCTGATAGGTCGGTGTCTGGGAAACACCGGGAATCAGATTCAGCCATCTGGTCTGACCGTTTCTTGTTACACCAAAAGGTGTAAAATCTACCAGACACATCAGTACAACTGACAAGAGATAAATAGGCAATGTAAATTTCACAAACCAGTGATAATCCATTTTGGAAACCAGCAGCATGAAAATAATACCTACACACATGAAAAAGCCCTGACGATTCACATAATAGAATTCATTGCCCATCTTGGTTGTTGACACATATGCAGAACTGCTGTATACCATAACAAGACCGAAACAGCACAGAACAAAGATCGTAATCAGAAGTCTGTGATCATAGTTCTGGCCCAGATGGTCCGGAACCGTTGCTCGCTTTTTCTTCTGAGACTTCTTTTCTTCCGTGTCTCTTTTTTTTCTATTTCGATTTTCAGATAAAGCGATTGCTGCCACCTCCTTCTTTCATTT
>JALETI010000166.1 GCA_022781515.1 Lachnospiraceae bacterium
ATTCAGGTTATAATATTACAAACTTCACATGTAAGTTACACGAAAGTAAAAAATCCCTGTAAATAAGCTATTTTGAACACTTTCAGCTGTACTGTTGTTATCCGTCATACCGATCGCTTCAGTAATTATGCTGTAATTATACTGTGTTCTATTATTCAGTGTAACTTTCTGCAGAGTCGACTAATACTATCTATGGAGGATTATCATGAAAAATTATGATGTCGTTGCTTTAGGAGAACTTTTAATTGATTTCACAGAAAATGGGACCAGTGCCCAGGGCAATCCCATGATGGAAGCCAATCCCGGCGGAGCTCCCTGCAATGTGTTGTCCATGCTTTGCCGCCTTGGCAAAACAACTGCTTTTATTGGTAAAGTTGGTAAGGACATGTTCGGAACCCAGTTAAGAAATGCCATTACAGAAGTTGGTATTTCTGCAGAGGGTCTGGTCACAGATCCCGAAGTCAATACCACACTGGCATTTGTCCACACTTTTCCGGATGGTGACCGCGAATTTTCCTTCTACCGTAAACCCGGTGCAGATATGATGATTTCTGAATCCGATCTGAAATCGGAACTGATTGAAAACTGCAAAATCTTCCATTTCGGTTCTTTATCCATGACTCATGAAATCTGCCGTCAGGCAACACATGCTGCAATCGATATGGCCAAAAAAGCCGGCGCACTGATTTCCTATGATCCCAACCTCCGTGAGCCCCTGTGGAATTCTCTGGATGAAGCGAAGGTTCAGATTGCCTACGGCATGGAACACTGCGATATTATGAAGATTTCAGATAATGAAATTCAGTGGTTCACCGGCAAGGAAGATTATGATGAGGGCATTCAGGTTCTGCAGGATACATACCACATTCCCATGATTCTGTTATCTCTGGGTAAAGAAGGAAGCCGTGCATATGTAAACGGTCTCAGAGTGGAAGTTCCTGCATTTGTTCAGGAAAATACCATTGAAACAACCGGTGCCGGAGATACCTTCTGTGCCAATGTACTGAACTATGTGTTAGAGCATGATCTCAACCTCGCATCCTTTACAGAAGAAAATCTGAAAGAAATGCTGACATTTGCAAATGCCGGTGCTTCTATCATTACAACACGTAAAGGAGCTCTCCGGGTAATGCCCACACGCGAAGAAATCCAGGCATTTCTGGCAAAGTAATCTGATTCGCGCTGCGTCAGATTTGCGATTCCCCGCATAACCTGAATCTGTGAGAATCTTTTTTGACTGAAAAACACAAAAAGGCATACAGAAACCCTTTAGCCATTTCAAAGGATTTCGTATGCCTTTTCTCAGTTCTTTTAGTTCTTTTTAAATCTTTTTATTTCTTTTTTTGTCAATATTACTTTTCTCACAGTATATATGCCGGAATAATTTCTGATGAATATTTACAGAATATATCCCATATAACGCATAATAAAGATCCAGAAAGTTAATGTGGCAGCTGATAACATAGTTGATAAGACCACAACACTTGAAGTAAGAATATCATCACCGCCCATATTTTTTGCCATAATATAGGCACTGGGCGTTGTCGGTGAGCCAAGCATGATGATCAAAGCCAGCAGTTTCTGATCTCTGAACCCCAGTAGCACAGCCAGCGGAAGAAAAATGCATTCCCAGATACATAATTTGATAATGGCAGCTGCCAGGGTCGGTTTAATTTTTTTAATTGCTTTTCTGCCTTCAAAACCGGCGCCAATTGCAATCAATGCCAATGGAGAGGCCATAATCCCAAGATAATTGATCGTTTTATTGACCATGGCAGGAAAATGAATATCCAGAAAAGAAACGAACAGTCCTGCCGCAATGCCAAGTATAATGGGATTTGTCCCAACCCCCTTCACTGCTTTCCATATTTTTTCTTTTCCACCACCCTTATTTTCCGGATTTTCAAAAGTCAGAACAACAACAGCAAAAATATTGTATAATGGAACTGCACCTATCATCATCAAAGGAGCCATCCCTGAGTTTCCGTAAATATTTTCGATAAATGCCACACCTAAAATAGCTGCACTGCTCCGATAGGAAGCCTGTACAAAAGCTCCGATTTCAGTTTTATGCTTCAGAAATTTTCTGGCCATAATCCAGACTGAAGTAATGGAAAACAACGTAACTGCAAAACAAAACCCTATATACTTCACATCAAAATTATGACGTATGTCTGTGGCGGCCAGATCCAGAAACAATTTGGCCGGCAGAGCAACTACAAAGACAAATTTGTTTGCTGTTGCCACAAATGCATCACTCAGCATCCCCTGCTTTTTCAGCAAACCACCAATTACCATAACCAGAAAAATCGGAACCGTTGCATTCAGACTGTAAAGAAAGCTATCCATTTTTATTGTACCTCCTATGTATATCCAGAAAATCAGAACCACACTTTTTATATGATGAGCAATAGCATCACGTCGATTTTTTCGTGCTTTGCACTCTCAAAATCGATGAAAACATTCAAAATCCACAGCATCAATTTGGTTAAACAAAAAAGGAACCACATGTTTCAGTGATTCCTTAAAGAGGCGTCGGCCGGATTTGAACCGGCGGATACTGGTGTTGCAGACCATTGCCTTACCGCTTGGCTACGACGCCATATATAACTAAGTGACTCCAGGGGGAATCGAACCCCCGTTACCGCCGTGAAAGGGCGATGTCTTAACCGCTTGACCATGGAGCCATAACTCCCCGAGTAGGGCTCGAACCTACAACAACTCGGTTAACAGCCGAGTGCTCTACCATTGAGCTATCGAGGATTATATTGAAGATA
>JALETI010000214.1 GCA_022781515.1 Lachnospiraceae bacterium
CCATTCCTCCCTTTTTCTTATATCCCGGCATCTTGGGCCTTCCGGTAAAAGATTCCGGTCTGTCCCTGTATGCTTTCACTGCTTCAAAAAATGCTTTGAAATTCCTGAGGATACATTTTAAGATCTGCTGGTTTGCCTGGGCTGGCAGTCCTCTATAGGCCGGGTCATCGCTGGTCTTCAGAATGAAGTCCAGTTGTCCGTAAGACAGCCACTTTTGCTTTGGAAAATACTTTGTTCCGAGAGTTATTTCCCGTATGAGATCATAAGCTTCTTTCTGGTTCTCCGTCAGTTCCATGTCTTGTTCCAGCCGTCTGGTGGCTGTTACATACTGACGGATCAAGTACGTTCCACGGTTGAAAAGCCTGGTGGAGGCAAGACACATGTTTTCACAGTATGAATAGAAACGATTGCCTTTCTTTATCCGGATCTGTCTCGTCCTGTACATTCATCCATCTTCTTTCTCTGTCGCATATCTTTTTGTTTCATCATATGATATACTATAGATTATACCATATTCCTATTCACAATGCAAATATATGTTCTGTTTGGGTATAGTTTTCAAAGGAAGTCCGCAGCTACTACAGAGAAGAGATTAAAAAACAGTTATGGGGCGATGCTTTCTGGAGTAACAGTTATTTTATTGCAACCACTGGTACAACCGTCATGGAAAAAGTGAAGGAATATATCGAAAGCCAGCGCAGCGAAGAGCACAAGCGAAAATATGTGAAATCCGGCAAATATGCGAAAAAGAAGTGACCAAAGCCACTTCTTTGCAATTCATCCCCAACCGACGAGTCAGTGGTAATTATTAAACTTGCGATTTAAAGACTTTGTCGGATGGGGTATTCTTGCTTGATTTACGATAAACGCAAAATCAGGGGTTCCTTAATACTTTAGGAACCCCTGATTTTAAGCCGAAATCTTAATTATTCAGCAGTGATGATTTCTTTCTTATTGTAAGAACCACAAGCCTTGCAAACTCTGTGAGGCATCATTAATGCACCGCACTTGCTGCACTTAACCAGAGTGGGAGCTGTCATTTTCCAATGTGCTCTGTGGCTGTCTCTTCTAGCTCTTGAGTGTTTATTCTTAGGGCAGATTGACATTGTATTACACCTCCTTATAATTTATTCTTCAGTGGCTGCTTTGAAAATATCCAGAATCGCAGCCATCTGGAGATCCTTCGGTTCATCTTTACAGTCACATGATCCGTAATTCAGATTTTTACCGCACTGATAACATATACCCCTGCAGTCTTCCTTACACAGTATCTTATCCGGAATCTGAAGCATCAGTTCCTGCATCAGAAGCGCATCCGTATCCAGCTCATGGCCTTCCACAAATGTCTGATTCTCCAGACGCTCCTGCTCTGCTTCTCTTTCCTCTTCCGATAACTCCGCATCATGAACTGCTTCTTTCATGTCTATGTCAGTTTCCAGATCACAGCAGACTTCCACCGGTGTAACCTCCAGACATCTGTCACAGGGGAGACCCAGTGTCAATGTGCACACATACTGAATATGAACCTTCTGCTGTCCTTCGTTGGTTAAAACCAGTACAGCTTCCGGCGCTTTAAGCAGCGGGCACTTCTGTCCGTGGTAGAAAAAGGTATCAAACCCAACGGGTACTGTATATCTGCACTGTTTGCCATCGGCAGCTAAAACCTCTGATAAATGAATGCGCATCTTTCAGTCCTCCTGTTTTATCGTTCTGACACAATATCACCTTTCAACTAACACATACCTAGCTATTATACATATAGCTCTGTTTTTTGTCAATGCCGTTTTCAAAATATATTCGAAAAAGAATCACGGATGGAAAGAGGCTTCCCTTTCAGGAAGCCCCCATATCATTTACTTATGTAACAGAAAACAATTAGTTTTCGATCAGCTTGTCGTTGCCGTTCCAGCTGTACAGCTTGCGGATATCTTCACCAACTACTTCTGCAGGATGTTCTGCAGCTTTTCTTCTCATGGCCTTGAAGTGAACCTGACCGCCTGCTTCAGACATGTCTAACAGGAATTCCTTAGCAAAGGTACCATCCTGGATATCGGACAGAATCTTCTTCATAGCCTTCTTTGTTTCATCAGTGATGATCTTGGGACCTGTAATGTAATCGCCGTATTCAGCAGTATTGGAGATAGAGTATCTCATTCCTGCAAAACCGCTCTGGTAGATCAGGTCTACGATCAGCTTCATTTCATGGATACATTCAAAATATGCGTTTCTGGGGTCATAACCAGCTTCAACCAGTGTTTCGAAACCAGCCTGCATCAGAGCACATACACCACCGCAGAGAACTGCCTGTTCACCGAAAAGGTCAGTTTCTGTTTCTGTTCTGAAAGTTGTTTCCAGAACGCCGGCTCTTGCGCCGCCGATACCTAATGCATAAGCCAGAGCAAGGTCAGTTGCCTTGCCTGTAGCATCCTGTTCTACAGCGATCAGACAGGGAACACCTTTTCCTTCTATGTATTCGCTTCTTACTGTATGTCCGGGTCCCTTCGGTGCGATCATGGTAACGTCAACATCTGCGGGAGCCTTGATCAGACCGAAATGTACGTTGAAACCATGAGCAAACATCAGCATGTTGCCGGCTTCCAGATTGGGAGCGATATTTTCGTTATACATCTTTGCCTGCTTTTCGTCATTGATCAGGATCATGATGATATCAGCCTTTTTAGCAGCTTCTGCAGATGTGTAAACTTCGAATCCTTCGGATTCAGCCTTTGCCCATGACTTGCTGCCTTCGTACAGACCAATGATTACATGACAGCCTGAATCCTTCAGATTCTTGGCATGTGCATGTCCCTGGCTGCCGTAGCCGATAATTGCAATTGTTTTGCCTTCCAGTAAGGATAAATCGCAGTCTTCCTGATAATAAATCTTTGCCATTATACTTTTCCTCCAAATAAACGCTCTGCCGGATATCATGACTTGGCAGAACTAATAATGTTATAAAAAGATCCGGGATTCCGGATACTGTTTCAGCGATTATAAATCTCTGCTTCGCTGCTCTTGAACATACCTCTTGTCAGACCTGTCACACCGGTTTTGGCAACCTTCTGAATGCGGTCATGACCAAGAAGTCTCAGGAAAGCATCTATCTTCTGCTTGTCTCCTGTTAATTCAAAAATAAGTGTATCCATAGAAATATCTACAACCCTGGCACGGAATACATTGGCCATGGAGATGATCTGTGCTCTTTCCTCTTCTGATGCCTTTACACTTACCAGAATCAGTTCTCTGATTACGGAAGCTTCCGGCAGAAGTTCACGAATCTGAATCACCTCTTCCAGTTTGGAAAGCTGATTCACGATCTGGCTGATGACTTCATCCTCACCATGTGTTGCAATGGTCATACGATGAAGATTGGGATCATCTGTTACTCCGGCAGTAATGCTGTCGATATTGAAACCTCTTCTGGTGAACAGACCGGCAATACGGCTCAGTACACCGGGTTTGTTCTCAAGAAGAAGAGAGAATGTCTTATTATTCATAGAATTTCCCCTTTTCTCTTTTCGTTGTTATATTCTATCATAGACATTGACTATTTTCAACCTGTTTCTTTCGTTTTTTACGTAGTGAAATTATCCTGTTCGCCATTTTTCGTATGACGAATTTATTATAATACCAATTCAACGTGAAACAGCATTGATATAAATAATAATTAATTATTATTTGGAATCCTGTTCTTTTCATCCAACTCAAAACGGAAACAGCCGAAAGAAACTATTTCATCCAAAAAAATACTCCCTTTCGGCTGTATATCACTTTATTATTTTAGTCCCTGTATCACTTATCCGGTTATTCTACTTTCTTGCACATTCAGAATCCTGTGCCTTCAGAATTTTCAGACCGTGGTCCACACTGTCCAGTATTTCTTCCAGACATTCCTTTACTGCCTTGGGACTTCCCGGCATATTGATGATCAGTGTATCATTTCTCAGAACGGATGCTGCTCTGGAAAGCATGGCACGTTTGGTATATTTCATGGAGAGCATACGCATGGCTTCCGCAATACCGGGTGCCAGCCGGGTTGCCACATTGAGTGTTGCTTCCGGTGTCACATCTCTTTTTGAGAAACCGGTACCGCCTGTGGTCAGAATCAGATCAGCCTGTCTGCCGTCTGCCAGACGAATCAGTTCTGTTTCAATCCGTTTCTGATCATCCGGAATAATCAGCGTTTCGATTACTTCGTAACCAAATTCGGTTACCATATCCACAATCACGGGACCACTGAGGTCTTCCCGTTCCCCTTTTGATCCTTTATCACTCATAGTAACAACTGCCACACGGAACGGTGCATTCTTATCCTTTTCTATCATTGTTACTTCGTCACCGATTTTAATGTGTCCGCCTTTTAATACCTTGGAAAATACACCCTGAGTCGGCATGATGCATTCACCCATTTTATGATAAATACGGCAATGGGTATGACATTCTTTTCCGATCTGTGTCATCTCCAGCAGCACATCGCCAATCTGAAAACGGGTTCCCACCGGCAATGAACGGAAGTCATATCCGTCAATGATCAGGTTTTCTCCGAATGCTCCCGGAAGAACATCGGCCCCCCGTTCTTTAAACGCTTCAATTTTTTCATTGGACAGTAAAGACACCTGTCTGTGCCATGCACCTGCATGGGCATCTCCCTGAATACCGTAGTTTTCAATCAGATCCGCTTCCTGAATCAGATGTTTTTCTGTTCCTTTTTTCTCTGATACACAAATTCCCAATAATTTTCCCATCTTAGTTTCCTGCCTTATCCTTTGGATTTTCAAAAAGTCCGCTCTTTCCGCCTTCTTTGCGGACCACATGCACATCGGTGATTTCCATGGTCTTGTCCAGTGCCTTACACATATCAAAAATGGTCAGCAAAGCAACGGATACACCGGTCAGTGCTTCCATCTCCACTCCCGTTTTTCCGGTGGTACGGACGGTACACTCTGCTTCAACATAGGTGTCTTCCACCTTAAAATCCACAGCTGCCTTGGTGAGACAAAGCACATGACATAGGGGAATCAGATCCGGTGTTTTCTTAGCCGCCATGATACCGGCAACTCTGGCCACACCCAGTACATCCCCTTTTTTTACACTGCCGCCCTTAACCGCACGAATAGTTTCTTCGGACATATAGATGCGGCCTCTGGCCAGTGCGATACGATCTGTATCTTTTTTCTCACTGACATCCACCATAATGGCATTGCCATTATCATCAAAATGATTGAATTCCATCCTCTTCCTTCTCCTTTAAATGAATTACTTTTATCATATCTCAAAACAAAAGAAATGACAAGACAGGGGATTATCCGAAACCATCCCCTGAGCAGACCTCATTCTCTCTATTTCGTTTTTCTGTATTGTTTCATGGTTTCAGCCTCTTTTTCGAGTTCCAGAATCAGCTGATACAGAGACCATGACACATTAAAGGGAGTTACAATTGCCTTCAATGCAATAGGCGCCAATCCTTTTTTTCTGTACGAAGCAAGAAACTGATCCAGAATACCATTTTCCACTCCGGAGAAAATCAGGATTTCCGGAAGCTCCGCTCCCGTGGGAATCTGCTGCTGCACCAGAGGAAACGGTGCCTCCATCCCTGTCAGTTCGGCCACCTGTCTGACCAGATCTCCCGGTTCCAGTTTTTTTGCAGGAATATCCAGTTCCCTGCAGATATCAAGAAATGCCTTTTCTTTTTGAATCAGCATCATGTTTTCTTTCATATTATATAAAATCATATACGTTTCCCTTTCTGTCCTGAACAATTCAGGTTAATTTATGTTTCTGTTATTTCAATCCACACTCAGTTAAGATTGTCTGAGAGCGGCGTACAGCAATGGTTTGCCTGAAAAGCCTGATAGTCCTGTGGGGTATTCAGATTGGTAAAGATTCCCTCCGGATCTGCATACTTTCGCATCTCTTCTATATCGATTTCCGTAACTGCATGGTTTTTCAAAAGCTGATACAGTGATTTGGGAGCCTGCGGATCTGTCAGTCTCTGCTCCAGATCAGGGAGAAGAGAACGACTGAAAAAGCCATGAAAAGGTTCCATTTTCTCCCCGTTCATGGTGACACATGCTTCTGTTTTTTCTTCTATCATCCGTTCTGCCTGATGCAGGGCATATGCCTTGGAAAACCCTGTCATATCACAGGCAACCACAAAAAGCACCTCTGCATCACTTTGACAAAATGCAGCATGAATCCCGCTGATGGGACCCTGTCCGGGATAAATATCGCTGCAGGTCATCACATCCACATTTTCATATAATTCCGGTGTTTTTGTAACTACAATTACCCGTTCAAAATGATTCAGAAGTTCTTCTGCCATCCGAACAGCCAGGGTTTTATGATCCAGTTCCAGCAACTGTTTATCAAACCCCATACGGCTGGATTTGCCTCCTGCAAGAATCATGGCCGTACGGAACATTTCTTTTATTTCCAGATTTTTTTCTATTTCCTGATCTTTTTCCATTTTCTGATCACCTTCCTTTTCACCCTCAGTCGATTTGCTGATGAAATCCGTTTTTCACAAATTCAAGACTCGCTTGCAAGTCTTAGCACTTATGGGTGGCGGAAGTCATCTCCCATCTGATATACTTTTCTCTACTCTTCTGCTGTCAGATTCAGATTGCCCACATACTGTTTGTTCTGAAACAGCATGTCGTGATTGATGGTCTGATAAAACAGCTGTCGGAATTCATCATAATCCTGACTGTAGGATAATGCCCACATGGTTTTGGTTACGGTTGCTTCCAGTGTCATATCATATGCTTCCAGCAGATCAAACCGGTCCTTCATCAGTCTGCCCACCTGATATACTGCCATATCACTGCCCTCATGGGTAACCTGTGTTGCCATAACAATTATTTTTCCTGCTTCCAGACCGGCTTTTACGGCTTCATAGAAACTGTGATCTCCCTTATCCGGAAAACCGCCTACCCCAAAGGATTCAATGATCACACCGTCATATTTTTCCAGAATGGTTGTGAGGAAATTGCCGTCAATTCCCGGAATCAGCTTCATCAGGAAAACATTGGGATTCATATGATGATAAAAAGTCAGGGCATGGGGAATCCGGTCTTTATCATTGATAAAAAATACAATCCGGCTGTCCTGAATAATCGCTATTTCCGGATAATTGATGCTGGTAAATGCATTATAGCTTTTGGAATATTCTTTCTTTGCCCTCGTGCCGGCAATTACTTTTCCGCCAAACACAATATTTACCCCATGGGCTCTGGCATCGGAAGCAAACAGCAGACTGTCACGCAGGTTGGTTCTGGCATCGGTAATCGGCAGATTAATGGGTTTCTGTGCCCCGGTAATCACCATCGGTCTGCGATTATACTGAATCAGATAGGACAATGCAGCTGCCGTGTAAGCCATGGTATCGGTTCCGTGACAAACCACAAACCCGTCATAATAATCATATTTTTTCTCAATGGTTGCTGCCAGCTGAATCCACTGCTCCGGTCCCATATTGGTGCTGTCAATGGAAAACAGCTGAAGGGTATCCACTGTACAGTATGCTTTCACTTCCGGAACATACGAAAGCAGTTCCTCCGAATCCAGTCCAGGTGTCAGACCATCTTCCGTCTGTTTGCATGCAATGGTGCCGCCGGTGGCGATCAAAAGAATTTTCTTCTTTTTACTTATCATGAATTCCTGTCCTCTCTATCCTAATTTTATCCTCAATATTATCCATTTCCATCTTTTTTCCGTTTTTCCATTTTCTGCTCTGCTTCATTTTGCTGCTTTCTTCCATCCATTATCTGCTGCCTTTCGGATCCAACGGCTTTCCGATCAGTCATGCACGCATCACATCAACGGTGCCAGTATCTTTAACAGAACACCTGTCAGCCTGGTAATGATGCTTTCCTTTTTCAGATTTCCTTCGGTAATCTGCAGAGACTGAGCGATCGTATCCTGCATATCCTGTTCAATCTCCTGAATCTGCGGTACCTGAAACAGCAAAACCGCATCTTCAAAATGCAGATAAAAGCTTCTGTAATCCAGATTAATGGTTCCAACCATGGCTTTTTTATCATCCACCACAATTCCTTTTGCATGCACAAATCCCGGAATAAATTCATAGATTTTCACACCGGCCCGCATCAATTCCGGATAATGGGTTTTTGCCATGGCAAAAACATACTTTTTATCCGGAATATGGGGAAGAATCAGTTTCACATCCACTCCCCGTTTTGCTGCATAACACAGAGCTTCCATCATCGCATGATCCAGAACCAGATAAGGAGTCATAATATGGACATAACGCTCTGCCCGGTTGATCAGATCCAGATAAACCATTTTTCCCACCGGTTCCTTATCAAGGGGGCTGTCTGCAAAAGGAATCACATAACCAGATGATAACGGCAGCGTTCCTCTGAAATGATTCAGCTTTAAATCCAGATATTTTTCAAAAACAGGCTCTTTTTCTGTAATGTTCCACATCTGCAGAAACATCTGGGTCAGCCCCTGTACGGCTTCTCCCTGCAGCATCAGGGCAGAATCTTTCCAGTAGCCAAAACGCTTTTTTTCATTGATATATTCATCGCTCAGATTGACACCGCCTGTAAAGCCGGTATGACCATCAATTACGAGAACTTTTCTGTGATCTCTGTTGTTGTAAGTGGTGGAAAATACAGGATGAATCGGCAAAAATACCTTACATTGAATTCCCAGTTTCTGAAGCTTTTTATAATAATTCACCGGAAGATAGGTAAGGGAATTAAAACCATCATATAAAACCCGTACTTCCACACCCTGCCGGACCTTTTCTTCCAGCAGTTTCAGGATTCTCCCCCACATATAGCCTTCGGAAATAATAAAGTATTCTAGAAAAATGAATTTTCTGGCTTTTTCAATCTGATGGAGCATTTCCTCAAACTTTTTTTCTCCCGAAGAAAAATAGGTAACTTTTGTATTCCGATAAACCTGATAATTGCCATTCTGACTGAGGTAAAATGCCAGATTACTGACGGAAGGACTGTCTTTCAGCAGGTCCTGCCGGGTTTGTGAATCCGGCAGGACATATTGTTTGGAAAGATCATACATTTCTGTCATCCGTTTATCAATGAGCCTGCCGTCCACATTGAGCTGCACATAAAGATACAGCATGGAACCAACCACCGGCAAAAACAGGGTAATGACAATCCACGATATTTTCATGGATGGATTCCCTTCTTTGTTGATAATGATCAGTTCCAGAATCAGTGTTGCAAAAAAATAACTGCTGAGGGATGTTACAATATGGGAATTGAATTTGTAGAACAGAAAAAATAAAAGAAGAAACTGAATAAAAAAAGATGTAACAATCAGCAGGGTTCTGCCAAAGATCAGACGATGGAGGCTTTTTTTACTTTTTTCCAGCAGCAGGGTTTTATCCCATTCTTTTTTCATCCCGATTTTCTCCTTTCCTAGTATGCCTCACGCTAATTGACAAACTGTTTCATGCAGGATAAATTTTCAGTCTGCAAGGCGAAGGAATGAGTCGTAGCGGTGGCTACGGCGATTGACGACAACGATGCAGATGGAAATTTAAACCAATGAAACAGACAGTTAATTAACGTGAGGCATACTAGTTTCTGTCCGATCATCTGTCTGTCAGACTCTTTTTATTTCTCTGTATCCATCAGATACGCCTTCAGCAGACGGAAACAATTCTCAATACCATCACGGTGGACTCTTTCGTATCCATGGGATGCATATACACCTGGACCGATCAGACCATGACGGATATCATTCCCTGCTGAAAGAGTTACATCCACATCAGAACCATAATGGGGATATACATCCACTGCATAGTCAATTCCGTGCTCTCTGCACAGACGAACCAGTTTTGTCACTAGATCATAGTTATATGGACTTCTGGAATCCATGGCACAGATGGATACCTGATACTCTGTACACCGTACTTTACTGCCCACACAGCCCATGTCAATGGAAATGGCTTCTGTAATTCCTGCCGGTACAGATGCAGCCCCTCCATGACCAACCTCTTCATAAACGGTTATATGCTGCCAGGTATCTCTCGGCAATTTGACATTTTCCTCTTTCAGATAACGTGCAGTGCCAAGTGCGATGGCAACACTGAGCTTGTCATCCAGAAAACGACTTTTCAGAAATCCGGATCTTGTATAAACAGTCCGGGGACACATGCATATCACATCCCCTTCAGAGATGCCAAGTTTTCTGACATCCTCTTCTGTGAAAACCTTTTCGTCAATAACCACTTCCATATTGTCAAAACTTCTGACATCCGTTACCGCATTTTTATTCACATGGACAGATGCATCCTGCAGCTGAAAGGTTCCCTCATAACTGCCGTCAAATCGGGTAATAATCCTGCAGTGTTCCGTTTCGCAGTTTGCTGCGGTAAGCCCTCCGATGGGCTGCAGTTTCAGTCTTCCGTCCGGCATAATTTCCGATACCATACCACCAAGGGTATCCGCATGGGTTTCCAGCAAAATTCCGTCCTCCTGGTCTTCTCCGCCGAAATGCACCAGCAGACCGCCTTTATTGGTAATAATAGTCTCATATCCCATATCCTGATATTCTTTCTGCAGATAAGAAATCACATCCTTCGAATATCCGGAAGGACTGTCAATGGCCAGTATTTTCTGTGCCTGTTCCACAATATAATCTGTATAATTCATCTTTCATCCTCACATCTGTTCAATTCAAATCGACGCTTGCGGAGATTTGGCGTCGGATTCGGTTTGCAAAGTAAACATTGTCCTGTAACTTACGCAAAAAAAGAAACTGCACAAAATGCGCAGAATCAATCGTCTATTTTTACAAAACTCTGTACGAATTATTATAACAGATTATTCCAAAATTCACAACCTTATAAAAAAGTAAGGCCACCGCACATTTTGTGCGGCAGCCCTGTTTATTACTCTTTTTCAATCATATGTCGTATACTCTGCATCTCCAGATCGATCTGTTCGATCATGTCTGAACATTTGGCCAGCCGTTCGGAAATCATATCTGCATTTCGAATATGTTTCTTATAATGCATTTTATGCTCCAGACTTGCCCAGAAATCCATTGCGATGGTACGGAACTGTACTTCCACCTTCACATATCGTGTCTCCTGTGACAGAAAAATCGGTATGGCCAGAATCAGGTGAAGACTTCTGTAGCCATTGGGTTTCGGATTCTTGATATAATCTTTGATCTGAATCAGACTGACATCATCCTGACTGGTCAGCATTCTTGCAACACTGTAAATGTCCTCCTGAAAGGAACATACCACCCGGATTCCGGCGATATCCGTCAGATTATTCATAATGCTGTCAACACTGATTTCAAGACCTCTTCGGTTCAGCTTATCTACGATACTGGCTGTGCTTTTCAGTCTGGTATTAATCGATTCAAATGGATTTCGGTCATACTGAAGAGAAAACTCCTGATTCAATACATTCAGTTTGGTTTCAATTTCCATAATAGCGCATTTGAACCAGGTCATCATACGGACATATTCCGGCTGAATTTCCAGCATTGCCTTCTCATGCATGATATCATATAACTCAATTGATGTATCCGTAGCTTTATCCTCCTGTAAATCCTGCGAAGATATGATGACCTGTTTTTTACAGATTTTTCACACATCTCCACTTTTTTTCGCAGTGTAAAACCTTTTGTTTCCATTATAGCCCGAATACTTTTTTTCAACAAGAGAGTTTCCGATTTCTTAAGAAAACCTTCACACAAAATACACAATCAGTTTACTTCATTTCCGCTCTTTTGTCCGGCTGCAAATGCCCTGGCATTGGACAGTGTGGTTTCACTGATGGCACTTAAAGCCTCCTCTGTAAAAAATCCCTGATGTGAAGTTATCACGACATTGGGAAAAGACAGCAGACGGGCCGTGATGGAAGTTTCCATAATTTCATCGGAACGATCTTCAAATACATTTTTCTTTTCCTCTTCGTAAACGTCCAGCCCCACTGCGAAAAATTTCCGTTCCCGGATTCCTGCGATCAGATCTTCCGTTTTTACCAGCCCCCCTCTGGAGGTATTGACCAGAATCACGCCGTTTTTCATTTTGTTAATGTTTTTCTTATCAATCAGGTGATACGTATCATCTGTCAGCGGACAATGGAGGGAAATCAGATCACTTTCTGCCAACAGTTTATCCAGATCCACATATTCAACAAAGGTAAGTTCCGGATTCTGATACATATCAAATGCAATTACCCTCATTCCGAATCCATGACAGATCCGTGCCATGGCTGCACCGATTTTGCCGGTTCCCACAATCCCTGCTGTTTTCTGATAAAAGTTAAATCCCAGCATACCTCCAAGGCTGAAATCATTCTCCCGCACCCGAACATACGCCTTATGGATTTTTCTGTTTGCAGTCAGAGCCAGTGCCATGGCATGTTCGGCAACTGCCTCCGGTGAATATCCCGGCACACGCATTACCGTAATCCCATATTCATTTGCCTTCTGAATATCCACATTATTAAAACCGGCACACCGCATGAGAAGAAGTCTGACACCGCAGTGAAACAATTCTTCCATGGTTTTTGTGCCTGCATCACTGCTTACAAAAGCACAGACCGCCTCATAGCCCGCTGCAAGTCTTGCAGTTCCCGGCGTCAGTTCCGATTTCAGATAATCGATCTTCAGTTCCGGATAATCTGCGATTCTTTTCTCAAAGGATTCTCTGTCATAACTTTTCGTATCATAAAATAAAATCTTCATTGTCTTCCCTTTCCTGCGATGTATGAGATGGCGGCCAGTATATCCACTACAGGTACAGAATCAGATGCACCCTTTTGGTGAATATACTGACTTTTGTGTGACAGCTCCGTTTTCCTGTCAGGATTAGTATGACGAATAAAGATTTTTTCATACGAAGAAAACATAAAAAATCGTTTTCTTCTGCCGATCAGTTCAGTTGATCCAGAACGGAATAGCCAATGGTTCCATCGGGCATGGTTACATCGAAATTATCTGCAATGGTTGCACCAATTACTGCAAAGGTATCTGCCTCCGGCAATTCTCCATGGCCTTTCATGGAAGGGGAATACGCAAGAAAAGGAACCTTTTCTCTGGTATGGTCCGTACCGGTATAAGTGGGATCATTACCATGATCTGCTGTTATGAGCAGGAGATCGTCTTCTTTTAAGCAGGTTAACAGAATACCAAGTTTCTGATCAAAGGCCTCGATTTCCCTGGCATATCCCCGTGGATCCCTTCGATGTCCCCAAAGTGCATCGAAATCAACCAGATTGACAAAACAAAGACCTTCGAAAGTCTCCTTTGCCATTTCAATGGTCTGTTCCATACCGTGAACCGAGCTCCGGGATTTCAATGCACGGGTAATCCCCTCTCCATCAAAGATATCGCGTATCTTGCCAATGGAAATTACATCCAGACCAGCTGCTTTCAGTGCATCCAGTGCTGTTTTCCCCAGTGGTTTCAGCGCATAGTCATGGCGATTGCCGGTTCGCTTAAACTCCCCTTTTTTCTTTCCCACGTAAGGTCTTGCAATGACACGACCCACTTTCCACTCATCTTTCATGGTGATCTCACGGGCAATCTCACAACAGCGATACAATTCATCCAGACCAAAGGTTTCTTCGTTCCCGCAGATCTGCAGAACCGAATCAGCTGATGTGTAAACAATCATATGACCGGTCGCGATTTCTTCCTCTGCCAGTTCATCCAGAATCGCTGTCCCGCTGGCACTTTTGTTGCCGATGACTTTTCTGCCGGTCCGGGCTTCCAGTTCGGCCACAAGTTCCGGAGGAAAACCGGTGTCTGTAAAGGTTTTGAAGGGTTTTTCTATTTTCAGCCCCATCATTTCCCAGTGTCCGGTCATGGTATCTTTCCCATTGCTGGCTTCCTTCAGTTTTCCATAATATCCACAGGATGACGGTACGGCAGCCACCTGTTTTAAAGGTGTCAGATTGGCCATCCCCATTTTCTGCAGGTTGGGAATCACAAAAGAATCCACGGACTGCGAAATATGTCCCAGCGTATTCACGCCCTTATCTCCAAACCTTTCCGAATCCTCCATGGCACCGATACCCAGAGAATCCATGACCACGACAAAAATCCGATTATATTTTTTCAATCTGAACACACCCTTTCCTGTCTATCCGATTGCCAGCTCCAGGGCAATTTCCATCATCTTGCCGAAACCGACCTGTCTTTCGTGGGAATCCAGTTCTTCACCGGTATACAGATGATCAGAAATCGTACAGATACAGAGTGCTTTCTTTCCTGCCTTTGCTGCATTCATATAGAGACCTGCTCCCTCCATTTCAACTGCCAGAATTCCCATATCACGCCATTTCTGATTCACATCCGGATTGGCATTGTAGAAACAGTCACTGGACAGAAGGTTGCCGACAACCACATGATTTCCCTGTTTTTCTGCAATATCGACTGCCCGGCGAAGCAGCTCATAATCCGCGATGGGTGCAAAGGTACCCGGCAGACCAAACTGTGCTGCATAATTGGAATCGGTGCAGGCACCCATTCCGATTACAATATCCTTTACCTTCACAAAATCCTGCAGACCGCCGGCAGATCCGATTCGGATAATGGTATCCACATCGTAAAAGTGAAACAACTCGTACGAATAAATACCCATAGACGGAATTCCCATACCGCCCCCCATAACGGATATTTCTTTTCCTTTATAAGTACCGGTATAGCCCAGCATATTTCTGACAGAAGTTATCAGTCTCGGATTTTCCAGATACGTTTCCGCAATATATTTTGCACGGAGCGGATCTCCCGGCATTAATACTGTTTTCGCAAAATCTCCCATTGCTGCGCTGATATGAGGTGTTGGAACTGCCATAATATTTCTCCTTTCTGTTCAGGAATGCTCTGCCATTCCTGCAGTACACTGCTTGTTTCAGACAGGTAAAGAGAATTACCTGTTTTTTCTATCTATAGTTTATCTTTTTCCTTCCGGTTATGCAATCCTTTTCTCCAACTCCCATTCTTCCATCATTATGGCGGAATCCGAATAACCCCTGTACAATTCCCGCCACCCGCATTGCAGGTGGTTTTGTAGCTGTATAAACACATCAGCAACAAAAAAGGAGCCTCGCTCCATAAAACGGTTTCATCCGTTATGGAGTAAGGCTCCCTGTATAGATCAATACTGAATATCCCTCAATTAGAACTTACCTTCTGAAGCAGCCAGTTCGATTGCTACAGCTGTGGATACAGTCATACCAACCATAGGGTTATTGCCTGCGCCGATCAGACCCATCATTTCAACATGAGCGGGTACAGATGAAGAACCTGCAAACTGAGCATCTGAATGCATACGGCCTAATGTATCTGTCATACCGTAGGAAGCAGGACCTGCTGCCATGTTATCGGGATGCAGTGTACGGCCTGTGCCGCCGCCGGATGCAACTGAGAAGTACTTCTTGCCCTGTTCGTTGCATTCCTTCTTGTAGGTACCTGCAACGGGATGCTGGAATCTTGTGGGGTTGGTGGAGTTACCTGTGATGGATACGTCAACACCTTCCTTGTGCATGATAGCAACACCTTCGGGAACGCTGTTTGCACCGTAGCAGTTAACCTTCGCACGAAGACCATCTGAATAGGATTTACGATATACTTCCTTAACAGTATCTGTGTAAGGATCGTATTCTGTTTCAACAAAAGTAAAGCCGTTGATTCTGGAAATGATCTGTGCAGCATCTTTGCCCAGACCGTTCAGGATAACACGAAGGGGTTTCTTACGAACTTTGTTAGCTTTTTCAGCGATACCGATTGCACCTTCAGCAGCTGCGAAAGATTCGTGACCTGCCAGGAATGCAAAACATTCGGTTTCTTCTTCCAGAAGCATCTTGCCAAGGTTACCATGGCCAAGACCTACCTTACGTGTATCAGCTACAGAACCGGGGATACAGAAAGCCTGAAGACCTTCACCGATTGCAGCAGCAGCATCTGCAGCTCTTCTGCAGTTTTTCTTGATTGCAATTGCAGCACCCACTGTGTAAGCCCAGCAAGCATTTTCAAAACAGATGGGCTGGATACCTTTGATCAGGTTGTAAACATCAAGACCTGCATCTTTGGTGATCTTTTCTGCTTCTTCAATAGAAGCAATGCCATAGCTGTTTAATACTTCAGTGATTTTATCAATTCTTCTTTCATATGATTCAAATAAAGCCATCTTAAGTTACCTCCGTATTATTTAATTACTGCATCAGTTCTGGGATCGATAATCTTTGCTGCATCTGCAACACGGCCGTACTGACCTTTGGATTTTTCCCAAGCGGTGTTAGGATCATCACCCTTCTTGATGAAGTCTGTCATCTTACCAAGGTTAACAAACTGATAGCCAATGATTAAATCTTCTTCGTCCAGTGCGATACCTGTTACATAGCCTTCAGCCATTTCAAGGTAACGGGGACCTTTCTTTAATGGACCGTACATGGTACCTACCTGAGAACGAAGACCTTTACCAAGATCTTCCAGACCGGCACCTACTGCCAGACCATCTTCTGAGAAAGCGGACTGTGAACGGCCGTAAACGATCTGCAGGAACAGTTCTCTCATGGCAGTGTTGATTGCATCACAAACCAGGTCAGTGTTAAGAGCTTCCAGAATGGTCAGACCGGGCAGAATTTCAGAAGCCATAGCTGCTGAATGAGTCATACCGGAACAACCGATAGTTTCTACCAGTGCTTCCTGAATGATACCTTCCTTCACGTTCAGTGTCAGTTTGCAGGCACCCTGCTGAGGTGCACACCAGCCGATACCGTGTGTGAACGCAGAAATATCAGTAACTTCCTTAGCCTTAACCCACTTGCCTTCGCAGGGGATTTCTGCAGCACCGTGATGAACACCCTGTTTAACGGGACACATTTCTTCAACTTCTCTTGAATAAATCATTGGTTCTACTCCTTTCGAATATGTACTGCAGAATACCATTTCATCGGGGATGTATTCTGCCAGCATAATCAAAATTAATTGTTGGGATAATTTCAGCGAATATAGGTACAATCCGCTTAACCGATGCTATTTTCTCATAAAATAGTCAAAATGTCCATTAAAAATTCATTCAATTGAGAATATGAGTTAATTTTTGTAACATTCGCCGAAATTCCCTGCAGTTTCTGGTTTTATTTTAATACATTCCTGAAAAACAGTTTAACCATTGTTTCATCAGAAATCGATTTCCCTGTTCTGTCAGATGAATGCCGTCAATTGTAATCCGATTGACTCCTTCCTTTTCTGCCAGATCATTTAACGGCCGGTCCAGACGGATCAGCGGAAGACCATATTTTCCTGCAATTTCCTCGATCACCGGCTGCAGAGTCTGCAGATATGTCCGCCAATTCAGCAGATATGCCGGATATCGAAACAGAAAGGGTTCCATCAATATCATGTCCGCCCCGGTTTCTTCCAGCACCTCCCGCACCAGCCTTTCATAGGTCCGGTAAAACTGTTCCGGCGTGGTCACCATCCCCTCCATGGCTGCTCCGACTTCATTGACCCCCACCAACAGGGTAACCAGATCCGGTTTTTTCTGAAGACAGACCGTATTCCATCTCCGAAGGAGGTCTTCTGCACGGTAACCGTTGAAACCGCTGTTTATGATCACCGGCATTTGCTCCGGCTTCACTGTGTTGTGCAGTTCTTCTGAAATCATATGAACATATCCATGGCCCAGTCCATCTTCCCCCGGATCCCACAAATGATCTGCATCCGTAATACTGTCTCCTGCAAATACGATTCGTTTATATTTCATGCTTTTCACCCACCGGAAATTCATTTCCTTCATCCTGTTCCAAAATCGTTTTCCAGCTGGCAAACAGCTTTTCGAAGGTCCAGGCCGCATTGGCCGGACTGGTGGATGGCAGCTGCATATCATTCCAGTTTTCGTTCTTCCAGAATTTCCGATACCACTTTGCTGCTGTCCCGCCGTTCAGATAAATCTTTCGTATGGGTGCCGTATCCATGATCTGCCTGAGATCACAGGGGACGGCATTCCGGATACTGCTGTCGGATGACCCTGCGATTTCGCAACTGTCAATCACATCCCAGAGGGCAATCCGGTGCCGCAGCAGAAATGCTTTTTTCTCTTCAACGGTTACCGGCACAATTTCCTGATAAATGGCTGCCAGCAGCGGCCAGAAACGATTTCTCGGATGCCCGTAGAAAAACTGCTGTTCTCTGGACTTTACAGACGGAAAGGAACCCAGAATCAATATCCTGGAATTTTCATCATAAACGGGAGGAAATTCATGTGTGTGTAATTGTATCTCCATTTTTCTCCTCACTTTCGAAAAACAGCAGCCGATTTTCACCGGCTGCTGTCCGAATACCTGTTTCAAAATGATGTTGGATACAAAAGAATTTGACCCATGATACAAACGGATTACTCTTCTTCGTCTTCTTCTCCGAATCTCTCCTGGAAAATATCAAATACAGCAGAGAGGATTGCATCATCGTCAACGCCCACATATTTTTCAATGTCGTTTTCCAGATCTTTTTCCACTACCTCCAGGATTTCCACCAGTCCTTCATCACCTGCTTCATCTAACGGCAGCAGTACAACATATTCTTTGCCGTTGTACTCCACTTCATCCAGGAATTCAAACTGAGTTTCCTTGTCATCTTCGTCCCACATGGTGATGATCTCTGCATATTCATCATCCATTGTTGCAATTTCCAGTGCCTGTTCAATATCAGCCAGAATATCCTCAATATCTTCGATACCAACGGAGAAACGGATCAGATCCGGGCTTACGCCGGCTTCGATCAGCTGTTCATCGCTTAACTGTCTGTGGGTATGGCTGGCCGGATGCAGTACGGAAGTTTTTGCATCTGCCACATGGGTAACAATGGATCCCAGTTTCAGGCTGTCCATGAACTTAATGCAGACATCTCTGCCGCCCTTCAGACCGAATACAACCACGCCGCAGGTGCCGTTGGGCATATACTTCTGTGCGTTTTCATAGTATTTATCACCCTTCAGACCGGGATAATTTACCCATGCGATACGATCATCATTGGCAAGGAATTCAGCAACCTTCTGGGCATTTTCGCAGTGTGCCTTCATACGTACAGGCAGAGATTCCAGACCCATGTTCAATAAGAATGAATTCATGGGAGCAGGAATAGAACCCAGGTCACGCATCAGCTGTGCAGTCGCCTTTGTGATATAACCGGCTTTGCCGAATTTTTCCGCATAAATGATTCCGTGGTAGGATTCATCGGGTGTGGTCATACCGGGGAATTTCTCCGCATGAGCCATCCAGTCAAAGTTTCCGCTGTCAACGATGGCACCGCCGACCTGTGTTGCATGACCATCCAGATATTTGGTTGTGGAATGGGTTACGATATCTGCACCGAATTCAAAGGGTTTGCAGTTAACGGGTGTTGCAAAGGTATTGTCAATGATCAGCGGAACACCGTGTTCATGGGCCAGCTTTGCAAACTTTTCAATATCCAGAACCACCAGTGAAGGGTTGGAAATGGTCTCGCCGAATACCAGCTTGGTGTTGGGTCTCATGGCTTTGCAGAGTTCTTCATAGGAGGCATCGGGATCCACCAGTGTGACATCAATGCCCATCTTCTTCATGGTTACTGTCAGCAGGTTGGAAGTACCGCCGTAAATGGTTGCTGCAGATACAATGTGATCACCTGCAGTTGCGATGTTGAACATGGCAAAGAAGTTTGCTGCCTGACCTGATGAGGTCAGCATAGCTGCCACACCGCCTTCCAGGGCACAGATCTTGGCTGCCACGGCATCATTGGTGGGGTTGGCGAGTCTGGTATAGAAATATCCATCCTCTTCCAGATCAAACAGACGACCCATCTGATCGCTGTTATCATACTTGAATGTGGTACTCTGAATAATCGGAAGCATACGAGGCTCACCCTTCTTCGGCTGATAACCTGCATGGATACATTTTGTTGCATCTTTAAACTGATTCATTCTCTTTTCTCCTTTCGTGGTAAATGTACTCCCGGAATCTGTTAACCATATGAAAAAGATTCCAGGAGTACATGTAAATACATCATACGGCCTGTGGCTGACGCTGTATATAAATCATTTCAAATCCCGGAGTTATGCATTTTCAACCCGGGAACCAATGTAATAAAAGCCCTTTGCTTCATCCAGTCTGACTGTCATGAAGGTACCGATCAGATCCTCTGTACCGGGTACATGAACCATGGTGTTATTGCTGAGGCGGCCCGACACCATCCCCGGCTGACTGCTGGTGGTTTCGATCAGGACTTCATGAATCTCACCAACACGTTTGGTACATTCTTCCGTGGCAATTTCCTGGACCAGCTTCAGCAGTCTGCCGAAACGCTCTTTGGAAACCTCTTCCGGAATCTGATCCTCCATGGCTGCTGCCGGTGTCCCGGTCCGTTTGGAATAAATGAAGGTGAATGCGCTGTCATACCGTACCTGACGTACCACATCCAGGGTTTCTTCAAAATCTTCTTCGGTTTCACCGGGGAATGATACGATAATATCCGTGGTGAGAGCAATGTCCGGAATTTCCCTTCGGATTTTTGCAGCCAGTGCCAGATATTTTTCCTTATCATAGCGGCGGTTCATCTGTTTCAGAATTCGGCTGCTTCCGGACTGCAGCGGCAGGTGAAGATGACGGCAGATTTTTTTGCTTTCCTTCATTACCTGAATCAGTTCATCCGAAAGATCCTTGGGATGGGATGTCATAAACCGGATTCGCTTTATTCCTTCTATTTTTTCCACTTCCTTCAGCAATTCTGCAAAGGTCATGGGATTCTCCAGATTTTTTCCGTAGGAATTTACATTCTGACCGAGAAGCATGACTTCAACAATCCCCTCATCTGCCAGTCTGCGGCATTCATCCAGAATTTCATCGGGTGTTCTGGAACGTTCTCTTCCCCTTACATACGGCACAATGCAGTAACTGCAGAAGTTATTGCAGCCATACATGATGTTGACCCCGGATTTAAAGGCGTATTTGCGATCCACCGGAAGACTTTCCACACTCTGATCCGTATCCTTCCAGATGTCAATAATCATGCTGCGGCTGGTAAGATGTGCATACAAAAGTTCTGCCAGTTTGTATACATTATGCGTTCCGAAAATGATATCCACAAAACGATAGCTTTTTTTCAGCTTTTCGATGACCTCCGGTTCCTGCATCATACAGCCGCAT
>JALETI010000226.1 GCA_022781515.1 Lachnospiraceae bacterium
TATGAAATACAGAAAAAAAGATATGGTGCAGATGTGGATTCGTCTCATTGCACGTCTTCTGGTTTTATCAGTTTTGATCTGTTTTGCAGGTGATAAGGCAATCACAGCAGGACAGAAAAATCTGGCGGTATGGAAAGAAAAACAGGCTGCAGAGCTGGCAAGAAAGGAATCATTGGAGGCGGAGGAATCCATAGCAGCTTCTCTGGCTGAGTCGGAAGCAGAATCCCGGTCTCTTGAGGAATCTATTGCAGCAGCAAAAGAAGCGGAAAAAACTGCTGAAAATACGGATCCGGAAGAGGTATATCAGGATTATTATGAGGATGAATCACTTACTTATTTCATTAATACCTGTGATAGTAAAGAACTGGAGTATAGTGACATCAGTGGTTTTGATCAGACCACATGCCGTCTTGCACTGAACGGAATCTATGCCAGATCCGGAAGAGGCTTTAAAGATGAAGCACTGACTGCCTTTTATAGTGGTTTTTCCTGGTATCATGCAACGATTAATCCTGACGATTTCACAGACAGTGCATTCAATAAACATCAGATAAAGAATCGGGATATGCTGGTGAAATATATGAAGGAAAAAGGATACAGATAATGAAAAAGTACATGATGATATTCATGACTGCAATGCTGCTGACGGCATCTCTTTTCTGTGGCTGCAGCAGCACTCCTTCTGTTTTTCAAAGTAAGGAAGCAGTGAATACGGAAAGTGCTTCAGTGGAAACACAGGTAACTTTTCCTGAAACAGAGAACCTTGAGACGGAAGCAGAAAGCATTACAGAAGAAACTGATTTTATGGATGAAAAGAATTCCACCGAATGGAGTGTCGGCGAGACCAAAGAATTGGAATCTGCAGATAAGACTGATAAACAAAAATATCTTGTGGTAATTGATGCCGGACACCAGAGAAAAGGCAATGCAGAATTGGAGCCGGTAGGTCCTGGCGCGAAAGAAAAAAAGAAAAAGGTTTCCAGCGGAACTACTGGAAAAACCAGCGGACTGGCAGAATACGAACTGAATCTGATGATTTCCCTGCAACTGCAGGAAGAACTGGAAAAAAGAGGGTATGAAGTAATTATGATTCGTACCACTCACAACGTTAATATCAGTAATTCGGAGCGTGCAGAAATCGCCAATAAGGCCAATGCAGATGCCTTTATCCGGATTCATGCAAACGGTTCGGAAGATAAAACGGTAAACGGAGCCCTGACAATCTGTCAGACCAGTAAAAATCCCTACAATAAGGAAATCTATCCGGAATGTAAGGCACTGGCCGTCTGCATATTGGATGAATATGTAAAAGAAACAGGATGTAAAAAGAAAAATGTATGGGAGACTGATACCATGAGCGGGATAAACTGGTGTCAGGTACCGGTGACTATCGTTGAAATGGGATATATGACAAATGCCAAAGAGGATGCATTGATGGCAACCGGAGATTATCAAAAAAAATGGTAACCGGTATTGCCAATGGTATTGATCGGTACTTTGAGCAGAAAGAATCGGATGAATGAACAGAAAATGAATGAACAGAAGAGGAATTAATACATGAAATACAGAAAACGTGATAAAATCCGCATGTGGATACGGTTGATCGTGTGTCTTCTGGTGCTGTCCATTGCAATTGGCTTTGCAGGAAACAAGGCACTGGTTGCAGGTCAGCACTATATGGAAAAAGTCAAAGAAGACCGTGCGATTGCTGCTGTACGCAAGGAAGCAGAGGAAGAATCCCGTTCTATCGAAGAATCAATTCAGGAATCGATCGCATTGGAAGAATCCATCCGTGAGTCCCAGTCCATTGAAGAATCCAGAAAAGAAGCAACTCGGGTGAAAGAGATACGTCATGAGTATCAGGTAATTCATGGAGACCTTACATGGAATGAAGCAAAGGAGGCTGCAGAAGCAGCAGGCGGTTATCTGGCCACCATTACCAGTCAGGAAGAAATGGACACTGTACTTCAGCATATCTATAGCTGGGTAGATACCCATGATGAAAAGCTGATTGCAGTATGGCTTGGTGCCTACAATCTGACAGGAAACGGATTCAACTGGGTCAATGGTGAAGATTTCACCTATTCTTACTGGGCACCGAATGAACCCAACAATGCAGATGGAATTGAACATTATCTGGTAATGTATAAGGTAAAAGGAAACTGGGTATGGAACGATGCACCTAACGTAATCAGTGATGCTTATCCCAACAAAATCGGATATGTCATTGAAAAAGAATACGAAGTGGATTAAAGAAGATGAAACAGGAGCATCAACGCGTATGAAAGATATTACAAAAAACAGGAAATTGGCAGGTCCGATTCTGATCCGTTCCGATTGTTTGAGCTTTATGGAATCAGATGATCCGGAACAGTCTCAACTTCAGATCTTTGCAGATTGTGACCATCAGCATTTGTTGATTTTGGAACAAAAACTGAAAAAGATGGATGCTGATTTTCATAAAATGGAGGAGATGCTTCAGATTCTTGAAAGAAAGCTG
Organism: Lachnospiraceae bacterium; assembly: GCA_022781515.1. Lineage (GTDB taxonomy): Bacteria > Bacillota > Clostridia > Lachnospirales > Lachnospiraceae > TWA4. The sequence continues at coordinate 2,501 of JALETI010000226.1, forward strand.
ATGGCTCCTGAAACGCAGCAGACAAAAGTTGCTTCAGGACGTAATCGGAATAAGGAAATAAAACCGAAAAAACCGAAACTTTTATCTGCAGATCAGATGGATTCCGAATATGTTCCCTGTTGGCCCGATGACCAAAATGCAGTGAAATATAAAAGAAGCGATATTAAATATATCCATATTCTGGATTCACTGGCAGATGCTTCCGACAAGGCATGGGATGTATCGGCAGAAAGGGATGGATCTGTTAAATGCTGGGTAGATCAGGTGGACAATTCGAATGTGTTATTTATAGCAGGAGAAGGGGGGGTGACTGCTGATGAAGACAGTCATAAACTTTTCATGGATTATTCCAGTGCAGCTGCAATGAATGTAAATACACTGGATGTATCCGGAGTCAGGAATATGAGTGAGATGTTTGCATACTGCACCAATCTGGAAACGCTGGATCTATCCGGCTGGGATGTATCCAATGCAGAAACCATGAGAGCTATGTTTTTATACTGTAAATCTCTGAAGAAAATAAAACTTTCAAATTGGAAGACAGACAGAGTAAAGGATATGTCAGATATGTTCAGCATCTGTGCAAACCTCAGTGAAATTGATGTCAGGAACTGGAATACATCCAGAGTAACCAGTATGAGATCCATGTTTAACCGTTGCGAAAGTATTTCATCGCTGGATCTGTCCCGGTGGGATCTTTCCAATGTCAATGATTTTTCATTTATGTTCCAGTCCTGTGAAAATCTGGAAACACTGAAAATGAACATGAATATGGCTGCAGGTTCTGCACGGAAACAGTGTATGTTCAACCTGTGTAAAAAGGTAGCTATTGTTGTTCCTTCAGTCGACTGAGATTCATTATTTCAGTCCGGCAGATGAAATGAACACGATTATCTGAAGGATACACCAGCAGAAAAGGAGGAGTACAGAATCCATGCCTCAGATTACCATCATCACTCCTGCATATAACGCAGAAGATACCATAGAAAAAGCCATTCAGTCCATGACATCCCAGTCATACCAGGACCTCTCCATCATCCTCGTGGATGACGGTTCCACGGACGACACTCTCGAAATCATGAAGCAGGCAGCCGCAGAGGATAAAAGAATCTGGGTCCTTGAAATGGGGACTCACAGCTGCGCTGCAGCAGCCAGAAATACCGGTTTGCAGGTGGTTCCCGGTGACTGTAAATATGTCTATTTTGCAGATGCCGATGATAGTATGGAACCCAATGCCATAGAAGTGATGGTGACGAAAATGGAAGAAACCGGTGCCGACCTGCTGACCTTCGGTTATCGTCAGATCCGGCGCAGGGATGGCTCTGCGAAAGAAATTACTGCACCGGAAGGCCATTTCACCGGGGAACAGATTCGCGGGGATTATACAGCATATACAGCTGATTCGGCATGTAAAGTTCTCGGTTCTTGCTGGAATAAGTGTTTTCGTATGGATCGGATCCGGCAATATGATATTAAATTCCCCGGTCTGCAGCGCAATGAAGAAGAAGTCTTTATCATGGAATATCTGAAGCATGCAGATTCCATATGCAATATTCCGGATATTCTTTATAATTTCTATCCTATAGACATGGAGCGGGCATTTGAACGGATTCCGGAAGAATTCTGTAAGGATGTGGAGATCTTCCGGATCAACCGGCTCCAGTATGCACAGGGATGGAATTGTGACAATCAGAAAACCCGGGAATTTATTGCAAAAGAATACTGGGGTAAGATGATTCTGGGCCTGAAACTGTGTTTGAATCCGAAGAAACCGCTGGGAAATGCAGAGTTCCGAAAACGTATGAAACAGATGATGAAAGGACTGGATGAAATCGGTTATGTTCCGGATTCTGTATCAGGAAGTACGGTGTATAAACTGATGAAGATGGGATTTACGCCGGCGGTCAAAATGCTGCTGAAGAGAGGACTGTAAACAAAGAGCAAAAGGATTATAAGCAGAGATACCAAATTTGAATAGAATTTGGTATCCCTGCTTATTTTTTACTCATTTTTCTTCTTTCTGAGCTTATTATACATTTGCAGATATTGATTCAATAAATTGATTTCATTTTGATCATTTGAACGAAATATTTCAATCATCGAATCAGGGAAATAAGCCATATCATTTTCAGTGTTTTTACCACGTACTAGATAATCCATATTGCAGTCAAAGATTGTACATAACTGTATCATTTTTTCTGTTGACAGCGAGGACAGCCCCCTTTCCACTGCACTTATATGTTTGGGTGTTACATCCAGAAGCTCAGAGAGCTGATCCTGTGTAATTCTTTTTGATTTTCGAAGTGCAGCAATTCTATTACCGATTTCTGTATTGATATCTGACATTTCATCACCTGATGGTATTCTGGAAAAGGCAAAGACAATATACGAACATCAGAAAAACACAGGAAAAGTATATCCACTTTTCTGCAATTATATTAAGTTGGAATCCGCATGCGCAAACTACGGAGCGGACAAAAACAAAGATGATTCTGTGAATAATGAGCCGCCTATTGCTGACGAGTAAAAGCATCGATTTGTCTTGGATTAGTTTGTGCCACCTTATTTTGCATCACGAAATGCTGTGGGTGAAATAATCTGATCTCGTATTGACATCTCTTGACAACCAAAATATACTGGACGCAGTCCGGTATACCGAATACATCAAAATCGGCTCCGGGGGCTTTGGCCTTCCGGGGCTTTTAGTATTGCAGGGGGAGAATACCTCAAAATACTTCTGGACACCGGATGAGATGAAGTATGAGCATATGATATTGAATCGATAGCAATAATGAACAAAGTGACTGAAATGGAGGGATTCCCGGGCTCTCCGGAATCTGACAGAAACTGCCTTGCTAATTGACAGAAACAATGATAAAATCAAATGAAACCGAATGCCGTGTACATTTTACACGGCATTTTTGGGAGACAGATAGTTTCGGAAGGGAGTGTGCAGATTTGGGAAGATTTGTAAATCCGGGGAATGATGCGTTTCAGGTTGCGTTGAATTCCGAGATATATATAGATAAAACGGGCGTATTGGAATATACCAACAAGGTGATGAACACCCTGCAGGGTTATATTTGCAACAGTCGTCCGAGGCGTTTTGGAAAGTCCATTACTGCCAATATGCTGGCAGCTTACTACAGCAGAGGCTGTGATTCGGAAGAAATGTTTTCCCGTCTTGAAATCGGTAAGAACCGGGATTTCAGGAAGCATCTGAATCAGTATGATGTCATTCATCTGGATATCCAGTGGTGTATGGTTCCCGCCGGCGGTCCCAATCATGTAATTTCTTATATTACGGAGAAGACGATTGAGGAACTGAGAGCATACTATCCGGGAGAACTTTCGGAAGAAATCCATTCTTTATCGGAAGCTTTGTCCCGAATTAATTCGATGACCGGGAAAAAGTTTGTTATCATTATTGATGAATGGGATGTTCTGATTCGTGATGAGGCAGCCAATCATAAGGTACAGAGGGAATATATTTCTTTCCTGAGAGGATTGTTTAAGGGAATTGAACCTACAAAATACATTCAGCTGGCTTATCTGACCGGTATTTTGCCGATAATAAAAGAGAAAACGCAGTCGGCTCTGAATAACTTCGATGAGTTTACTATGCTGAGTGCGAGCAATCTGACACCGTATATTGGATTTACAGAAGAAGAAGTACGAAAACTCGCTGAAGAGTATCATCTTGATTTTTATGAGGTAAAGAAGTGGTACGATGGATATTTTCTGGATGATTATCAGGTTTATAATCCCAGAGCAGTTGTGAGTGTTATGCTTAAAGGTAAATTCAGAAGCTATTGGTCGGAGACCGCTTCCTATGAGGCAATTGTCCCTCTTATTAACATGAATTATGATGGCTTGAAATCAGCTGTTATTGAAATGTTGTCCGGGGCATCTGTGAAGGTGAATACAGCGTCTTTTAAAAATGATACGGTTCATATCCAGAGTAAGGATGATGTGCTTACCTACATGATTCATCTAGGATATCTGGGATATGATCAGACAAGCAGAACGGCTTTTGTTCCCAATGAAGAGATTCGACAGGAACTGAAAAATGCTGTGGAGAGAAGGCAATGGAATGAGATGGTTCAATTCCAGCAGGAATCGGAAAAACTGCTGTATGCCACGCTGGATATGGACGGCGAAGCAGCTGCAGCACAGATTGAAAAACTCCATAATGAATATGTTTCCGTTGTTCAATACAACAATGAGAATTCCCTGAGCAGTGTTCTGGCACTGGGGTATCTGAGTGCCATGCAGTATTATTTTAAACCGATTCGTGAACTTCCCACCGGCCGCGGATTTGCGGATTTTGTCTTTATACCAAAGCCTGAGTATAAAGCCTTCTATCCGGCAATCGTTGCGGAGCTTAAGTGGAATAAGAATGCCCGGACTGCATTACAGCAGATTAAGGATCGGAGATATCCGGATTCCATTTTGGATTATACGGGAGAAATTCTTCTGGTGGGGATCAATTATGACAGAGACAGCAAAGAGCATCAGTGTATGATCGAGAAATACGAAAAGTAAGAGGACATCTGAAGTTTTGTAGAAAGTGGGAGATGCAATGGTTAAACGATTTCATGTGACTGGAAATTGTGTTCCGGGTAAGCATTACATGGTAGATACCAGTAACAAAATTGAAAAGATAATTACTGATTATATACAGCCGGGATGCTATTTCACAATGAATCGGGCAAGACAGTATGGGAAAACCACAACACTTAATTTACTGGAACAGAGACTGAAAAGTGATTATATTGTATTGCATCTGAGTTTTGAATCTGCGGATGAATATTTTAAATCATCTTTGAACCTTGTTGAGGGACTGATTATGGATATCAGTGATTCTCTGCAGCATCAGAATGTCTCTTCTGAAATTATTCAGGAATGGAATAGTCCGGTATCAGAACGGTTTCCCATGCGTACTTTGGGGGTTCGAATAACGAACTTATGCAGGGAATGCCCCAAAGATATTATTCTGATGATTGATGAAGTTGATAAAAGTTCAGATAATCAGATATTTCTGTCTTTTCTTGCTCTTTTACGGGAAAAATATCAAAAACAGCTTTTGGAAAAAGATAGTACATTTAAGTCTGTTATTCTGGCAGGCGTTTATGATATCAAAAATCTGAAATTGAAATTTCATCCGGATCAGGAATCTAAAAACAACAGTCCCTGGAATGTTGCAGTGGATTTTCTGATTGACATGAGTTTTTCTGCTGAAGATATCTCTACTATGCTGAGAGAATATGAAGAAGATTATCATACAGATATGGGAATTGACACCATGAGTAATCTTCTGTATGGATATACATCCGGATATCCGTATCTGGTGTCGAGAATCTGTCAGCTGATCGATGAACGGATTGCAGGGAGTTCGGTTTTTCCGGAAAAAAAGGATGCATGGACAAAAGCAGGTTTTCTGGATGCAATTCGAATACTCCTGAAGGAAAGCAATACCTTATTTGATGATATGATAAAACACCTGTATGAATATCCAAAACTTGGATATATGATAAAAAATATACTTTTTCAAGGTGTTCGCTACACATTTGAAGCAGACAGTCAGATTATCAGTCTGGGAATTATGTTTGGTTTTTTGAAAGAAAAGAATAATACCGTAATAATTGCAAACCGGATTTTTGAAACTAAACTATACAACTTCTTTTTGTCAGAAGAAGAGGGACGGGAACAGTTTCAAATTGTACCGGATATTTCCGGAAATCAGTTCATTGTTCATGGAATGCTTCAAATGGATCTTGTTATGAAAAAGTTTTATGAGTATTTTGAAAGCATCTGTGGAAATTCTGAAGACAAATTTATTGAAGAAGAGGGACGCAGAATTTTTCTGATGTTTCTTCGGCCGATTATTAATGGAACCGGTAATTATTATATTGAAGCACAGACACGTGATAAGACCAGGACAGATATTATTGTTGACTACAGGGGGCAGCAATTTATTATTGAACTGAAATTGTGGAAGGGTCAGCAGTATCATCATAATGGACAGATTCAGCTTGCTGAATATCTGGAGTTTTACCATGCAGACAGGGGATATTTACTGACATTTAATTTTAACAAACATAAAAAGACCGGTATATCAGAGAGTGTATGTAATGGCAAAAGAATACTTGAAGTGATCGTGTAATGTGTAAACATGTGTTAGTAAGAGGACAATGATGGATGTTACGGAAAAAATGATAAAGCCGTTGACGGAGACCCGGTATCTGACAGCAGAAAATGTTGATCGATATCGGGTTATTGTCCGTCTGTTTTATGAAAAATATGAAAAGATGAAATACTGGCTGTATCAGGAAGAAGTATGGAACGAGATGCGTGTGCTGCCGCAGTTTTCTTTCTGTACGATGGAGATGTGCCAGCAGGATCTTGCTTCGCTGACGGCATGGGGCAATCTGGATACGATTCAGGATACGAGACATGCGGGTACCATTGAAGAGTTTAAGAATAAAAAATACAGTTATCAGCTGACGCAGACGGCTGTGGAGATTGAACGCATGATCATTCGGCTGGAGAACATACAGTACGAAGGTTTTTCGCTGGAACCGACGCTGCTGGAACGGATCGCAGCAGCGGTCAGTGAAATTCCGGAGATTGCGGTTATGGATCCGGAACGTGTGTCCGGCTGGTGGAAAAATTTCCAGCAGGATTTCAAACGGCTGAATCAGAACTATATGGATTATATGCATGAACTGAACAGCGTAAAAGCAGAGAATATGATGCAGACAGAAGCGTTTATGCTGTTCAAAGACCGGATGATTGAGTATCTGCGTTCTTTTATTAAAAGTCTGCAGCGTGTGATTCCTGTCATTGAAAAACGATTGTCAGAGCTTGACCGCAATGCACTGAATCAGATCCTGGAAAGTGTGGTTCAATACGAAAAAACGATTCCCCGTTTTGAAGAGGTATTTGATGAAAACCAGTTCCGGGAAAATATCAATGGACAGTGTGCGACCATTGAAGAGGCACATCGGTTATCTGCCTGTGTGTTCGGAATTGAGAAACCTTTCCATATAAAAGGAAATTTTGCCAGAGAAACCGACAGCATCAACAGTGGTGTTTATGATGAGCCTGCCGGTATGGTAACGGTTCAGCCAAGAACCAAAACCTTCCGGGGACGGTCCTCCAGAACCATTATTTACGGTATTTCAAAGTATGGAACAGCTGCCTTTGGCCGAACCGGAATTATTTAATGTTTTTGCTGCCAGAATGACGGGAAATCCTCATTATTTTGACAGCGGGAGTGACGGAGAAAGGCTGATCCTTGCATATTTACGATATCAGGAATATAAACGGTATGGATTATCTGATGCTGCAGAGGAAAAGGTGAAAATCAGCGTGGAAACCGGTGAGGAAGCTGATGCGGAAACTGATGTGAAAACTGGTGTGGGAATCAGTGTGAAAATCGGTTCGGAATATGATTCATATATTGAATCAGAGGAATTGGAACTGGAGAGGAAAAACCGGTTATTTTATCAGGCAGGGTTATTGCGGGACGAGCTTTCCAATGATGTTCTTGTATATGGAATACACGGAATTCTGCCCGATGAAAAGATTCATATGGGAATCGAAGGTTTCTTGCAGGA
>JALETI010000228.1 GCA_022781515.1 Lachnospiraceae bacterium
CCCTGATTTGAAATTGAAGAAAAATACTTCCAAAGTTTTCCACTTCTTTTGATATTTTTTATCTATTTTATTGATTGTAATTCACATTATTTAATGGTATTCTTCAATGCATGCTGAAGTACGGCAGAACCGGAGACGGCTGATGACGGCTTCATGCAGGACAAGTGTGACAATGTAAACATATAAAAATATGTGACACAGATGTTTACAGACACAGGAGGTTAAATATGTCAAAATTAATGAAACGTGAAAAAGCGGAAAAGATTGAAGAAAGAATTGAAAGCCTGTCCTTTGCCAATAGATTACTCAATGTACTGAATTATTATGGAAAAATTGATCATGCCCATGTGAGCAGAAAAAACGATAAAGAAACCAGAAACCAGATGGTGATTCCGCTGTTTGAAATGAATGTACTGGAAGCGGATGCTGCCGGTTCTTACAATGATTATCTGGAAGAAAATTTTGAAAGAGTATGGGAGAATATTCTTGCAGATGAAGAACCCATCCGTAAGCTTCACAATACACTGGAAAGACTTCCGGAAGAAAAACGGTCCATGAAGCTGTATCTGACCAATTACTGTCCCGAATATTTTCAGGGAGAAAGTCTGGGTCTGGTGATCCGATATTAAAATTCTGATGATATGATACAATGAGGCTGTCGCACAAATTTTTATTTAGTGTGCGGTCCCTTTTTCGCACTTCAAGCCAGTCAGTATATCCACCACGGGTTAGAACCTGAGTCTTTGAAGTTCTAGAGCTCAAGTTCCTTTTCCAATAATAGAAAGTTCTTTGCCAGATTATTTCCGGATATTCCGGATCAGCACCTGCTGGCTGGCAAAGGAATAGCTGTCGGTGAAAATGCATTCTCCGGTGGGATCCATTTCCGGAGACAGAGCAGCAATGCCCATTTCTGCTTCTCCGGCGGCCACTTCACGGAAAATGTTTTCCATATCCATTTCTTCCAGTATCAGTTCATAGTCCAGTCTATGGCAGATTTCCCTTGCAATATCGACTTCGATGCCGGCAAGCTGCCCTTCTGAGGTGGTGTAAACATAGGGATAGCGGTCAGAACCGGTCAGGACACGGAGTACCTGTTCTCCTTCATAAACCTCCATTTCCATGGATTCTTCTTCAGAAGGCATACCGTCTGCATATTTTTCATGGATTCGCTGCAGGGTGCCATCCTCATCCATCAGGGCAAGAACCCGGTTTATTTCTTCCTGCAGCCAGGAACTGCTGTTGTTCAGACAAATGGAATATTCCTGCCAGGAAAAAGCATCTTCCAGAACCGCCAGTTTTCCGTTTTCCATGTAATACTGTGCTGCGGAAAAACTGTCAAGGATCACACAGTCCAGTTTTGCTTTTTTCAGATCTTTTACGGCATCATCCAGCTTTTTATAACGGACAACAACGGCAGGTGCCTGATCGGAAGCCGGGTCTTCCAGAACAGATGCTGCCAGATCGGCCTGTGAATCTTTCAGAACCCCGATGGACTTGCCGGGAAGATCACTTAGCGACAGAACCGTGGTGGGTTCTGTGATATCCGGATCTCCGCAGGCTGTCATGAGAGCAGTGCAGAAGAGGGTGAGCAGGAGAAAGAGAATATTAGATATTTTTCGCATAAAAATCGTCCTTTTTCTTTATATTGCTATCGAAGGTGCAAAGATTATTCTACACCATGATACAAACGGATTTCTTCCCGTTTTATGGTTTAAAATTCTGGTAACATTGTATTCGATTTGTGGGGAAAAGACAAGAACCATCTATTGACAAATAATTCTGCAGCATACTATGATACAGAGGTCATCTGTTTGGCGGATACGCAACACATAGGGAACACACAGTAATTTCTGATTTGATCCACTCTGAATACTATACTGTTTCGGTGAGGATACTGTTTCGGTTGCTTCTGAACAGAAGCCGGGACAGAAGGTGCGTGGAAATACATGATGAATTACAGTACAATTGATAATAAAGAGGGAACTATGATAGAAGAGAACGAAATTCAGAAAAAAACTGCCGCCCGGGATCTGGGAAGCGGCAGTGTGGGACGGCTGCTGTTGTCTCTGGCAATTCCGACGGTAACAGCTCAGCTGGTAAATATGCTTTACAACATTGTGGATCGTATGTATATCGGGCATATACCGGAATACGGCGTACAGGCACTGACCGGACTGGGACTCTGTTTTCCCATTCTGATGCTGGTGACCGCATTCAGTGCTCTGGTCGGCATGGGCGGTGCGCCGCAGGCTGCCATTGCCATGGGACAGAAAAAGAACGAAAAAGCAGAGCAGATACTGGGAAACTGTTTCAGTGCGCTGCTGGTGATTTCTGCCACTCTGACCGTGTTTTTCCTGCTGTTTGGTCCAAAGCTGCTGGTTCTGTTCGGAGCCAGTAAAGAGACCCTTCCTTATGCATGGTCCTACATGCAGATTTACGTATGCGGAACGGTTTTTGTACAGCTTGCCATCGGTATGAATGCATTTATTACAACCCAGGGATTTACGAAAATCAGTATGATGACGGTTTTAATCGGCGCTGTGACCAATATTATTCTGGATCCGATTCTGATTTTCGGACTGCACATGGGAGTGAGGGGAGCAGCAGTGGCCACCGTGCTTTCTCAATCCATTTCTTCTCTGTGGGTGCTGCGTTTCCTTACAGGGAAGAAGACGATACTCAGAATCCGCAGAAGGAATATGAAAATTCAGGGCAGTGTTCTGATTCCGGTTATCGGTCTGGGAATTTCTCCCTTTGTGATGCAGAGTACGGAAAGTCTTCTGAATATCTGCTTCAATTCTTCCCTTGCCAGATACGGCGGAGATATTGCGGTGGGTTCCATGACGATTCTGTCCAGTGTCATGCAGATCATGACACTTACTTTAAGCGGCATTTCCCAGGCGGCTCAGCCGATTATCAGTTTTAATTACGGAGCAAAAAAAGATGAACGGGTGAAAGAAGCAGTGAAATTGCTGTGTATCTGCCTGGTTACGGTCAGCACGGTATTTTTCCTGGCAGTGGAGCTTTTCCCGGGGGTTTTCGTTGCCATATTCAACAACAGCTCTGCGGAACTGGCGGAAACCACATCCTGGGCCATGCGGATATATTTTGGTGCCATCTTTATGATGGGATTTCAGAATACCTTTCAGCAGTCCTTCGTGGCACTGGGTCAGGCCAGAATTTCCCTGTTTCTGGCGTGTCTGCGTAAACTGATCCTGCTGATTCCTTTGATTTACATTTTCCCGATGTTTCTGGAAAATAAATTATTTGCCGTATTTCTTGCGGAGCCGGTTTCTGATTTTATTGCAGCAGCAACGACAACAACGCTGTTCCTGCATCAGTTTCCCAAAATACTGGAACGAAACAATACCGGAAAATGATATGTCTGTTCAGAGCGGATTTCGAAAACAATACACTTGACAAAACGGGAGTCCTGTTTCATAATGGATATACGGACACCCCCTGGGGGTATCTGTACGGATGAGAAGGATTCCTGCATGCATACCATCGCAGATATGGTTTCAATGTCGCACATCGCACTCTGTTAGTCTTACTGAGCGTGGTCTGAAATATCAGCGGAATCAGAATCTGCAGACAGGAGGAAACGGATGAAAGCGGATAAGAAAAAGGTAACAAGGCTGCTGAAGACGGCAAGGGGACAGATTGACGGCATTCTGAACATGATTGAAGAAGACCGCTACTGCATTGATATCTCCAATCAGATCATGGCTGCATCATCTGTCCTGCAGCGCGCCAACAAAGAGGTGCTCTCCGCACATCTGAAAAGCTGTGTTTCACATGCGAAAACACAGGAAGAGATGGAAGAAAAGATTGATGAATTTATCAAAATCATGGAGAAACTGCAGTGATGCATCGTTTTCTGCAGATGAGGCAGGGAGGATCCTGACTTTATACCGCAGTTCACAATCGCCGTATACCGGCAGACAGAAGGAGGAAAAACGATGGTAACAATTAAAATCGAAGGTATGATGTGCAAACACTGTGTCAGCAAGGTGAAAAAGGCACTGGAAGCGATCGAAGGCGTAACCGCTGATGTGAAACTGGAGGACAATGCAGCCTATGTGGAAGGCAGCACCGATCTGGAAGCGTTAAAAAAAGCGGTAACAGACAAAGGCTTTGAAGTCGTATCCATTGGTTAGTACACCGTTTTTTACTGAAAAGATGGAAACCTGCAGAAATATAAAAACTTGTTTCTGCAGGTTTTTTCTGCTTTAAAGTGCAGAATAATCCGGAAGGAAAAGTCTTCTTTCTATGCAAATTGGCAATTTTTTATCTTCTCTTGTATAAAGTTACGATTATTCAAAAAAAATAATCTTATATTTGTGCAGTAGTTTCGTACACAAAAGAGTACACTATCGGAAACAATTTTTATCTCAGTCAGAGAAGACTCTCACCTCTATAGGTGATGAGTAATGACAAACTTATTGGGAAAGAAGGCTTTAAGATGATTAAAACAGTTATATTTGATATGGATGGTCTGATGTTTGATACCGAACGTCTGAGTAATGAAGCGTTTTATGCAATAGCAGATAAACTGGGGATTGTCGTAAAACAGGAAATGCTGGATGAACTGAAGGGCTCCAATAAGAAACGTGCTTTTGACATTTTGCGCAGCTATTTTGGCGAGGACGCGGATCTGGACCGTATTCTTAACGCGCGTCAGGAATATATTGACCGCTGTATGGAAGAGAATGGGGTTCCGGTGAAGGCGGGTCTGAAGGAACTTCTGTCTTTTCTGAAAACACACCATTACAATGTGGTGCTGGCAACTTCCACCGGTCGGGAAAGAGCCATGAAGCTGCTGAAGATGGCAGATGTGAAAAAATACTTTGATTATATGATATTCGGCGATGCTGTGGAAAACAGCAAACCGGATCCGGAAATTTTCCTGAAGGCTGCAAAGAAGTCTTATACCGATCCGGAGAACTGCCTGGTGCTGGAAGATTCTCTGAATGGTGTGGAAGCAGCTCATCGTGCGGGAATGCATGTGATTATGATCCCGGATACGATTGCACCTAATGATCATATGAAAGAAATTGCAGATGATATTGTGGAATCTCTGGAGGATATTCTGAACTGGATGAAATCCACGGAGAAGAAAGCGGTATAAGCTTACAGATACTGTTTCGTGTGGAATAAAAGAGGCTGTCGCTCTTACCATGTAAAAGGTAGTGCGACAGTCTTTTTTTACAGCTGCATAAACAACGCTTCGAATTCCTCCAGATTCACCTTCATATTCCCCTGAATCATTTCCGCGGATCCGCCGCCCTTGGCTCCGAATTCTTTCCGAAAAAGCGCAGCCAGTTCGCGGCAGTCCTTCCGGCGGCTGGCAATGACAAATCGGTATCCATTTTCATCGGATCCCACCAGTACGGCTCCGAAACCGGGATACGTATCAGCCAGCTGATTGGCCGTATTACGGGATGCAATGGCATCCAGTTCGGATGCAGTGAGGAGAGCATTGGAACAATTGGCAGGAGAAGGCAGGGTTGCCATCTTGGTTTCCATCAAAGCAGCCTGCAAAGCGCAGATCTGTTCTTTCAGATGAAGATTATCCTGCTTCAGCTTTTCCACCGCCTCTGCAATCTTTGATGCAGGGGCTGAGAGACTGGCGGAGACAGCAGATACACTGTCCTGTTTTTGGGTATAGTCGGCAATGGCACGGTCACCGCAGAGAATATTGACACGGATACCGCCTCTGTGGGATTGTACATTGGTAATTTTGATCAGACCGATTTCACCGGTGCGTTCCACATGGGGAGCACAGCAGGCACAGATATCGTAACCGGGAAAGGTTACGATTCTGACCGGACCTTTCAGCTCGATTTTGCTTCGGTAATTCAGGTTTTTCAGAGTTTCCGGATCCGGAAATGCAATTTCCACCGAAAAATTTTTTTTAACGGCTTCATTGGCTTCTTTTTCAATGGCGCGGAGCTGTTCCAGTGTTAAAGTGCCGTTAAAATCCAGTGTCACCTCTTCCGCTCCCAGATGAAAACCGACATTATCCAGTTCGTAGTGGTGATGGATCAGACCGGATATGATATGTTCGCCGGAATGCTGCTGCATCTGGTCAAAACGGCGGTTCCAGTCAATGGTTCCGGTCACTTCAGCATCTACGGTTATGGGAGATTTTACCATATGTACAATGGTTTCTTCATAATTTCCGCAGATGGTTTCTTTTCGAAGCTGAACATCCGTAACCGTCTGCCCGTCCAGCACACCCTGATCCGGCATCTGACCGCCTTCCTCCGGGAAAAAGGCAGTCTGATCCAGAATGACTTCATAACAGGATTTTTTTTCATTGTATTCACAGGATAATACCCTTCCGCTGAATGAGAGCAGACGGGCATCCGCATCGTATAATTTTCTGGTCATGTCTTCTCCTTAAAAATCTGTATTGCAATCGTATTTTATGGTACATTTGTCTCCTGACTCATTTAAATGAGTGTATCAGAAATGAATTGGGGAATCAAGACCGTTGCCTGTATGTACAAAAAACAGTAACATCGGATTCCTTTTCATTTTGCTGACTGACGGTATCATCCTGTTCACAGAAAGAACACACTTTTCACATTGACAAGTATATATAGAAATCATATAATGTCTATCAAAAGTTCGAAGTCTGACAATCAGAGATAATACTGTCAGTTATTTGAATGATTAAAAAAAACAGGAAGGAGGACCTGTATGGAGTGCTGGAAATTTGGATTTCAGATCAAATCGTTATCCAATATGATCAAAAAGAAAATCGATGTGCTGAATCGGGATTCGGAGCTGACAGGTTTCCAGGGATTTCTGCTGCGGTATCTGATCATGGAAAGCAGTCAGCGGGATGTGTTTCAGCGGGATGTGGAGAAGAGGATGGAAATCTCCAGATCTTCCGTAACCAGTGTTCTGCAGCTCATGGAGAAAAATGGATTTATCGGCAGAGAACCGGTGGATTATGATGCCAGACTGAAAAAAATCGTTGTAACTGATAAGGGACTGGCAGCCGATCAGCATCAGATTGAAATATTTGATAAAATAGAAGAAATACTCTGTAATGGGATTCCGGAGGAAGATCTTCAGACCTTTCACCGGGTTCTGAATCAAATGAAGCATAATATTGACCCGGATTACACTGGTGGAAGACCCGAGTTTTGCCATCTGGAGTGTAATTCGGAAGAAAAAATAAAGGAGTAGTAAATTATGATCAAGACGTTGCTTGCTCAGGTCAAAGAGTATAAAAAAGCCTCTTTGCTTGCCCCGATGTTTGCCGTACTTGAGGTATTCATGGAAGTACTGATTCCTCTTGTTATGGCGGAAATCATTGACAATGGCATTGGAAAGAACAACACCGGGTATGCAATCCGCATGGGTCTTCTGATGCTTGGTCTGGCAATGCTGTCGCTGGCTTTCGGTGTGGCAGCTGGACGTTTTGCGGCACAGGCCAGTTCAGGATTTGCCAGAAATCTTCGAAAAGGTATGTTTGAAAATATTCAGACCTTTGCCTTTTCCAATATTGACCGCTATTCCACAGCAGGTCTGGTCACCCGTATGACCACAGATGTTACCAATGTACAGAATTCCTACCAGATGATTCTGCGTATGTGTACCCGTGCTCCCATTACGTTGATCTGTGCACTGGCCATGACCATTTATATCAATGCCAGTCTGTCACGGGTTTTTCTGGTGGCCATTGTTGTGCTGGGGGCTGCATTGGCATTCATTGTCAAAACCGCCTTCCCTGTATTTAACGCCATGTTTCGGAAATATGATGCGCTGAATGCCAGCGTACAGGAAAATGTAACCGCAATCCGTGTGGTAAAATCCTATGTCCGTGAAAATCACGAAATCAGCAAGATGCAGAAGGCATGTGCAGAGCTGTGCCTGATGTCTGTGAAGGCGGAAAAAATTATCTGCTATAATATGCCGGTGATGCAGCTGACGGTTTACGGCTGTATGCTGTCCATATCCTGGTTTGGCGCCCATCTGGTGGTCAGCGGCTCCATGACCACAGGACAGCTGATGAGTATGTTCAATTACGTCATGAATATTCTGATGAGCCTGATGATGATATCCATGATTTTTGTTATGCTGACCATGTCCAAGGCATCCATGGATCGTATTGCAGAAATCCTGACGGAAGAAGCGGAAATCAAAAATCCGGAACATCCCGTAAAATCAGTTGCTGATGGATCTATTGAATTTGATCATGTGAATTTCGCATACGGAAAGAATTCGAAAAATGTACTGGAGGATGTCTCCATCCGGATCCGTTCCGGTGAAACCATCGGTATCATCGGCGGAACCGGCGGTTCCAAGTCCACATTTGTGCAGATGATTCCCCGTCTGTACGATACCACAGGAGGGGAAGTCCGTGTGGGCGGACGGAATGTCAGAGACTATGATCTGGAAACCCTTCGTGATCAGGTATCCATGGTTCTTCAGAAAAACGTTCTGTTTGCAGGAACCATTAAAGATAATCTTCGCTGGGGGGATCAGAACGCCAGTGATGAAGAAATTGAACATGTCTGCAAACTGGCCCAGGCGGATGAATTTATCCAGACCTTCCCGGACAAATATGATACATGGATCGAACAGGGCGGCACCAATGTCTCAGGCGGTCAGAAGCAGCGTCTGTGTATTGCCAGAGCCCTGCTGAAGAAACCGAAGATCCTGATTCTGGACGATTCCACCAGCGCAGTGGATACGAAAACCGATGCCATGATCCGGAAGGCATTCCGTGAGGAAATTCCGGAGACCACCAAACTGATCATTGCACAGCGTATCTCATCCATACAGGATGCCGATCGGATTATCGTTCTGGAAGAAGGAAAGATTCATGGTGTGGGAACCCATGAAGAATTACTTGCTTCCAATTCGATTTATCGTGATGTTTATGAATCGCAGATGAAAGGAGGTACGGACGATGAGTAAGTCAGGTGTTGGAGAAAAACAGTCAGCAAATGCACGTCAGGTTCGTCCCATGGGAGGACATGGTAAAAAAGGAATGCGTGGAGGCCCGCCCCTTCCGCCCGGAAAAAACCCCTTTCATGTACTGAAACGGATGACCGGCTATGTGCTGCAGTCCTATAAATGGCATTGTCTGCTGGTTATTTTCATGATTTTATTCAGTTCCCTTGCCATGGTTTACGGAAATATGTTTCTGAAATCTCTGATTGATGATTATATTGCCCCGTTGATTGGTCAGGACAATCCGGATTTCAGCCGGCTTCTCGGTGCAATGACGAAGCTCGCCGCCATTTATGTTGTGGGTGCCTTCTGTACCTATGGATATAACCGAATCATGGTTCATGTGACCAATGGAACCCTTCAGAATATCCGTGAGCAGATGTTCTGTCATATGGAAACACTGCCCATCCGATATTTTGATACCCATACCCATGGTGATATTATGAGTATGTATTCCAATGACGTGGATACCCTCCGGCAGATGATCAGCCAGAGTTTTCCGCAGCTGGTTTCTTCCTGTATTACCATTGTCAGTGTCCTGATTTCCATGATTCTGCTGAATGTTCCGCTGACCATTCTGACACTTGCCATGTGCGGGGTTATGATTTATTCTGCGAAAACCCTGGGCGGGCTGGCAGGAAAGTATTTTATGGCACAGCAGAAAAATCTGGGTGCTGTAAACGGTTATATTGAAGAAATGATGTCCGGACAGAAGGTGGTCAAGGTATTCTGCCATGAAGAAAAGAGTATTGAGGAATTCAATCGGTTAAATGATGCCCTTCAGGAAAGTGCGGAAAAGGCCAACACCTTTGCCAATATTCTGATGCCGGTCAATGGAAATCTCGGCAATATCAGTTTTGTACTGTGTATTATCGCCGGTTCCATCATGACCATTACCGGTTTCGGTGGAATGACAATTGGTACACTGGCAAGTTTCCTGCAGTTTAACAAGAGTTTCAGCATGCCGATTGTACAGGTCTCCCAGCAGTTTAATTCCATTATCATGGCCATGGCCGGTGCCGACCGTATCTTTACCCTGCTGGATGAACAGTCCGAAGAGGATGACGGATATGTAACACTGGTTCGTGCGGAAATTCAGCCGGATGGAACCATCACAGAAACCGAAAAGCGTACCGGACGCTGGGCATGGAAGCATTACCACAAGGCAGATGGCACAACCACCTACCAGCCCATGGAAGGTCATATTGAGATGGAACATGTGGATTTTGGCTATGTACCGGATAAAACCGTACTGCATGATGTGACCCTTTATGCGGAACCCGGTCAGAAAATTGCATTTGTAGGTGCAACCGGTGCCGGAAAAACCACAATCACCAATCTGATCAACCGTTTTTATGATATCAATGCGGGAAAAATCCGTTATGACGGTATCAATATTAATAAATTCAAGAAGGATGATCTGCGTCGTTCCCTTGGTGTGGTACTGCAGGATACCCATCTGTTTACCGGAACCGTTATGGAGAATATCCGCTACGGACGTCTGGATGCAACGGATGAGGAGGTGAAGGCAGCAGCCCGTCTTGCCAATGCGGAATATTTTATCGAGCATCTTCCCCAGGGGTATGACACCATGCTGACCGGAGACGGGGCCAACCTTTCTCAGGGACAGCGTCAGCTGCTGGCCATTGCCCGGGCGGCAGTTGCAGACCCGCCGGTGCTGATTCTGGATGAGGCGACCTCCAGTATCGATACCCGTACGGAGAAAATCGTACAGGAGGGCATGGATCATCTGATGGAAGGCCGGACCGTATTTGTCATTGCCCACAGACTGTCCACCATCAAGAATTCAGACGTCATTATGGTACTGGATCATGGTAATATCATTGAGCGAGGCAATCATGAAAGCCTGATCGCTAAAAAAGGTATTTACTGGCAGCTGTACACCGGTAAACTGGAGCAGGATTAGGATGGATGAGAAATAATTTTTGTATTTTGTTCCGAACATACAATTGTGCAAAATGAAAAATTTCCTGTAAAAAATCTGACAATTTTATCAATTATTACTTTACAAGTGTTATTGTCAGAGTTATAATACAGTCAGATGAGAACTTCAGGGCAGGGTGCAAGTCCCTACCGGCGGTACAGCCCGCGAACCCGAGAGGGAGTGATTCGGTGAAACTCCGAGGCCGACAGTATAGTCTGGATGGAAGAAGTTGTAACAGTCTGACCATATCTCCTGTTCAGAAACAAACTGTATCTATTGATACACATATAAGCTGTATTAACAGGATGTATTCATATATATCAGTATGGTATTGATGATGCGGACAGGATGGATAAGATTGGATTATTATGAATGATTTTTAAGCCCTGAATTTCGGTTCAGGGCTTTTTTCTATGGAAAAAATTTCCCCATAAAATGGAAATTTCTTGTGGTTCTCATGCAAGTATGACTTAAACCAACATAGTATTACGAAACAGGAGGAGGACTATGAAACTGCAGGAAATGCCGGATGGTTTTGATGAAAAGTACATGAGGATGGCCATTGAACTGGCAAAGCAGGGAAGCGGAAGAGTCAATCCCAATCCCCTGGTGGGAGCTGTAATCGTAAAAGACGGTCAGGTGATCGGACAGGGATATCATACAAGATACGGATGCCTGCATGCAGAACGAGAAGCCTTTGCCAGTCTGAAAAAACTGGAGGAAGCAGAGGGTGCGGATCTGTATGTGACACTGGAACCCTGTTGTCATTACGGAAAACAGCCGCCCTGTACAGAGGCCGTTGTCGAACATGGAATCCGAAGGGTATTTGTGGGTTCTGCAGATCCCAATCCCCTGGTGGAGGGAAAGGGAATCTCATTTTTACGTGACCGTGGTGTTGAAGTGTATGAGCATGTATTGCAGGACGAATGTGATAAACTGAACGAAATCTTTTTTTATTACATTCAGAAAAAACGTCCTTACGTCATCATGAAATATGCCATGACCATGGATGGGAAAATTGCTACATTCAGCGGAAAATCCCGCTGGATCACCGGAGAAGCGGCCAGAAAGAGAGTGCATGCGGATCGAAAACGATGTGCCGGAATCATGGTGGGCATCCAGACGGTGCTTACGGATGATCCCATGCTGAACTGCCGGCTGGAAGATGGCGTGGATCCGGTGCGGATTGTCTGCGACAGCAGACTGCGGATTCCTCTGGAGAGCAGGCTGGTACAGACCGTAAAGGAAATTCCTACATGGATCGCTGCGGTGAAACCGGAAACAGAACAGCAGGTGGAAAAGGCGGAAAAATTAAAAGAACTGGGATGCCGCATTTTTTACACGGATGCGGATACAGAAGGGCATGTGGATCTGAATCAGCTGATGGACATGCTTGGAGAAGAGAAAATAGACAGTATTCTTCTGGAAGGTGGAGCAGTTCTCCATGAAGCAGCATTAAGAAATGGCATCGTTCAGAAGGTTCAGGCATATCTGGCGCCCAAAATATTCGGAGGCAGCAAAGCACCTTCGCCGGTGGGCGGAATCGGAGTGGATTCACCGGATCAGGCGTGGCTTCTGTCGGAGCCGGAAATAACGAAGCTGGGTGCAGATATTTTATTGGAAAGTGAGGTCAGGTATCCGTGTTTACAGGAATCGTAGAAGAAAAGGGCAGAATCAAAGGCATTCGTCCCGGTGCAAAATCCTGTATTCTGATCATTGAAGGCAGCAGAATCTTTCAGGATCTGCGAATCGGAGACAGTGTGGCGGTGAATGGCGTATGTCTGACCGCAACATCCATTCAGGGCAACACCTTCACCGCTGATGTGATGCGGGAAACCCTGAGCCGTTCTTCCCTGGGAAGCCTTCATGCAGGAAGTCATGTGAATCTGGAGCGGGCCATGGCGGCCAACGGCAGATTCGGTGGTCACATCGTATCAGGACACATTGATGGAACCGGACAAATCCTTCGGATTGAAAAAGATGACAATGCGGTGTGGTATACCATAGGAGCCGATCATTCCATCATGCATCTGATCGTGGAAAAGGGCTCCATTGCCATTGACGGAATCAGTTTAACCGTGGCTGCTGTCACATCTGACACATTTTCGGTATCCATCATCCCCCATACAGCCAGTGAAACCATTCTTTCCGAAAAGAAGGTTGGCGATATTGTGAATCTGGAAAATGATGTGGTGGGAAAATACGTGGAAAAGCTGCTGGGGCTGGCGCCGGAAGATCGGAAAAACGGACAAAAAGACAGGACAGGAGTGGAAAAACGGACAGAAAGTAAACTCTCACTGGAATGGCTGGCCGAGAATGGATTTTAGAAAATGGATTTAAAATAGAGGAGGAGCAATATGTTTCAGTATAATACAATCGAAGAGGCAATCGAAGCATTAAGAAATGGTGAAATTATTCTGGTAACCGATGATGAAGATAGGGAAAATGAAGGGGATATGATCTGTGCAGCGGAATTTGCCACCACAGAAAATGTCAATTTCATGGCAAGCCATGCAAAAGGTCTGATCTGTATGCCCATGAGCGAAGAACTGTGCAGAAAACTGGATCTTCCCCAGATGGTAACCCGCAATACCGATAATCATGAAACGGCATTCACCGTATCTATTGACGGCATTGACACCACCACCGGTATTTCGGCTGTGGAACGTTCCATGACCGCCATGGCATGCGTCCGTGACGATGCCAGACCGGAAGATTTCAGAAGACCCGGTCACATGTTCCCGCTGAAAGCGAAAAAAGGCGGTGTTCTGGAACGGGAAGGCCATACGGAAGCCACCGTGGATCTGATGAAAATTGCAGGACTGAAACCCTGCGGACTCTGCTGTGAAGTCATGCGGGAAGACGGCACCATGATGCGCAGTTCCGAACTGCAGGAAAAAGCGGTGGAATGGGGATTCAAATTCATCACCATCCGTCAGCTTCAGGAATACCGCAGACAGCATGAATGCCATGTAAAACGTGCAGCAAATGCAGAAATGCCCACAAGATTCGGCATGTTCCGGGTTTATGGTTATCAGAACACCCTGAATGGGGAACATCATATTGCTCTGGTAAAGGGTGATATCGGTGACGGTGAAAACGTACTCTGCCGTGTACATTCCGAGTGTATGACGGGAGATGCCTTCGGATCCTCCAGATGCGACTGCGGACAGCAGTATGCAAAAGCCATGGAAGAAATTGAAAAGGAAGGACGCGGCGTACTGGTTTACATGCGCCAGGAAGGCAGAGGAATCGGTCTGATCAATAAAATCCGTGCCTATGAACTGCAGGACCAGGGAATGGATACCATTCAGGCCAATCTGGCACTGGGATTCGAAGAAGACCTGAGAGAATACTCCATTGCCGTGCAGATTCTGAAAGATCTGGGCGTAAAATCCGTAGAACTGCTGACCAACAATCCGCTGAAAATCCAGGATCTGGAAAAAAACGGAATGAAAGTGGTAAAAAGAAGAGCAATTCAGGTGGAAGCAAACCCATTTGACCTGTTCTATCTGAAAACCAAACAGAATAAAATGGGACATCTGCTGAATTACAGATAGAATGGAA
>JALETI010000008.1 GCA_022781515.1 Lachnospiraceae bacterium
TATATTCTCTTGCAATGGAGTACAGAACCTCAGCACCTCTTGAGTTGGTCTGGAAGAAGGAGAATGGTGTGATTTTAAACTTCAGACCCAGTATTTTTTCTGTGATATAGCTTCTTCCATATAATAAATCGGTTCTGTCATTCTGAACAATATCTGCCAGGCTGTCGTTTAACGTATGGAGAACACCTGTGAGGGTTCCTTTTAGCGGAAGGCTGCACAGCATGTCCGTATAGGCTTTCAGCATATCTTCTTCTGTTTCGGCAGGCTGAAGCAAAGTTTCCGGCTGTTCCGTAACCGATTTCTGCTCTTCCGGATTTTCTGTTTCATCCACAACAGTATTTTTCAGAAGATACTGGGTACTGGTGACGAGATCCACCAGAATTTCCCCGGTCATTGCTGTTTTTCTCACCAGCAGATGACGAAGATATCCGGTATGACGCATTCTGTGATAGTATGACAGATTCCTTTCTTTGAAAAAGGAAAGAGTCGCTTTCAGAATTTCGGTAAAATCGGAATCGGTTATACGGCAGTCTGTTACCGTTACAATGTCATGGAAACTTCCTTTTTTATGCATACCGAGAGACAGATCTCCATCCTTGCATTCATCTCCAAAGGTATATTCCATCTTATTGCGGTATCCGCAGGAGTTCGGGCTGGCAACGATTCCATCGTAAACGAATTCCTGTTTATACCGGTCAAAAACCGGCTGCATCAGTCTGCGGATCTGCTGCTCTTTGATTTTCAGCTGTTCTTCGTAAGGAATGCTCTGATACAGACAGCCGCCGCATTTGCCGAAATGCTCACACACATTTTCTGCGGTTTCCAGAGGCGATTTCTCAAGGATCTCCAAAAGACGCCCTTTTCCGTTTTTGGCTTTCTTCACGGCAAAACGGATTTTCTGTCCGGGAAGAGCCTGCTTGATCTGTATTTTTTTGCCTTCTGCCATGCAATAGCCTCTGTCCGGAAAGTCGATTCCCTCTACTACTGCTTCATAAATCTGTCCTTTTTTCATATAAATAAACTCCTGCTCTATTTAATTTGTCGGATAACTCATAGACACCAATCAAATTTGTACAAATATATTTGTTTCAATCCACACTCAGTAAAAGTTTCAATTTCTCACCCACTACTTAACATCAATATTGTTTGAAGTAGGGGAATTCTATTTAATTGTTGCAAATTGAGGACACGTGATCTGACCCATGATATTACAGATTAATCCCTGCATAGAAAAGAATCGCACCTGCTTTCTGTTTTCCGGTGCGATTCTTCTGGATTTCCTATCATTTTGATTTCTGCTGAAAAAATGTGTTCTGATAAGATCAGTCTTCTTCAAAAATATCTTCTACAGAACCCTTTTCTTCTGCTTCGTCTTCCATTTCATCTTCAAAATCATCGAAGAAATCATCATCTTCAAATTCGTCATATTCTTCACAGCAGTTCAGCTTTTTGTAAATCAGAACAGCTGCTGCTGCAATCACTGCAATGGCGAGGATAATACCAGTGATGATGCAGATTTTCTTTTTGTTTTCAGATTCTTTTACAGATCGAATGATGCGTTCCAGTTCTTCTCTGTTGATTGAAATGTTGCTCATGATCAGCACGTCCTTTCTTATGTTGTAAACATATTTCTGTTAGTATAACATATCTGTCTGCATTTTACTACAGGAAATCGAAATAAGAATCAGATTTTCATCATGATCCATTTGTTTCCATCCACACTCGGAAGGTTAATGGAGTACGACTTACAACATTAAAAATCAGATTTTCTGCAATTTTGCAAAGGATGCAAACATACGTTTCTGCCCGAATTTATCAAAATTCACAGATACCTCATAATCCCGTTTTCCATTTATGATGGAAAGCACCGTTCCTTCTCCGAATTTGATATGTTTCACCCGATCTCCCACTTCATAGGAAAGGCTATCCATTTTTTCAACCTTAAACTGCCTGCCCAGGGCTTCCTTGTCCACCTGTTTGCGAATCGGAACGAAGGATCCGGACTGTGCCTTATGTCCGCCCATTCCATAAGAACTGCTGCCGGTCAAACCGGTTGCATTGGCACTGCCGGCAGATCCGCTGTATCCATATGCGCTGCTTTCGGTTTCGCTGTATCTGTGGACGCTGCTTTCGGATTTTCCGGTTCCATACGCACCGCTGCCGTACATTCCGTTTCCACGTGTATTGGTACTCAGTACGGATGCAGGGATTTCCGTACAGAAGCGGGATACTCTGGAGTATCTGGTTTCCCCGTTTACCATACGCTGGCGAGCCCAGGTGAGGGTCAGTTCCTTTCTGGCCCTGGTGATTCCGACATAAGCCAGACGGCGCTCTTCCTCCAGATCCGAAGGATCATCGGAATTGATGGACATACTGCTGGGGAATAATCCGTCTTCCATGCCGCAAAGAAAGACATAATCGAATTCCAGTCCCTTTGCACTGTGGAGAGTCATCAGGATTACCTTATCTTCCTCCTCATCCATCCGGTCAATGTCTGCAACCAGAGCAACCTCTTCCAGGAATGTGGAAAGCGTTGCTTCACCTTCTGCGTGATCTTCATAATCAGCCGCTTTGTTGATGAATTCCTGAATATTTTCCAGCCGTGTCTGATTTTCAATGGTATCGTCATTTTCCAGCTCCTGCATATAGCCGCTGGTTTCCAGTACATTTTCAATCAGTTCATGAAGGGGGTAGTTTTCTGCCATGGTTCGGAAGAGAGAAATCTGTTCCACAAAGTGTTGAATTTTTGACAGAGCACGGCTCCTGGACAGAGTCGGGATATAGGGGGCATTTTGCAGGGCTTCATAAAAACTGATTCCCTGTTCGTCCGCAAATGCCTGTACCTTTCCGATTGTCGCTGCACCGATTCCTCTTTTGGGTACATTGATAATACGGGCAGCAGAGATATCATCGCTGCCGTTATCCACGGTTTTCAGATAGGCAAGGATATCTTTGATTTCCTTACGCTGATAAAAGTTGATACCACCCACCAGCTGATAGGGAATTCCTTTATTAACCAGACGTTCTTCCAGTGCACGGGACTGGGCATTGGTCCGGTACAGGATGGCATAATCGCTATAGGCAGCACCTGCATGATGGGCATTTCGGATTTCCTCCGTAATCTGATCTGCTTCCACAATGGCATTGTCATACCCTTTCAGGGTAACTTTTTTGCCGGCTTCATTTTCTGTCCACAGACGTTTTTCCTTTCTGCCGGTATTGTTTCGGATCACATCATTGGCTGCATCCAGAATATTCTGGGTGGAACGGTAATTCTGCTCCAGACGGATCACAACGGCTTCCGGAAAGTAGGTTTCAAAATCCAGAATGTTGCGGATATTAGCCCCGCGGAATTTGTAAATAGACTGATCGTCATCGCCCACAACACAGAGATTTCTGGATCCGGCTGCCAGCAGACGGACCAGTTCAAACTGTGCCGTATTAGTATCCTGGTATTCATCCACCATGATGTAGCGGAACCGATTCTGATAATAATCCAGTACCTCTTCATTGGTCCGGAACAGTTCCACCGTTTTCATGATCAGATCATCGAAGTCCAGTGCGTTATTCTTCTTCAGAGCTTCCTGATACTCCGTGTATATCTCTCCGATCTGCATCATGCGGTAGTCACCGGAAGCGTCTTTGCAGAATTTCTCCGGTGAAATCAGGTTATCCTTGGCAGAGGAAATGTACTTCATCACCACACGGTCTTTATACATTTTCTGATCCACATCCAGTTTTTTCATAACCTGATGAAGCAGTGTTTTCTGGTCATCGGTATCGTAAATGGAAAAACTGGTGGAGTATCCAAGGCTTTCAATATGTCTTCGCAGAATCCGCACACAGGTGGAATGAAAAGTGGAAACCCAGATGCTTTCCGCACCGAACTCCACCAGTCTGTCCACACGTTCCCGCATTTCCCCGGCTGCTTTGTTTGTAAATGTAATTGCAAGTATATTCCATGGATTTACATCCTTTTCGTCAATCAGATAGGCAATCCTGTGAGTCAGCGTTCTGGTTTTTCCGGATCCTGCCCCTGCCAGAATCAGCAGCGGACCTTCTGTCTGATATACCGCTTTCTGCTGCTCCGGATTCAATTGCTCGTAAATTGTACTCATTCAATCCTCCCATTTCTGTTGTTATTGATCGGAATGTCTCCGTTTGTGTTATGGAGGCCAATCTGTTTGCCTCGCATCATATGGGTACCAGTATAGCATAAAAACATCTGTTTGTGTTTCCTAATTTATGAACTTGCATGATTTTTCATTTTCGCTTATACTGGAAAATATAAAAAACAGGAAGTGAGTAAATTGTCAAATTCGAATAATCCCAATCTGAAGAACCTGACCCGGCTGTTTCGCCGGCTTCTGTCGTTGGAATATATCCGCCCGGAAGACATCCCGTCCCTGGACCTGTATATGGATCAGGTGACCAGCTTCATGGAAGAACATCTGGAATCCTCCAAACGTTTTGAATCCGATAAGATTCTGACCAAAACCATGATCAATAATTATGCGAAGAATGATCTTCTGCCTTCACCATACAAGAAAAAATATTCCAAAGACCATATGATATTTCTGATTTTCATATATTATATGAAAAATATCATGAGTATCAATGATATCAAAAAGCTTCTGGAACCGATTGAAGAAAACTACTTTGGCGGAAACGGAAAAATCCCATTATCGGAAGTATACGGTGAAATTATTGATTATCTGAAACAGGAGCAGGATGATCTGTTTTTGAATATACGGAAGGAATATAAATCATCGGAAAAAACCTTTTCCAACACCTCTGCGGAGTTATCTGATGCCGAAAAAGAAAAGCTTCATCGTTTTGCATTTATCTGTTCCCTTGCTTTCGACGTATATCTGAAAAAACTGATGATCGAAACCATGATCGATGAAGATTTCTTCATGAATGAAAAAGAGATAAAAAACAAAGACAGCAAAAGTAAAAACCAGAAGAAAAAAGAATCCTGATATAAAACGGAGATACGTTCCGATGCATCCTGCACCGACGTATCTCCGTTTTTTACTGTTCTTTCATTCGTTCCAGCACCATGTCATATCCGTCATTGCCATAATTTAATGAACGATTTACTCTGCTGATGGTTGCTGTGGATGCACCTGTCTTTTCTGCAATTTCCAGATATGTTTTCTTCTCGCGAAGCATTCTGGCAACTTCAAATCTCTGAGCCAGAGAGAGCAATTCGTTTACGGTACAGGCATCTTCAAAAAAACTGTAACACTCTTCCACTGTCTGTAAGGTTAATATTGCATGAAATAAAGAATCAACCTCTTCTTTTTTCAATTTACTGTTCATTTCAACCTCCAACATCTATTATTATAAATCGACGCTTGCAAAGCGTATATCACAGCATATGAAAATGGGGAATAAAAAAATAATTCTTTCATATGCTGATACTATTCAGACCAGACGAGCTGTATATTGGTTTCAGCAAATACTTTTCTATGCTGATACATCTCTATATTAACATTTTAAACAGATAAAGTCCAGTACAATTCCATTTGTATCAGGCGGACAAATCCATTTGAACCATCATCAGAGTAAAAATACATGCATATATGTATTTTATAAGCATTTGTCAGGCAACTCATGTTATAACAGAATAACATGAAAAGAAACAAGATGTAGTATACACCCATTTATTATGCTTTATTCCGACGATAATGTTATCATAATATAACATATTGATTGACTTTTTCGGAGAAGAAAGGTATTATTGTGTTATGAATAAATTACATGACACAGGAGGAAATCATGTTAGAAACGTTTTTTCAGTTGAAAGAAAACAATACGAACGTAAAAAAAGAAGTGAATGCGGGAATTACCAGTTTTGTGACCATGGCATATATCCTTGCAGTCAATCCGTCTCTTTTATCAGCAGCGGGAATGGATCCCCAGGGGGTTATGCTTGCTACAGCTCTTGCTTCCAGTCTTGGCTGTATTTTTATGGCACTGCTGACCAATTATCCCATCGTTCTGGCACCGGGCATGGGCCTGAATGCCTATTTTGCTTTTACCGTCTGCGGAATTTACGGTTTTCCATGGCAGATTGCATTACTGGCAGTATTTGTCGAAGGTCTGATTTTCATTGTTCTCTCCATTACAAACGTCAGAGAGGCTTTGTTTAATGCCATACCTCTGTCACTGAAGCATGGCGCCAGTGTGGGAATCGGATTGTTCATCGCTTTCATCGGACTGCAGAATGCAGGAATTGTTGTGGATAACGGAAGTACACTGGTGGGTCTGATTTCATTTAAACAGGATTTTCAGACTGCCGGTATCTGTGCACTTCTTGCTATACTCGGCACACTTGTTATGGCTGTTCTGTATATCAGGAATGTAAAAGGGTATGTGCTGATTGGTATGGCTATTACCTGGCTGGCCGGCATTCTCTGTGAACTCTGCGGAATCTATCTTCCGAATCCGGAAGCAGCATTTTATTCCGTTATTCCTTCTTCCTTTTTCAGTTTCGATTTCAGCGGTCTGGGTGCCGTATTCGGACAGGCGTTCAAATGTGATTTTACCGGTATTTCCATCGGAACCTTTATTACCATCATATTTGCTTTTCTCTTTGTGGACTTGTTTGATACCCTGGGGGCTTTAATCGGTCTGACCTCCAAAGCAGATCTGCTGGCAGAAGACGGAACACTGCCCAAAATCAAGGGAGCCCTTCTGGCTGATGCACTGGCAACGACCTTTGGTGCGGTATTGGGAACTTCAACGGTTACCACCTATGCAGAAAGTTCAGCCGGTATTGCAGAAGGTGGTCGTACGGGACTGACTTCCATTACAACAGCAGCATTATTTATCCTGGCCATCTTCTTTGCACCTTTGTTTACTTCCATTCCTTCCTTTGCCACGGCTCCGGCACTGATTTTTGTCGGTTTCCTGATGATGGGAAGTATCACAAAAGTCAACCTCAATGATCCCATCAAGGCAATTCCGGCATATCTTTGCATTTTGTTTATGCCGTTAACCTACTCCATTTCCGAAGGACTTGCCGTTGGCATCATTTCCTATACCCTGATTCATCTGGCAAGCGGAAAAGGAAAGGAAGTCACTCCTCTCATGTATGTGCTTTCGCTTCTGTTTGTCTTAAAATATATATTACTTTGATGATACGATCCGGGAACAGCCTTTCCTTCATTACTATAAGTAAAGCCCCTCTGCAGTCCTGAAAACTGCAGAGAGGCTTTCTATATGTATTTCTGATTTATTATTATGAGAACAGAGGCTTCAGGGCTGCTGCCAGAGCATCCTTCTGTGCCTGTGCTTCTGCAAGATCCTTACCAAGTGTGGTGAAATATGTCTTGATCTTGGGTTCTGTACCGGAGGGACGAACAACAACAGTAGCGCCGCCTTCCAGAGCGTAGATCAGTACGTTTGCAGAAGGAAGACCGGTTTCTTCCGGCTTTGTATAGTCTGTAACCTTTGTAACCTTATAGCCTGCGATTTCTGCAGGAGGATTCTGACGAAGTTCAGTCATGATACCTGTCATCTTATCCATACCGGTCAGTCCGGGGAATTCGAAGGAATCCACCTTGTTCAGATAACGACCATATTCGTTGTAGATTTCTTCCAGTCTCTGCTTGATGGAGCTGCCGATGCTTCTGTAGTATGCAGCCATTTCGCAGATCAGCATGGAACCGATGATGGCATCCTTATCACGTACGTAAGGACCTGCCAGATATCCATAGCTTTCTTCGAAACCGAAGATGAAACGATCCACTTCACCATCTGCTTCCAGACCTGCAATCTGATCACCGATCCACTTGAAACCGGTCAGTACATTACGCATTTCCACGCCGTAATGAGCTGCTACTGCATCTGCCAGAGGGGTGGATACGATGGACTTCACTGCTACTGCATTGGCAGGCATGGTGCCCTTTTCAATACGGCCTGCGCAGATGTAATCCAGAAGCAGGACACCCATTTCGTTTCCGCTTACCAGTTCATAAGAACCATCGGGACACTTCATGGCGATACCTACACGGTCAGCATCGGGGTCTGTTGCCAGCATCAGGTCAGCACCGCATTCCTTACAGGTCTTCAGACCCAGTTCAAGTGCTTCAAAAATTTCAGGATTGGGGTAACTGCATGTTGTAAAGTATCCGTTGGGGTATTCCTGATCCTTTACGATTGTAATATCTGTGATGCCCATATCTTTCAGTACGGTTGTTACAGGAACCAGACCGGAACCGTTCAGAGGGCTGTAAACCAGTTTCAGGCCTGCTGTTTTGCAGAGACCGGGACGAACCTGACGTGCTTCGATTGCTTCGTAAAGAGCTTTCTTACAGTCATCGCCGCAGAAACGGATCATACCGCACTCTACACCTTCTGCAAATGACATTACTTTGGCACCGGTCAGAACATCTGTCTTCTGGATTTCAGAATAAACGATTGCTGCTGCATCATCTGTCATCTGGCATCCATCGGGACCGTAAGCTTTGTATCCATTGTATTTTGCGGGATTATGGGAAGCAGTTACCATAATACCTGCGTTGCAGTTATAGTAACGGGTGGCAAAGGACAGCGCGGGGACAGGCATCAGTGCGTCATAAATACGTACTTTAATGCCATTAGCTGCCAGGACGCCGGCTGCTTCCTTGGCAAATACATCACTCTTCAGACGGCTGTCATAGCTGACAGCAACGGTCTGTGTTCCGCCCTGGGTTTTAACCCAGTTTGCCAGACCCTGAGTTGCCTGACGAACTACATAAATATTCATGCGGTTTGTGCCGGCACCCAGAACACCACGAAGACCTGCGGTACCAAACTTCAGTGCTACTGCGAATCGATCCTTGATTTCTTCATCATTTCCCTGTACGCTCATCAGCTCAGGCTTCATGTCGCAATCTTCCAGATCTGCAGCAAGCCAGCGTTCAAATTCTTTAAGATACATTGTAATTCACTCCTATGGGTTTATTGTATAAATCTGCTGAATTTATATCTATATAATACAACTTTTTCAATTTTGCGTCAATTGGTTCTGTTTCATCCCGACAGGAAAAAGGTATATAAAAAACCGGCACATTCCACTCATTTTCAAGTGAAATATGCCAGTTTATATTACTTTGCTTTATTCCTGAACCTATTTTGTCAGGCATCTATCCGGAGAAAATCATATTCAAAATCCAGATACCGGAGAAAACTCTTATTTCTGTACAATGTTGATGATTCTGCCGGGAACATAGATTTCTTTTACGATGGTTCCTGTCAGTCTGGAAGCAACGGCATCTTTTCCTGCTGCAATGGCATCTTCTTTTGAGATATCCTTCGGCAGCTGGATGGTGGCACGCACTTTACCATTGATCTGTACAGCAACTTCAACGGTCTGTTCAACAGTCTTTGCTTCATCGTATGCAGGCCATGAAGCTTCGTATACACAGCCTTCAAATCCCATGATTTCCCAGAGTTCTTCTGTGATATGAGGCGCAACGGGATTCAGCAGGGTAATGAGTACCTTATAATCATCTCTGGAAATGCTTCCGGCCTTGCTGTAATCATTTAACAGAGCCATCATGGCTGCAATCGCAGTGTTGTATTTCAGAACCTCAAAATCCTGTGTTACTTTTTTAATGGTCTGATGAATACGTGTTTCCAGATTTTTGGAATAACCGTTTGCACTTGTTACGATGTCCTGCAGCTTCCATACACGATCCAGGAATCTGCGGCATCCCTTTACACCATCCTGGGACCAGGATGCTGCCATGTCAAATGCACCGATGAACATCTCGTAGGTTCTCAATGTGTCCGCACCAAATTCATTGACAATATCATCGGGGTTGATGACATTGCCTCTGGACTTACTCATCTTTTCACCGTTTTCACCCAGAATCATGCCGTGAGAGGTTCTCTTCTGATACGGTTCAGGACAGGGAACCACACCTTCATCATAGAGGAACTTGTGCCAGAATCTGGAGTACAGAAGATGCAGTGTGGTGTGTTCCATACCGCCGTTATACCAGTCAACAGGCAGCCAGTACTTCATAGCTTCGGGACTTGCCAGAGCCTGATCATTCTTCGGATCAATATAGCGGAGGAAGTACCAGGAAGAACCAGCCCACTGAGGCATGGTATCGGTTTCACGCTGTGCAGGACCGCCGCAGCAGGGGCATGTGGTATTTACCCAATCTGTCATGGCAGACAGAGGAGATTCTCCGTCATCGGTGGTCATATAGTTATCCACATCGGGCAGAACCAGAGGCAGTTCTTCTTCCGGAACCGGAACATAACCGCATTTATCACATTTCACAATCGGGATGGGCTCACCCCAGTATCTCTGGCGGGAGAATACCCAGTCTCTCAGTTTAAAGTTCCGTTTTGCAGTACCGATCTTCTGCTCTTCCAGCCATTCGATAATCTTCTTCTTGGCATCTGCCACTTCCAGACCGGTCAGGAAACCGGAATTAACCAGAACGCCAGTGGCAACATCTGTATATGCAGCTTCTTCCACATTGCCGCCGCCTACAACTTCAATGATGGGAAGACCGAATTTCTTTGCAAATTCCCAGTCTCTTTCATCATGTCCGGGAACGGCCATGATGGCACCGGTACCATAAGACATCAATACGTAATCGGATACCCAGATCGGGATTTCCTTGCCGCTCACCGGGTTAACAGCCTTCAGACCCTGAATCTCCACACCGGTCTTTTCTTTTGCCAGCTCGGTACGTTCAAAATCGGACTTCTTTGCTGCCATGGCACGATATTCCATGATCTCATCCATGTTGGAGATTTCATCCTTAAACTGATCGATATAAGGATGTTCCGGAGATACAACCATGTAGGTAACACCGAACAATGTATCCGGGCGTGTGGTATAGATACGAAGGGTTTCTTCCTTGCCTGCCAGCTTGAAATCCACTTCCGCACCGTTGGAACGGCCGATCCAGTTTTTCTGAGAAACCTTAACAGGTTCAATGTAATCCACCAGATCCAGATCATCGATCAGTTTATCTGCATATTCTGTAATCTTCAGCATCCACTGGCTCTTTACTTTATGAACCACTTCACTGCCGCAGCGTTCGCAGACACCGTTTACAACTTCTTCATTGGCCAGACCGCATTTGCAGGAAGTACACCAGTTAATGGGCATTTCTGCCTTGTATGCCAGACCTTTCTTGAATAATTTCAGGAAAATCCACTGTGTCCACTTGTAGTAATTGGGATCCGTGGTGTTGATTTCACGATCCCAGTCAAAGGAATAACCCAGTGACTGCAGCTGTCCTTTAAAACGCTGTACGTTGTTTCTGGTTACAATTGCGGGATGAATTTTGTTCTTAATTGCAAAGTTCTCTGTGGGGAGACCAAATGCATCCCAGCCCAGGGGAAACAGTACATTGTATCCCTGCATTCTTCTCTTACGGGATACAATATCCAGTGCAGTATACGGACGGGGATGACCTACATGAAGTCCCTGTCCTGAAGGGTAAGGAAATTCAACCAACGCATAAAACTTCGGTTTGGAATAATCATCGGTGGCGGCAAAAGCTTTCTTTTCTTCCCAGATCTTCTGCCACTTTGCTTCAATCGTCTTCGGATTATAAGCCTGACTCATTATCAATAACTCCTTTCAAAAAGCAGTATCAAACTGCCGGTAAATAAGAAACCCCCATCACATCTCCATAGAGACGAACGGGGGGACATTCGCGGTACCACTCTATTTCACAGAATATCTGTGCACTCGTGTATCTTCTGTAACGGGAAGTCCCGGACAGGCTTACTGAATCTGCTTGTTCAGCCGGTCAGCATGGAAGCCAGTTCAATATCTGTCTCTGCTGCCTCACACCAGCCGGCAGCTCTCTGATAGCAGACCTGATACCTACTACTCTTCGTCATCGCATTAGCATGTTCCATTGTATAATAATATGGTTTTATTTGTCAACTGTTTCTTTTGCCGGACAAACCGTCTTCTCACTTATGCAAGCATTCGTCACATTTTTTGTGTAAATCTGCCTGGCTCTGAACAGCAGCAAAATATGAATTGATTTTATGCAGGGATAATTGTATAATTTACATAGAATATTTAGACGAAAGGTGGTTTCTATGGAATCCAGAATTATCAAATTCCCTTCCCGCAAACATAGCAATGTGGTGCCGATCAAGGCGATTCCCGGTCACTTTGCAACCAACCATTCTCACATTAATTACTATATTGATCTGACGACCATGAAAGCCCGTGCCAATGAAGCGCAGTCCGCTGCCCATGCTCTGGCACAGCAGTATGTACATGACACCATTGTCGATACCATTGTATGTCTGGATGGTACGCAGGTAATCGGTGCATATCTGGCCGAGGAACTGACACAGGCCGGCTTTATGTCCCGCAATGCACATCAGACCATTTACGTCATGCAGCCGGAATACATTTCCAGCAGTCAGCTTCTGTTCCGTGAAAATATGGAGCCCATGGTTCGCGGAAAAAATATCATTCTCCTTATGGCATCGGTTACAACCGGCGTCAGTGTTCGGAAAGGGGTAGAATGTATTGAGTATTACGGCGGAATCATTCAGGGTGTTTCCTGTCTGTTCAGTGCGGTAAACGAAGTGGACGGTCTGTCCATCAATTCCCTTTTCACACCCAAGGATATTACCGGATATGCTTCCTATCCGCACAAGGACTGCCCCTTCTGCAAAAAAGGCATGCGTGTAGAAGCACTGGTCAATTCCTTTGGATATTCCAGACTGTAACACATAATTTTCTATTTTAATCGAGTAGGAGGAATTTCTCAATCAAGAGAAATTCCGACCTCTCACACCACCGTGCGTACCGTTCGGTACACGGCGGTTCAATCAACTTAACAAGTAACACACCTTTCGGTGTAGTAATCTAACATTGAGACTAGTCCG
>JALETI010000011.1 GCA_022781515.1 Lachnospiraceae bacterium
TCGTAAAGCTTGCTTGTATAGGGCTGATAACGCATGGGCAGATCCAGCCAGACCTTTTTGTCAACGATGGATTTATAATGGGAAAATGCGTCAAATCCGTCTTTGCCATGGTAGCTTCCCATTCCGCTTTCCCCGACGCCGCCGAATCCCATTTCACTTGTGGCAAGATGGATCACCACATCGTTGATGCATCCGCCGCCGTAAGAAAGCTCGGTGGTAACAGTCTTAATGTGTTTTTTATCACTGGAAAATAAATAAAGCGCCAGGGGTTTAGCCTTTTTCTTCAGCTCTGTTACAACAGTTTCAAAATTGTCAAAGGTTATAATCGGCATAATCGGCCCGAAAATTTCTTCGCCCATAACCGGGTCTTCTGCTGTTACACCATCCATCACGGTCGGTGCAATCCGGCAGGTTTCCGGATCGGTTTCACCGCCGAAAATCACTTTCCTGCTGTCAATCAGACCGCAAAGACGGTTAAAATGCTTTTCGTTTATGATCTTACCGTAATCCTTATTTTCCAGAGGATTTTCACCGTACTGCTTTTTGATCTGTCGGATCAGCTCTGAGACAAAGGCTTCTTTCACAGAGTTTTCGCAAAGGATATAGTCAGGTGCTACACAGGTCTGACCGCAGTTGAGATATTTTCCGAATACAATTCGTTTTGCAGCAAGTTTGATATTGGCGCTTGCGTCAACGATACAGGGGCTTTTTCCTCCCAGTTCCAGAACGGCGGGCGTAAGAT
Source organism: Lachnospiraceae bacterium (assembly GCA_022781515.1). Taxonomy (GTDB): domain Bacteria; phylum Bacillota; class Clostridia; order Lachnospirales; family Lachnospiraceae; genus TWA4. The sequence continues at coordinate 743 of JALETI010000011.1, forward strand.
ATTCGGCGGTATGTCTCAGCACCTCTTTGCCCACCGCCTGACTGCCTGTAAAGAATACAAAATCAAACTTCTGCTCAAGCAGAGCGGAATTTTCCGCTCTGCCGCCGGTTACAACTGCAATATATTCGGGAGCGAAACACTCAGCGATGATTTTTTCGATCATTCCACTGGTTGCAGGAGAATACGCACTGGGTTTTACAATTGCAGTATTGCCTGCGGCTATGGCGTCTGCCAGCGGCTCCACGGTCAGAAGGAACGGATAGTTCCAGGGGCTCATGATCAGGGTATTTCCGTAGGGTACAGCCTGTTTGAAGCTGTGGGAAGGGAACTGGGCAAGGGGTGTGTAAACCGTTTTTCTTCTGGCAAACTTTTTCGTATGGCGTATTAAATATGAAATTTCGGACAGTACAAGGCCGATTTCGCACATAAAACCTTCATAACTGCTTTTTCCAAGATCTGCGGTCAGCGCCTCGCTGATTTCCTTTTCATATTTTTTCACAGCAGCATAAAGTTTTTTCAGCTGTTCCACCCGGAAGGAGACCGGAATGGTCGTTCCGCTTCGATAATAGTTACACTGCTTTTCCAGTAATTTTTGTATTTCCTGTGCTGTCATGATTTAACTCCAATCCTGCAATCTGATAATAAAAGGTTTCCAGTTCTTTTGCGGTCATAAGTTTGGGAACGGGATAAAGGGGGTTGGCTTCTTTTTCCGCATTCCCTGCCATGGTCGGAATATCCTCTGCTTTGATTCCGCTCAGTGTATCAGGAATTCCCATGTTACGGTTCAATTCCTGAATGGCATTTATAAAAGCTTCGGCGGCTTCCTGATCCGACTGCTCAGCCGTACATACACCTGCCTCCATCCCCAGTCTGTGAAGCTTTTTCCACACTGTTTTTCCATAGGCTTTCAATACATACGGCATAATCACCGCATTTGCAAGCCCGTGGGGGGTTCCATACTGTCCGCCAAGGGAATGGGCAACAGCGTGAATATATCCCACATAGGATTGAGAAAAGGCAGCACCTGCTTTGTATGCGGCATGAAGCATATGTTCTCTCGCTGTCCGGTTCTGTCCATCCTGATATGCTGTTTCAATATTTTCAAACACAAGCTTTACCGCATCCAGAGCCAGGCGTCTTGTCTCCCGGGTGGTAGACCGGCCGATATAAGCCTCCACCGCGTGGGTAAGTGCATCCATACCCGTCGTCGCTGTCAGACTCTGAGGCAGAGAACAGGTCAGCGCAGGATCCAGAACGGCATAATGAGGAATCAGAGGAAAGCTCATCAGCGCATATTTATGCTGCTTTTCGCTGTCAGTTATCACCGCCGCAAGGGTGGTCTCACTGCCTGTGCCCGCTGTTGTGGGAATTGCAATCAGAGTGGGCAGCGGGCGTAAGACCTTTAAAATGCCCTTCATTTTTCCGATGCTTTTTTTCGGATAAACGGCTCTTGCTCCTACCGCTTTTGCACAATCCATGGAAGAACCTCCGCCCACAGCGATCAGACCATTGCAATGATTTTCCAGATAAAGGGCATACGCATCTTCCACATTATGAACAGTAGGATTCGGACGGGTCTGATCGTAGACTGTATAAGCCACTCCCGCCGATTCCAGAACTTCTGTAATCGGCACAGTCAATCCATTTTCTACGATTCCCTTGTCGGTAACAATCAGAACCGAATTCACTTTTTCTTTTTTTAAAATTCTGTCAAGTCCGGCACAGGAATCCACGATCTCAGGCTCCCTGTAAGGAAGAATCGGCAGTGCCAGACGGAAAGCCGTCTGAAAAATACGGCAAAACGCAGATTTAAGAATAAACATATCCATCACACCTTCTTATTTACAATATTGTCAAGATTTTTACTGATAAGCGAAAGACTATGATAAAACTGCAGCCTTTCTTCCTCGCTGAGATCAGCGCTGACCTGCTCAAAAAAGAATGCGATTTTATCAGCAATTTTTTCAGCGATCTCCGCACCTTTACCGGTAAGACTGAACGGGCTTTTATAGCGCTTGGCAGATTTTGCTTCGCATATCAGATAACTGTTTTTTTCAAGGTAGTCAAGTGAACGGGAAATGGTCGCCTTATCCTCTCCGCAGCGTTCGCAAAGATCGGTGGCCGTAAGCCCCTCTGATTGATAGAGATAATACAAACAGGAAATATGGGCACTTCGCAGATTATATTCTGCCATTTCCTGATTTTTTATTTTGCGTATATTACGGTTGATTCGATTGATAAGCACCGTAAATGTTTCAAATCGTTTATTCAAAATGACACCTCTCTCAATTTGTTGAAGTTTCAACAGGCATAAAATGTATCACAAGCTTGTTGAATTGTCAACAAGCGAAATAGAAAGCATAAGTAGGCATACAAAATCTCCAATGCCGTCAAATGGCTAAAGCAATAAAAAAGAACCACAGACAGGCTGCTCTCCAAAGGCAGCACAGTCTGTGGCTTTTGCACCGTTACTCTATATTCACATCCTATGAGTTACCCGGCAAATGAGCCTCACGTCAATTTGTTATTACACCGGATGCGTTCATCAAAGCAATCACTCTTTCCGTATCACAGCTTCTGATGATTTCAACATTTTCTCCTGCATTTACCTGCTGATCCGTTACAACCACATCTGCATCTTCAATCTTTTCAACCACTTTACCTGCAAGCATTGAGAAGAAGTCAGACATATTCATAACCGAAGTCACATCAAAGTATTTCGTAAGAAATCCAAGACGGGTGGTCCCTGCTACATTTACACTGCTTTCTCTTGCCGCATTAAGCCAGATAAAGTCATTTGCCGCAAGGTCAATTGCAAACAAATATGCAAATCTGCTGTCACAATTTACCGTAAAAGAAGTCTTCACTGTTTTCGGCTCATATACTTCTCCGGAATCTTTGATATCCCTGAGCATATAACCGGCCCTGCAGATACAGGTATTAAATTTCTGACCAGAAAAAACATTATCGCAAAAGATCAGATACGTAATTTGCGGATACATTTTTCGGAATTTCTCAATATCAATGTCGAAATATTCCGATCCGCCATGATATCCGGATGTTTCATCACCGGAGTAAACGATTGCATCTGACTGACAGGACCACATGGATCTCCAGGAAAATTCCATCTGCGATCCATCGGAACGGATACCGATAACGGATAAATCGATGTCGTTTACCTGTTCCCAGTAAGTGAAAGCTCTCACTTTCTTTCCCTCTTCGATATGAAGTCTGGACCCTCTCGGAAGTACGCCAAAGCCACCGGAAGAAGCTGACTCCTGAATGGGAAGTGCAATCTGTTTCATTGCCGGATCAATATACACCTTACCAAGCTTTCCGGCATAGATTTTTTTAAGATTTGCCCGTATCGCTTTGCAAAGAAGTGCTGCTGTTTTCTCGGAAATTGCAGATTTTCTTCTGCTCATCTCGTCTGCAGTTTCCATATGAACAACCATTCTATTGTGTCTGGCAAATGTAAAAATTCTCTTTTCTGCATCAGCCTTATGGTTTGCATATTCCATAAGAAGCTGCAGAAGAACGATTCCATTGGCGGACTCCATATGATTTATTACAAATTGAATGTCTTCTTCAGACTCACATCTGCTGAGAATATAATTCAGGTTTCTTAATACGGCACCGCTGCCTTTTCCCTTCTTCAAAGCAATTACTGCTTCCCGAATGTCCTGCGCTGCCAATGCCTTTTCAAACTTTGAATATACGGACCCGTTTTCATCCCCTCTCATGCATTGTACGAACTGAGCAGATACTTCATTGACCGGTTTATAATGAATATGATGCAGCAAGCCGCTCCATACCGCTTTCTTTTCATAACAGTTTCTGAGGTCACAGTTTCCTGTATGGAAAAGATGATTGATGATATCAGTGACAAATTTACGGTCCTGGTTTTTCAAATTCAATTTTCTGATATTGTGATTGCCGTACTCACGATAGTTTAATTCATCCACCAGCTTAATCACATCCGACATTGCAATGAATTCTGCATACTGTGCCTTTCTGAATTCCAGCAACAGCTTAATTGCCATATTTTTAGATGCACATTTCTTCACCTGATAGTTATATTCTCTGATATATTCACAGATAAAGTCATACTGATCCAGATTGACCGGTCTGGTTCCGGCAAGAAGACTTTCGATATATTCTGCTATCTTCTCGACGGCCTCTTCCTCGCTTACAACGACAAACTCCTTAACCTCACAGGTTTCATCAAATACAGATCTTTCCGTGCAGTCTTCGATTACGGAGTGCCCTGCCTCAGAAAATGAATCTGTTCCATAGGTCTTCATATAATGAAGCAGCTGATCGAAAAACAGCTGATGGGGTGCAAGCGTTCTTACACTCTCCGGAAAGCCTCTGTAAAACGGCTCCGGTACATGCTGTCCAAGACGAACTGCTATATATCGAATCATGTCTTCACTGACCATATCCTGTCCGGATGTAATCTCAATATTGAACAGTTTTGCAATCGCAAATCTGGTTTCAAATGCATATTCACTTTTTTCTGTATTTTCACTTACAAGAATGTTGTGATTGAATAAATAATTTTTAAAAATTGCCTTCATTGCTTTCTTCTCCTGCAGCTGTTCAAAAAAATGATTCACGATATTGCGGCTCTATTACATCCAACAAGCCCAAAAAAGAAGTAAGATCCGCTAGCTGTGAATCAGGTTTATGACAACACGGAATTGCCACATGAATTTAACATAGCGGCATTTTTCTGATAAGACAACTTTTTGCAAAAAAATTTTTTTTTTGCATTACTACTCAAAAAGGACACCTTTCCATCCTCCTGGAAAAGTGTCCTTATCAATTCATATTTTTTTACGAAAGATTCCCATTACCCAAATGAACTTCATGCCTTGAATCCTCAATATATCCTCATGGAGTTCATTTTTTCCGATATTTACTCAATACGAAATAACCTCTTTACATTTTCAGTGGTGATTGCTGCCACTTCATCCACACTGATACCCTTTAACTCAGCGAGCTTTTCTGCAATATACGGAATGCTCATGGGAGTATTGTTCTTTCCATGGATTTCCTCACTTTCAGGCATGTTTGCAGGTAATACAAATGGAGAATCCGTTTCAAGAACAATCCTTTCTAATGGAACCTGCCTTACAGTCTCTTTCGTCTCCTTTTTATCCGGATGTGTAAATGCACCACCGATACCAAGCATATACCCCATCCTGATATACTCCTCAGCATCTTCCATATATTCAGATGTAAAGCAATGAACCACACCTTTATTCTCCGGAAGCAGGTATTGATCGAATTCCTTTAGAATCTTTATTGCCTCTTTGTGTGCATTTACATGCTCAATCACGGTATCATCAGACAAACCATTTGCCCGTCTGATTGCGTCTGCATCACCATTTCTGACATGCAGAATCAATGGCAGTTTCATCATACCTGCAAGCTGCAGCTGTTTACGAAACCAGGTATATTGCCTGCCAAGGTTAATTATTCCGTCCTCATCCAGCTCCCCATTGGCATCTCTTGCGAACTTATGGAAATCAAGACCGGTCTCACCTATCGCTACGGTCTTAGGAGATTTATCACTGCCGATAAGAAGCTTTAGAAGACCTGCATCCCACTCCTCATCCACATTTTCATCAATACCCACGCAGCCAGGATGAATTCCGACTGCGTATTTGATGTAATCATATTGGTCCAACGTCTTTTTCATTTCGTAATTGGTCTCAAATCCAATGGCAGGATTTATCATCAGTTCAATGCCTGAGTCATGAGATAATTCAATAATTCTGTTACGATTCATGTCAAATCGTTTGTGATCCATGTGTGTGTGGCTATCTATATATGTTTTCATCATTACGATTTCCTTTCTCCTTCAATACTTTTCCCCCGACTTTTTTGCTTTATCGCAAAATGTCTGAACCACTTCCTTCGTGATTACGCAGCTTTGCCACGCGTCCCCACGGTGCATCATCCTTACCTTCTCTGCTGATCAGCCATAGTACCGGTACCTCCAATGCATCCTGCTCCTTTGGCCATTTTGCGTAACCATCTGTAAATACAAGAATTGCTCTGGGAAGATCCCCGCACAGTTTCTCCCGTAAATAATCGAAAATAATCTGAAAACTGGTTCCGCCCCCTCCGCTTGGTGTGATTTTCTTAAAATCCTCCTCTGTTTCAAATGGTACAGGTTCCGTAATCTGACTATCAAAAAAGAAATACTGCCTTTCAGCCCTGCCTGCGCCATGGCATCCAGAATTTCTGCCATGGCACAGGCAAGTTCTTCCTCGGAAATGGAACCTGAGGTATCTACACATACCCAGATATGATTGGCATAGCCGTTATCCTCATCCACATTATAGGCTGGAAGATAGAAATCCGAATCCGAATATCGGCGGTCCGGAGGAAGAAAATTGTAATCAAACCGGTCAAACTGAATAAAGTCATGAAGCAGCTGTTTCCAGTCCAGTCCCACACGTTCAGCAAGTGCCTGTACAATTCTTCTGATGCTCTGAGGCATTCCTGCAGAATCTCCACATTCCTTTACTGCTTTTCGGATCCGACCATTCCAGTCATCCCGAAGCCGTACCTTATCATAAATCCCCTGCCACAGATCATGTCTGTCAAAGGCCCCTTCATTTGCATTTCCCTGCTCACAAATTAACATGTAATAGATTTCTTCCGCATTATACAGACGGCCTTCTTTCCCATCCGGTGCCAGGTGCATGGCCTCTTCACCGGCAATCGTAATGGAATCCATTCCCCACATATCCAGAATGGATGAGTTCACCACGATATCGCAGGCAATATTATATGGCAGCCATTGCAGACTCTTCCCCCTGATGCAGTGTTCAAGCACACAATGAAGGATTTCATGAAGAATAACAAACTGCATCTCCCGATCAGACAATTGTTCTGCAAATTCCGGATCAAAAATCAATCTGCTTCCATCCGTACAGGCAGTTTTGCATGGAGCACAGGCAAGCTGCAGCCCCATGGAAAGATGCCCGAAGAAAGGATTTTCTCTGATCAGAGACGCTCTTGCTTCCGTCATGCGTCTGACGATCCTGCTTACTTTCGTTGGTTCCATACGGACCTCCATTTATAAAAATCTGCGGTTTTTCTTCATCCATACAGCAAATGAAGAAATCTTTGTAAGTTTCATATTCATTCCATCGATGGCAAGAATTCCCCGAAAGAACATGGCAGAAAAATCTGCCGGAAACTGTGAAGCAAAGCTGCATATATTTTCAAGTTCTCTGTCACTGATTGTATCTTTTCGGCTTGAGATGCAGGTTAAAAGAGAAGAAATCAACGCATAGATCACATCCGTTTCCTTTACTCTGACAGTACATTTGCCGGCGAGAATATCAGCCACTTTCGGCAGTTTCTGATAAACCCGGCACCAGCTTTCGAATTCCAGCGCATTTGATACACCTATGCAGCCGGCGATGAGCCCATGGATCTCTTCCGGCGTTTTTCCCGTGGTCTTCAGAAGTCTGCTGACGAACTCCCAGCTTCTCGGAGTGGGAAATGCCAGTTCTTCCATATCCGGTTCTGTATTCAGACGGCTGTTGTCAAAAGCCAGATACCCAACGACACGTTCATCTATCTCATGGTGCAGTGCCCACTGATACCAGCTGTCAAAATCGGAAACAATTTCAAAATGAATCAGGCGATTGGCCAGTGCTTTCGGCATACGAAATGCCACAGATTTATCCGTTGTGCGATTGCCTGCACAGATTACGATACAGTTTTCCGGCAGTTCAAACTCACCAATCCGCCTGTCAAGTACAATCTGATAAGCAGCTGCCTGAAGAGACTGGGGTGCTGAAGAAATCTCATCCAGAAACAGGATATGAACTTTGTCCTCCGGCAGATCAAAAATTTTCGGCTTCAGCCAAACCGCAAACTTCTTGTCAGCATCTGCCGCTGGAATTCCCCGCAGATCAATGGGTGAAAAGTTCAGCAGACGGATATCGGTCACATCCACCTGCTGATGAAGTTCTTCCGTAAGCTTCTCTGCAATTGTTCGGACCGCTGTGGACTTTCCCACACCCATGGAGCCCAAAAGGGCCACCGATGGAATGGAAGAAAGTCTGCCGCTCCGATAAGCAGAAACATACAGGTCTGTAAGAAGCTCAACCAGATTACCGGCTGTCATTGTCGGAATATTGTATGTATTTGCCATAAATACTTCCTTTCTTATCTTATGCTGCGTTTTCGTTGGCGCGGCGGTTCAGTTCTTCATCAATATCCAGAAGCTTCTCAGAAACTCTTGCAGCCTCTTTCAAATATGGGTTGCCCTTTTCTAATTCTGTCTTTGCATATTCTGCCTGTTCCTTTGTTCTTTTGATTTCCTCTTCCATAGCACAAATACGTTCCTCCAGATGCAGCAAAATATGCTCCATACGCTGGATGCAGCCGCCCGCTTTTGCATCGCGCATATCCACATTGTAGCGATTTCCGGACACACCTTCAATTTCCAGTGTCGGTCGCTCGTATTTCATATATGCCGGAAGAAGAATTCGAAAGCCGTGAAGATCATCAAACCATCGCTCAGACTCAGCCCATACGTTTCCTTTCAGTGCTTCCAGAACTTCCTCGCCGAAGGCTCTGCGTTCTGCTTTACTCAAGCTTTCGCGATTTGCAAGGAAATGAGCCTGATCCTGTTCCAGACGACCCTTTCTCTCTTCCAGTTTTTTCAAAAGATTGGGGGTATCTGTCACAATATTTTCAAGTTTCCTCAGTTCCTGATTACGCTGTCTGCAATGAATCTTCAGACGTTCCAGTTCGTTGGAAGTATCAATCCGGGTCTTAAGAAGCGGATCACCCACAGAAAGTGCTTTGATTTCCGCATAAGAAAGAACGCTGTCATCAATATCACGCACATCTCTGCAAGCCGCATTATTACTCATGAACTGTGAAATAAATCTCTGTTTATTTTCCAGAAGCTGCCAGGAATAGGCATCAAAGGTGCCTGCCGTGATGTAACGGAATCGGAACACCTTACGATTGCCGTTTCCCTGTCGAATCAGGCGGCCTTCTCTTTGAACCATATCCGACGGTTTCCAGGGAATATCCAGATGATGAACAGCGATCAAATGCGCTTGCACATTGACACCGGTCCCCAGCTTTGAAGTACTGCCCAGCAGGATTCGCACAGAGGCATTGTTTACAGCTTCAAAAAGCCTGCGTCTTCCTGTATCTGTTGAAGCATCATGGACATAGGCAATTTCCGATGCCGGCACACCCATCTGTTTCAGATGTTTCTTCAGCTCATCGTAAATATTAAAGCCCTTCTTCGGCGTTCCCAGATCACAGAATACCAGCTGGGCCGTTTCCGGATATGTTTTCCAGAGTTCATAAACCTTCTGTGCACAGGCATAAACTTTCGTTCCTTCCGGTTCCGGTGTCTCCTTCGGCTCCGCCAGGCGGATATCCAGAGCAGCCGCACGGCCATCATGGGTAACCTTTAAAAGGTTATCCTCTGTTCCTCTCACATGCTTCTGTCGGATCTTTTCTGTCCGCTCCACAAGTTCCTCTATATACAGCTCCTGTTCAATGGATCTTTGTACAATCACATCTGTATAACGATCGGTTTCCGGCAGTTCCATACAGCTGTCATCATTACTGTAGAAATCGCAGACATTGGCAAACAGACTTGCCAGCTCCGGAATATTGTGGAAACTTGAAAAGCGTGTTCTCACTCTGTAATTTTGAGAATCAACATCCACCTCAAAACCTGTTTGACGAGTTGCAAAGTTGTTAATCCATTCATCAAAATGATTCAGATGAAGGAGTTCCAGCTGCTCCGGCTGCAAAAAAGCCTGAAGCACAAACAGGTCTGCAATGGAATTGGTCAGCGGTGTACCGGTTGAAAAGATCACTCCACCGCCCTGATGTCTGACATACTGTACCTTTTCCAGCATTTCATCGCATTTCTTACTGCCTTTTGCATGCATTCCAACCACACCATCTGTATGGGCATTCAATGAAATATTCTTAAAATTGTGAATTTCATCCACAGCCAGTGTAGTAATACCCAGTTCATCAAAGGTTATGTACTCATCCTGCGGAAGTTCCTCATACATCTTCGTAAGTTTATCCTTCAGACGATCTGCAATGGTTTCAAGTCGGGATCGCTCCCAGAGTTCAGAAGAATTCGCTGCTTTTGCACGGCAGGTTCTGATCAGCTCCGCCTGCTGATTCAATTTGTATTGACGGCTCATGCCAAGTCTTTCGAACGAAGAAAATGCCATGTACACGGCCACATAGTCTTCATCTCTGATCTTTGCAAGAAACGTCTGTCTGCTATCCGGTTTATAATTCTCCGGATGTATCACGAGAATGCTGTCCTGCGGATAGATCTGATGATGGGTTCTCTCAAAGGCCTCCAGAACATTATTGGGAACTACGACCAGATTCTTATCCGAAAGGCCGATACGCTTACGTTCATGAATCCCCATAATAATAATATTGGTTTTGCCTGTTCCCACCTTGTGGTTCAGCAGCACATCCTTATCCAGAATGATTCTTGCCACTGCATCCTTCTGATGAGGATATGGAGTAAACTGCTCTGTATTTAAATCCGGAAGCTACAGGAAACTTCCGTTATAACGTCCCGCCACATTACAGGCATAGGTATCATAAAAAATTTCTTTCAGACGCTTCATGCGTAAGGAATCCTTTCTGACCCACTCCTGGAAAGCGGTCTGTAAAAGTTCCTGCTTCTCCTGAGCTTCCAGGGTTTCAACTTTGTTCAGAACCTTTGCCATGCCCGACCTGCGCTCCGGCCTCGGCACATCATCATAGACCTTAACCGTTCCTCCATTTAAAGTACACTCCATAATCTGCAGGGCTGACAGACGTTTTGTACCATATGTGTAAATATTCTGTACAGCATCCTTCCCTTTTGATGAGATGGATATCTTCCAGCGGCCAAGGGCTGCAGAATAGCGAATCTCCGGCAGACAGAAAAGACCCAACACCTCTTTTGCAAACAAAGAATAGTACTGTTCCGGAATCCATGGACTGCCAATGCCAAAACCAATCACATCAAAGTCAACCTTTTCCGGCAATACCGCTTTCAATGCACGGACATTTGACTCAAAACGACCTTTATACTTACGATTCAGCTTCTTCGCCGCTTCCAGTTTGGTTTTTATGTTGCCGGAAAGGTACTGTGATCTGAGCATCCAGCCCTGATCCTCCCCATGAGAAAGGTCATAGACCTCCGGATCCTGATAAACAGCACCTTCCAGTTCTTCAATCAATTCAGCAAGGGAAAGACCTGACGCTTCCTGCATCCAGTTGAAATCAACACAGCCATTTGTATTAATACAGGAAGCCAGGGCTGCGGCAGCATCTTTCTTTGTATCGGTAAAAGAATCGATTCCAACATCTGAGGTATCGTATACTTCTTCAATATTGAAAAACTCTTCCCATTCTCTGTTCAGCATGGCGTTCTCTCCCCTTAAAATGAAATTTCCAGATTTTTTCTGTAGTTGTCTGTATCCTTTACAATATGTAATCATCATAGCGTCTTTTGGCTGATAAGACTATTTTTGTGATAACATAATTCACCATTTCTCGTTTCACAATATGAGAAGCAAAAAAATGACCATATCGAATTCATCCCCTGATATGGTCATTTCTCATTTCAGACACCTTTTAGATGCCTGACTCATTGATTCAATTGTTTCAACTCACATATTGAAATTTATTTTGCGTTACTTTTTGCTTTTTCATCCCATACGGGAAGATCAATTCCTGCAACCTTGGAACTGTAGGAAGTTCCATCCTCTTTCTCAAAATGAGCCGTTGCTTTCATAACATGCTTAAAGCCTAAATACAACAGCGGGATGTTGCAGTAAGCAATCAGAATATTTGCAAAATCGGACAGATCCCAGAGAGAACCCAGATCCATACCGGCAATGTTGGTAAGTACACCGAAGGAAATAACCACCAGACAAAGAATACGGATTACAAGGATAAAGGTTTTGTTTGTGGAAATACGGTTTGCACAGATTTCTGTAAAGGACATGAAGCCCAGAAGACAGGTAAATGCAAAAAGACCAAAACATACGGAAATCAGCAGAGAAACAATGGTGT
>JALETI010000024.1 GCA_022781515.1 Lachnospiraceae bacterium
TACCGAAGAAGATTTTTCACGGAAAGTAAATTCCTTATCAGGCGGTCAGAAAACCCGTGTTTCCCTTGGACGGCTTCTTCTGACAAAACCGGATATTATCATGCTGGATGAACCGACCAACCATCTGGACATGAATTCCATTGCCTGGCTGGAAACATTTCTTCTGAATTACCCGGGCAGTGTACTGATTGTTTCCCATGACCGATATTTCCTGAATCGCATTGTTACAAAAGTAATTGAAATTGAAATGGGCAGTGTTACCATGTTTCAGGGAAACTATTCCGATTATGCTGCAAAAAAAGCACAGATGCGTGAAATTGCCCTGAAAGCCTACATGAACCAGCAGCAGGAAATCAAGCACCAGGAAGAAGTAATTGCAAAATTGAAGTCCTTCAACCGGGAAAAATCCATAAAACGGGCGGAAAGCCGGGAAAAAATGCTGGGGAAAATACAGCGCATTGAGAAACCCATGGTACTGAATGACAGCATGCACATTGAATTTCATCCTGCCGTTGTCAGCGGCAATGATGTTCTGACCATCCGCGGTCTGTCCAAATCCTTTGGAAATCTGTGTCTTTTCGAAAATGCAGATATTGACATCAAGCGCGGTGAGCGTCTTGCAGTCATCGGTGATAATGGCACCGGAAAAACCACCCTGTTAAAGATCATCAACCAGATGATCGATGCAGATTCCGGTGAAATCACCACCGGAAGCAAAGTTCAGATTGGTTACTACGATCAGGAGCAGCAGCTGCTCAATGAAGATAAAACGCTGTTTGATGAATTGGGTGACACATTCCCGGATATGACAAATACAGAAATCCGTAATCTGCTGGCTGCATTCCTTTTCACCGGAGATGATGTTTTTAAAATGGTCCGGGATCTCAGCGGTGGAGAACGTGGACGATTATCTCTTGCAAAACTTATGCTTTCTGATGCAAATTTCCTGATTCTGGATGAGCCAACCAACCACCTGGACATGATTTCCAAAGAAATTCTGGAAAATGCATTAACTCATTATACCGGTACCGTTCTCTTCGTTTCCCACGATCGCTTTTTCATCAATCAGACAGCCACAAGAATTCTGTCACTGTATCACAATCAATTTGTAAACTTTATTGGAAATTATGATTATTATATTGAAAAATCTCCAGAACTGTTTGCTCTTGCTGATAAAAATCGCACAGAAAAATCTGCTGCTCCCGTCAGCCAGGTAAAAACAGTTGATACCAAGGCTGAATGGAAAGCAGCAAAGGAAGCACAGGCGAAAGAACGAAAACGACAGAATGATCTTCGCAAAACGGAAGAACAGATTCAGAAGCTGGAAGAACGTGACGGAGAAATCAATGATCTCCTGACGCAGGAAGAAGTATATACCAATACCAGAAAGCTGGTTGAACTTCATCAGGAACAGGAAGATCTTAAGCAGCAGTTGGAACAACTATATGAATTATGGGAGTCTCTTGCTGACGAGTAAATCTCCTGCATAAATCAGATCAACAGGCTGAATCAGCCCCCATCCCTGCTGATTCCGTGGAATCGATAGTTTTCTGCTGCTTTCATGAAAGCAGATTTTCACCTGGCCATTGGAAAGCATGGGATATTTTTGTAATAATAATGCAGCGGAACCTGCTGCCATGGGTACTGCCATGGAGGTTCCGCTTTTTTGTATATATGGTTTCTGTCCGTATAAGTACATATGGTTGCATGACAGAATATTTTTTCCGTAAGCAACTACTTCCGGCTTGACAACACAGTTTCCTTCCACCGGCCCCCGGCCGGAATACTGCGTTCTGGTATTCCATCTGTCAATATGCAAAGGAAATGATTCACAGCATCCGACTGTAATCAGTTTCCGATTAATCCCGGGGCTGGTTACACTCCCCTTCTCCGGTCCTGCATTTCCTGCAGCGGCAAAAATGCAGATTCCCTGATCCCATAACAGGTCCAGTTTCTTCATAAATTCGGAACCTTCTCCGGTATCCCGATCCGGTATCGTTCCGATTGAAATACTTATGATTCGGATATGGAATTTTCTATGATACAACAGAAGCCAGTCAAGTGCTTTTAAGATATGTTTTAAACTTCCATTTCCTCTCCCATCCAGAACTTTTAATGCAATGATCTGAACACCCGGTGCAATTCCACGGATCTGATTTTTTCCCGCTGTTCCATTTCCTGCCAGAATACCTGCAACATGCGTTCCATGCCCATTATCATCATAAATACTCTTTTGACCATGAACAAAATCTTTAAAAATCAGGATACGCTGATCAAAATCAGGATGTCGGACAATACCGGTATCCAGTATTGCAACATGAATACCGGTGCCATCCAGATCAGATGGCACCGGTAAACCATATACATATTTCATGTGTCTTACTTTCTGTATTTTATATTATCATATGCCGATTTATGATAAAACGACATTTTAAATACATACAGATTTATCGGTGGCAATTATTTCCGCTGTTGCTTTCATACCGGTTGCTGTTATTCTGGTTGGCACGATTGCTCTGATTGCTGTTATTCTGGTTGGTGCGGTTGCTCTGATTGCTCTGATTGCTCTGATTGGTGCGATTGCTCTGGTTGGTGTTGTTCTGTTCGGTACGATTGCTCTGGTTGCTGCGGTTGCTGTTGTTCTGATTGGTGTGGTTGCTCTGATTGCTGTTATTACTCTGATTGGTGCGGTTACTCTGATTGCTGTTATTACTCTGATTGGTACAATTGCTCTGGTTGCTGCGATTGCTGTTATTACTCTGATTGGTACGGTTGCTCTGATTGCTCTGGTTGCTGCGATTGCTGTTGTTCTGATTGGAATTATCCTGATATTTTAACATAAAAACCTCCTTCTGCCATACTCATATTACTGCATGGACAGCAGTTCTAGTATAAGTCAGAAGGAGAATTTTTATACAGTTCGTCTGTATTTATTCAAAATTTCCTGAAAATACAGAGGCAGTTCCGAGTCAAATTCCATGTATTCCCCGGTTGAAGGATGCATAAAACCTATTATTTTTGCATGAAGCATCTGTCCCTGCACATTTTTTACTGCCGGACCGCCATACACAGTATCTCCGAGCAGCGGATGACCGATACTGGACATATGAACACGAATCTGATGTGTTCTTCCTGTTTCCAATATACATTCCACATATGCACAATCCCGGAATTGTTCCAGTACTCGAAAGTGTGTCACTGCATCTTTTCCATGATCAAAGTTAATCGCCATTTTCAAACGGTTATTGGGATTTCTTCCAATTGGCGCATCTACAGTTCCTGTAGACTCTTTAAACGTTCCTTTTACCAGTGCATGATATCTTCTTGTTGTGGTATGTTCCTTCAGCTGAAGTGCAATACTGTTATGGGCAGAATCATTTTTACATACAATCAAAAGACCTGTGGTATCCATATCAATTCGATGCACTATTCCAGGACGCAAAACACCATTGATTCCGGAAAGCTGATCTTTACAATGATACATTAATCCATTTACCAGTGTACCGCTGCCGTGACCGGCAGAAGGATGGACAACCATACCTTTGGGTTTATTTACAACAAGAACATCTGCATCTTCATAGACAATATCCAGATTCAGATTTTCCGGAAGAATATCCGTTTCCAGTGGATTGGGAACGGTCAGTTCGATTCGGTCCTCTTCATGCAGACGATAATTACTTTTTACAACCGTGCCATTCACCTGAACCTGAGAGTCTTTAATCAGTTTCTGTAAAAATGAACGGGAATATTTTTTCAGATAATCAGTCAGATATTTATCTATTCTTTCATTTTCCGCATTCTGATCGGCAAGAAAGCAGTACTGATTCATCCGTTTCTCCTCCTGACCGGTTTCAGATAATCAAATATCTGATCCACCTCATCATCTTTATAATAAAACAGAAATACAATAAAAAATAAAAATACAGAAATCACAACATAGCAGTCTGCAACATTAAAGATGGGAAAATCAATTAACTTAAAATAGAAAAAATCCACCACATATCCGTTTATAAGACGATCAATCCAATTACCGACCGCACCTGCAAAAAGAAGAACCAGAATCCCATGAAGCAAATGATATCTCCTGTTCATGGGAATTTTCAAAAAGATATATGTCAAAAGACACATTACCACAGTTGTCATCACAATAAAAAACAACTGCTGATTCTGGAGAATTCCAAATGCGGCACCATGATTTACAAGAAAGTGCAGTTCAAACACTCCGGGAATAATCACAATGGGTTCCTGCTGATATAAATGTATGACTGCAAGATGTTTTGTATACTGATCCAGCCCAATTAAAAGTACGATACTTACAAGAGCCAGTAAGATGTACCTGCTCTTTTTCATAAAAAACCTCCATTTTCCTCTGAAACAAATATGTTTACAGATTTAAACCGTAAGTATTTGAAGAAGTGCCTGTTCCATTTCTCCCATAGAAACGGAGCGATCCACAAATGCATCCCCAATTTCACGAAGCAGAATGAATTTAATCTTTCCCGCTTCCATTTTTTTATCATGACGGATTGCTTCCATAACTTCAGAAACATTGATCTGATCAATCTGAACAGGAAGTTTTGCAGATGCAATTACACTGCGAATATTTCTGTAGTCGGCTTCTGAAATCAATCCTCTCTGCCAGGATAACCAGGATGCGGCCACACAACCCAACGCCACGCACTCTCCATGAAGAAGTCTGAAATTACATACTTTCTCTACGGCATGTCCCAATGTATGTCCAAAATTCAACAGTGCTCTTTCCCCTTTTTCCCTGGGATCATTTTCCACCACATTTCTTTTAATATTGCAGCTTACTGCGATCATTTCTCTGCAGACATCCGGATCACGCATCATAATCAAATTCATCTTTTCTTCCAGCATTCTATAATAAGAAGCATCCCGGATCAGACCATGTTTGATGATTTCACCCATGCCTTCACAATACTGTTCATCTGTCAGCGTCGTTAAGGTATTCAGATTAATATAAACCAGAGAAGGCTGATGAAAAGCACCTATCATATTTTTATAGGATCTGAAATCAACTCCGGTCTTTCCGCCGATGCTGCTGTCCACCTGGGAAAGAAGTGTTGTAGGCATCTGTATAAAAGAGATTCCACGAAGATAGGTTGCTGCTGCATAACCGGCAAGATCACCGGTGACACCACCTCCTAGGGCAATCAGCATATCTTTTCTTTCAAACTGATTCCGAATCAGAAATTCATACAGATTCTCTACGGTATCCAGATTTTTATTTGGCTCGCCGGCAGGAAAAATAAACTCGGTTACTTTGCAGAAACACTTTTCTGCAATTCTGCGAACTTCATCCATATACAAAGGTGCAACATTTGTTTCACTGACAATACATACTTTCTTTGCAGAAATATCCGGAAGATTCATAATCGCTTCCTGCAGTTTATCGTAATTGTTCTCGATATAAATGTCATAAATCGGTTTTTGCTCATAATGAACTGTTATCATTTTTCCTCCATAAAGATAAGCAAACAGCCAGAAGACCGTTTGCTTATCCATCGTACTTTTTATTTATTTATCAAAATTGAATCGTGCAGCTGTACGGTTTCCGGTTCCGTCACCGCTGTTTTCAAAAAAGCCGCTGAGACCAACTTCATCCGGCACAGCAATTACCATGTATTTAGACGGAAATTTCATATCTCCCTTAATTGCATAGCATACACCAAATGTGAAATCGACAATTCGCTGTGCAACATCAAGGTCAAGTCCATCGAGATTGATCACGACTGTTTTTCCCTGTAATAAATAGTTTCCTATTTCCTGTCTTGCATTATCGTCTGTCGGACGAATTGAAACAATTTCAGACTCCATACTACTGTTTCCTCCTCTAACTACAGAGACATTGGAATTACGACGCACAACAGTTTTCTCCACTTTGGAAGGCGTGAATGAATTCGGTACACGCTGCTGTTCTTTTTTTACATCTTTCTCACGGGCCTGTACTCTGCGGGCCTCTTTCATCCTCTGATTCTCTGCTTTTTCTTCTTCACGTTTTTTCTTTGCAGCTTCTTTCGCTTCTTTTTTTTCTGCTGCATCGTCCTCGTCATCATATTCGTCATCAAATGACAATTTCATTAAATCCATAAAACGGTCAATTACATTAGCCATCGATCCAACTCCCTGATCTTTTTCTTATTCTGACAACAGGCTTTCTGTTGTTTATACCGCTGCGGTTTCCTTATGTACTCACTTCCTGTCAGCCTGCAGATTACTACAAATATAACACAGAATCCTAATAAAGTAAATCATCTTCGGAAACAGTTGAAGCATTGAGAACAATATGATCATAAACTGACAGACCATAATTGGTTCCGCCCTGCACAATACAATACGAATCATTCTCATCAATAATATTAACAACTGCAAATACAGCATATCCCTTATTAACGTTATAGACGCCGCGCAGTGTTTTC
>JALETI010000047.1 GCA_022781515.1 Lachnospiraceae bacterium
GACTGCGGATTATATCATCGATATGGGACCGGAAGGCGGCAGCGGCGGTGGTACTGTGATTGCCAGAGGAACACCGGAGGAGGTTGCAGCCTGCGAACAATCTCATACCGGCCGTTATCTGAAAAGGTATGTGATGCAGAAGAAATAAAGAATCTGCCCGGTTCCTGAACAGTAATATGATCGGTGTCGGAAACTTGTAAAAATATCCTTTTCTATTATGAAATATTGACTTTTTTTATTCGTGTTATTATAATTGTGGAATAAATTTCTGTTTGTTTATCTGATTTTTTCCTTGTATGAGGAAGCTGAGGCAAATCAGATGGGCGGCAGATGCACATGATTTGGACATGGAACAGTAAACTTACATAAAATACAGGAGGTTTATTATGGCAAATTTTGATGGATTTGGTGCATTTATAAGAACAAACAGTAAAAAAGCTGTTGATACAGCAAAAGAAGTAGCCAATGTCACAAAAATCAAAGCTGATATCAAAGCAGAAGAATTGAAGATGGATTCTGTTTATGTTGCGATCGGCAAACTGTTCTGCACATTGGCAGCAGGTGAAATTGATCCGGAATTTATCCCCCTGCTTCAGAAAATCGCTGACAGTAAAGAGAAAATCAGTAACCTTCAGGCAGAGCTGGATGCTTTGAAAAAAACTGTAACCTGTCCCGAATGCGGAAAGAAATCACCTCTTGGTTCCAGATTCTGTAATGCATGTGGGGCAGATCTGACAGCCGCTGATGTTACAGGAGAAAAAGTTGTTGTTACACCCGATGAAGATGACATGGACGATGATATCGAAGACGGCGATGATGTGACAGAGGAAATTATCTATTCTGCCGATGAAGACTGTCCCGTTGATGTGGAAGATCATTCTGCCATTGATATGGGTGGAGAAGTAGCAGAAGACTGTGCAGCGGATGAAGATGAGACGGAAGTATGATGTTTCTGTTTTATCGGAAATGAGTTGGCAGAAAGCGTTGAAACGAACAATACAATCAGAAACCATATATTCTGTACTATAACAGATAAACTATATTGCCTCTGAAATCATCAGAGGCAATATTATATATAACATAATCTGCGGCAGTATTCTGTCAGATGCTGCCGGTTGTTGCAAGAAGATACTATGTAGAAAAGAATGGAGTTATACGATGGAAAAACAGCAGGTTGTTTTAGTTCTCGACTTTGGCGGTCAGTACAATCAGTTGATTGCGCGCCGTGTTCGTGAATGCAATGTATACTGTGAAATTAAGCCTTATACCACCCCTCTGGAAGAGATTAAGGCCATGAACCCCGCGGGTATTATCTTTACAGGCGGTCCCAATTCGGTATTTGATATGAGCTCACCCCATTATACAAAGGAAATCCTTGAAATCGGTGTGCCGGTTCTGGGAATCTGTTATGGATGTCAGCTGATTGCATGGATGGGTGACGGTGAAGTAAAAACGGCACCGGTTTCCGAGTACGGTAAAATTGAACTGAACGTATTAAAGGAAGAATCCAAGCTGTTCAAAGATGTTCCGAAACGATCCGTTGTATGGATGAGTCACACCGACTATATTGCAGTTCCGCCTGCAGGATATGAAGTGATCGGCAACACGTATGACTGTCCCTGTGCAGCCATGCAAAATGTGGAGAAAAATATCTATGCGGTACAGTTCCATCCGGAAGTAACCCATTCTGAATATGGAAAACAGATTCTCCGCAATTTCCTCTACGAAGTCTGTGAATGTACCGGCGACTGGGTAATGGAGAACTTCATTGAAAATACCGTTGCATCTCTCCGGGAACAGATTGGTGATAAAAAGGTTATCCTGGGTCTGTCCGGCGGTGTTGACAGCTCCGTGGCAGCAGGTCTTTTATCCAGAGCTGTCGGCAAACAGCTGACCTGTGTCTTTGTAGATCAGGGATTGATGCGTAAGGATGAAGGGGATTTCGTGGAAAAAACCTTCACCACCATGTTTGACATGAATTTTGTCCGTGTGAATGCCGGCGACCATTTCATGGAAAAACTGAAAGGGGTAACCGATCCTGAAGAAAAACGTAAAATCATTGGTTCTGAATTCTATAAAGTATTCTGGGATGAAATCCGTGAACAGGCAGAAGAAGGATACTTTGCACAGGGTACCATCTATCCTGACCGAATTGAATCCGGTAAAGGCAAGAGCAATGGCGAAGCCAATACCGCTGTCATCAAAACCCACCACAATATGGCTAAGATGCCGGAAGACATTCATTTCCTTGGAGTCATTGAACCGCTGGGCGATCTGTTCAAGGATGAAGTACGTGCCGTAGGTGAAAAACTTGGCATTCCGAAAGAACTGGTTTGGCGTCAGCCCTTCCCCGGTCCCGGACTTGGTGTACGAATTATCGGTGAAATCACAGCAGAAAAGGTTAAGATCCTGCAGGAAGCGGACTGGGTACTTCGTGATGAAATGTCCAAAAACGGATATGA
>JALETI010000049.1 GCA_022781515.1 Lachnospiraceae bacterium
CGGACGGGATCTGTACGGGCTGAAGGAAGAGGACCGGACCTGCTTTCGCCGGAAGCGGATTGGCTTTATCCCCCAGTTTTTTCAGCTGATTCCCGAACTGACAGTCTATGACAACATCTGCCTGCCGGTGTATCTGGATCACCGTACAGAGGATAAAACGTATATCCGAAAACTGCTGAACCGGTTGGGGCTGGCTGGAAAGGAAGAGGCTTATGCGGATGAACTGTCCGGCGGCGAGCAGCAGCGGGTGGCTGTGGCCCGGGCTCTGTCCGGGAAACCGGATCTTCTGCTGGCCGATGAGCCCACGGGAAATCTGGATCCCGTGCATACCGAAGAGCTGTTGGACCTGCTGCATTTTCAGAACCGATTTTATAGGCAGACCATTGTGCTGGTCACCCATGACCTGTCTCTTGCACGGACAACGGACCGGATTCTGACTCTGTCGGAGGGGAGGATCCTTTCGGATCTGAAGGGATATCAGCTATGAAAGAAGATACAATCCAAACTTTGTTCAGACAAAAAAAGGGATACACCCTGGAAAGCTTTCTTTTTGTATTTCTGTTTCTGGGAGGCTTCCTGGCTCTGGGGATCACAGGCTACCGTCAGCATCTGAAACAGATCTGTGACACCTGGTATGGCACCTGGGATGCAGTTGTCTATGGTGCCGAGGATACACTGTATGGAGATCTGCAAGGACATGCCGCGGTGGAAGAAACTGGACGTATGGAGTTGTGGGGCTACGTACTGGATTCGGAGGCAAAGGTATGCGGTTCTCTGGGCTGTGCGGATGAAGCCCTCATTTCCATGGGCGAGGTGGAACTGGAAGAAGGACGTTTGCCGGAGAGGGAAAATGAAATTGCTTTGGATAGTTCGATGCTGCTGAAACTGGGCTATGAAAAGAAACTGGGGCAGGAAATTGAATTGAAGGTTGTGGAAACTCCGACATATGGGAAAGCAGGAAGTGATGCAAAGGAATCCCAATTGGCTGTAAAACGATATTACCTGATCGGTATTGTGAACAATTATTCCGCCTACTGGCAGGAGGATGGAGAATGGCCGATATCCTGCTTCATCTGGAAAGATAAAGACTATAATCTGCCACCCGTCAGAATCCATCTGTATCTGTCTTTCAAACCGCAATATGCATCATATCGAAGGGCAGTGGAAACGGTCTGTTATAACCGGGGGAGATGGCAGATTAATAAGTACCGGGAAACAGAAAGTCTCCAGGCGGTTAATACCCGTGCGGACTGTTATACTGTATACCATTTGTTGCTGTATGGTCTGCTTTTTCTGTCAGGAATCACCTATCTTTTCTATGTACTGGTCAGTGAACTGGGGAAAAACCGGGAACTGTACCGTTGTCTCCAGTTTCTGGGGATGGGAAAAAAGGAGTTCTTTCAGCAATGTTTGCAAATGAAATGGAAACGCATTGTGACATGCTGCTTTGCCGGCTGTTTTACCGGAATGGTTACCTCGATACTCTTTGAGGTGGTTATTCGTCCCTATGGTGAAGTGGGTCTTTCCGAATTATACGATGTGAAATCGGTGCTGATCAATCTGCCCATGGTCCTGGTTGGCACGTTGGTTCTGATTGCAATGATTGTCTGTTTTGATTATTCCATCACCAGATTTGGTGGCGGTACAGAAAAGAAACCACATGGAAAGTATCGCAGAAAAAAAAAGTTCTCTGTTTCCCGTTGTTTTCACTTTTTCCTGGGAAAAAAGAGGCAAATTAATGGAGGGCTGCTTTGTGTTGTTACTATGCTGATTCTCATCTGTGTCAATACCAGCTGGATGTTTTTCCGAGATTATAAATATAATCTGAAAAACTATCCCTATGATTATATTTTTGGGGGGCATACAAATTATAACAGAGATCCTTATACAGTCTCTAAAAAGGAACTATCCGAATTATATGGCATAAAAGGAATTACAGATATTTCTTCTTATAGTATAGATGTATATGAAACTGTTTCATATGATACCCATAATTTGTCTACATATGAATACTATGTTGATCGAAATGGGATTCATATGCAGAATACTTCATTGTCGAGAAACAGTAAAAAAATCATTATGGGTATGTCTGATGGTTTGATAGATACCTATCAAAAAGACCTGGAACTGGATACAGACCTGTATCAGGCTGGCGGGATTATTCTGTATGTACCGGATCTTTACCAGTTTCCAGATGGACAGATGGGTTCAGAGCTCTGGATGAGATCCAATTGCATTGACCTGAATGGATCTATAGAGAAATTCAGGGATGAGATCATAAAAACGGGCGACACCATTCAGGTGGAGCTGGGGGGAAAAGAAGTGAATCTGCGTGTGGCAGGGATTCTCCGACAAGTGGAAGATAATGTACCCAGATTTATGATCACCATGGCACCCTACAGCATCATCTGCAGCTATGATGTGTATGAGACACTCTTTGGTGAGGAAGTCGGCTATTCCTGTGTGATGCTCAATACGGATGACAACAGCTTCCAGACCGACCTGGAGCTATCCAAAACCTCTGCAGGGTATCGGTTCCAGAACTACAGATCCCAGAGAAACCAGATATTAACGGAATGCATCCTCTATCTGGTTCTTTCGGTTTTTCTGACGGAATCGGTAGTTTTTTTAGCTATTTCAGGAGGATGGAAGAGCAGAGATGGGAATCAGAGGCAACTTCAGAATCGGATGTATCAGTTTCATATACTGGGGATGTCCCTTGGGGAAATGAAAAGGGAGATCAGAAGAGAGGATCGGAAAGACAGTCTTGTCTGCATCCTGCTGGCAGATGGGATGTTTATGATTGCCCAGTGGATTATCAATCTGATGAGATATAGGGAGTGTGTGGATGATTCCCTTCCATTGTACCGGTATGACTGGGACTATGTCTTTTCCATAACCGTATCCAATATCAATTTCCCTCTTTTATTTGTAGTCTCCCTTTTCCTTTATCTGCTGTTCCGCATGCTGCAGTGTCGGAATATGCGCCGCATGCTGAAGGAGATTGCAGAGAAATGTGGATAAGATCATTCAGAAAATCCGGAATGAAAGAAATGGATTTATTTCCTGCTGTATGATACAATAGTCAGCAGGGACGAAAGTCGGGTAAGACGTCAGTCTGCCCGGCTTTTTCTTAACAGAAACTGATATGGTAAGCACAGAAACGGATATGCTTTGCTCCTGTTAAGAAAGAATCTGCCCGGCGGACTTTGTTCTGATACGTTCAGGAGGGATTTTATGATTCGTACAAACCTGTTTAAACCGACCAATTCCCATAAGATTACTGCCAGAAAAGGTGATTTTTATCTGCTGGAGTACGAAAAGGATGTTTCTGTGAATCCGGAAAATGCGCAGCAGGCTTTTTTTGCGGCGAAGATGAATATCCGGAAAAGACAGGTAATTGCCAAACTGGATGGGAGCCACGGCGTGGTGACACAGGCGGGGGCCATGCAGATGATGATCGGCCAGCTGCATGTGATCACCAATATCAAAGGTGCCGGGGATCTGATGAAGAAGTATGTCAACAGCAAGTTTACCGGTGAAACTGCAATTAAACCCCGTTATACGGGGGTAGGGCTTCTGGTTCTGGAACCCACGTACCGATATATTATTTTTGAAGATCTGGAGGACTGGGACGGCAGTATTGTAATCGAAGACGGCATGTTCCTTGCCTGTGATGATACGGTACAGATCCGGATCACATCTCGTTCTTCATTATCCTCTGCCGTTTTTGGTGAGGAGGGTTTGTTTAATACTTCCCTGCGGGGACGTGGTGTGGCAGTGCTGGAAAGCCCCGTGCCTCCGGAGGAGTTGATTGTGGTGGAACTGGAAAATGATACCATAAAAATCGACGGCAATATGGCCATTGCCTGGTCGGATAATCTGGAGTTTACGGTGGAATCGGTTTCTCCGGCGCTGGTGGGATCCCAAATTTCGCAGGAGGGTCTGGTGAATGTGTATCGTGGAACCGGGCGCATACTGATTGCTCCGGTGGCATGCAATCATGGAATCTCTTTGCCGGATATTGAGGAGTAAAAATATGTTTATTTGATAAATCAGACAAGTGATATGGGTGGTTAATTATTATTTGATATACCAAAATAAAACAAAAGAATATGGAGGAGAATGTATTATGCTGAAGAATCCGGAACAGACGAAAAATGAAATTGTACAGTGGATTCGCGATTATTTTGAAAAGAACGGACCGAAATGTGATGCGGTCATTGGTATTTCCGGTGGAAAGGATTCCAGTGTTACGGCGGCTCTTCTGGCGGAAGCCCTTGGAAAGGACCGCGTGGTGGGGGTGATGATGCCCAACGGAATCCAGAGTGATATCAGCGATTCTCAGGAAATTGTTTCCTTACTGGGGATTCGGAATGTTACAGTGAATATCAAAGCCGGTGTGGACGGGCTTTCCGGTGCCATTGAGGAAGCTCTGGCAGACAGTAATGTGGGAATCCGTGAATTGTCCCGTGATTCCATGATCAATATGCCGCCCCGCATTCGTATGAGTACCCTGTATGCCATTGCACAGGCGCTGCCCAACGGGGGACGGGTTGCCAATACCTGCAATCGTTCGGAGGACTATATCGGCTATTCCACAAAATACGGAGATGCGGCAGGTGATTTTAGTCCTTTGTCCAATCTTCTGGTGCATGAGGTGATTCAGCTGGGTGAGGTTCTGGGGGTTCCGGAAAGACTGACCAGAAAAGCGCCTTCAGATGGCCTGAGCGGTATGACCGATGAGGATAAGATCGGATTCACCTATGCGGTACTGGATCATTATGTGCTGACCGGAGAATGTGAAGACGAAGAAATCCGGAAGAAAATCGACCGGATGCATGCGCTGAATC
Organism: Lachnospiraceae bacterium; assembly: GCA_022781515.1. Taxonomy (GTDB): domain Bacteria; phylum Bacillota; class Clostridia; order Lachnospirales; family Lachnospiraceae; genus TWA4. The sequence goes on from JALETI010000049.1 coordinate 4,854, forward strand.
TTCACAAGCTGCAGCTGATGCCTGCATTTGAACTGAAAGATCATCAACAGGAAAGTTAAAAGTCCACTTGCAGAGACTTCTGAGATATCATATCGAAAAACAGGAGGTAAGTTTTATGCCCATACGTATTCCGGATGCCATGCCGGCACATGATATTCTGGAACAGGAAAATATTTTTGTTATGTCGGAGTATCGTGCCATGACACAGGATATCCGTCCGCTGAAAATTCTGATTCTGAATCTGATGCCGACAAAAATCGTGACGGAAACCCAGCTGCTGCGCAAACTGTCCAATACGCCGCTGCAGGTCCATGTGGATTTTCTGCAGACGGCAACTTATACTTCAAAGCATACCGACAAGTCCTATCTGGATCAGTTCTACTATACATTTGATCAGATTTGTCATAATAAATACGATGGAATGATTATCACGGGGGCGCCGCTTGATTATGTTCCCTGTGAGGAAACCGCATACTGGAAAGAAGTCTGTGAAATCATGGAGTGGACCAAAACCCATGTCCATTGTACCTTCCATCTTTGCTGG
>JALETI010000074.1 GCA_022781515.1 Lachnospiraceae bacterium
TTCCGAAATCTGTAGCGAAAGCTGGGGCAGTCAGGTTTGACCGGGATTTGTAAAATATACAAAAAGACGAAATTTGTTTCTGTTATCTCATAAATAAAAAAGCATATGTTCTCATATCACTTTACGGTGAAAAAGAACATATGCTTTTATGTTTATTTGTCTGCTGAACGCTGTTCCAGTTCAGCAAGCATCTGTGCCATGGTTTTATGTGTTACGGGATGCCCCCACCAGGGAGACAGCTCTGCCATGGGTTTCAGAACAAAATCACGGTTTGCCATGTCCGGATGAGGAACGTTCAGACGTTCTGTAGCAATGATTTCCTGATCATAAAACAGCAGATCCAGATCCAGTGTACGGGGTCCCCAGTGGATTTTGCGGACACGTTTTGCTTCCAGCTCAATCCGCTGCATTTCGTCCAGAAGTTCTTCCGGTGTAAATGTGGTGCGTACTTTGCATGCACCATTTAAAAATACATCCTGATCCGTGTAACCGTAAGGCTCTGTACGGATGAAGGAAGAAACCTGATCTATTCTGATCTGAGGCAGTTTCTTTAATTCTTCCACCCCGAATTCAAGGTAGGCATCTTTATCTCCCATATTGGAACCAAGAGCGATATATACGGTGTGCCAACCACGGGTGATTTTAACGGAAACGGTATCCAGAGGCAGTCTGACAGGTGCCCAGGGCTTTTTGATTTCCAGGGTAATGCGTTTCATCAGTGTTTCATATTTCAAAAGCAGATATTCGGCCAGCTGTTCCGCACAGGCTTCGATCAGCTGAAATCTGTTTTCTGTGAGGAAACGGGTGATTTCCTGACTGACTTCTCCGTAGTTTATTGTATTATCCAGACTGTCGGAACGACCTGGTTTCCGGATATCGGTTTCAATGACTGCGGAAACCAGAAATTTCTGTCCAAGAACGGCTTCCTCCTGAAAAACACCATGATTTGCAAAAACAACCAGATCAGAAATACGTATTTCGTCCATGTTCACAACCTCTTAATATTCCAGTAATTTTTCAGTCATCGCAATTGCGCGCTTATTTGCTTTTACATCATGTACACGTACGATGCAGCACTTTTTCATAACACCCATGACCGTTGTTACCAGTGTGCCTTCCAGACGCTGATCGGAAGGAAGATTCAGAGTCAGTCCGATCATGGATTTTCTGGAGGTTCCAAGAAGCACCGGATAACCCAGTTCCTGAAGAATTTCCACGTGATTCATCAGTTCCAGATTGTGTTCAAGGGTTTTACCGAAGCCGATACCGGGATCAAGTATAATCCGATCATCAGCCACACCGGCATTTTTAGCAATTCTGACACATTCACGCAGATCATCCAGAACATCATTCAGATAATCATTATATACAGCTTCTTTCCGGTTATGCATCAGACAGCAGGCAGCACCGGACTTTGCGATGACGGAAGCCATTTCGGGATCGTATTTGCATCCCCAGATATCATTGATCAGGTCAACGCCTGCCTTTAATCCGGCTTTTGCAACGTTGCTTTTATAAGTATCTAGAGAAACCGGAATATCAAAGCGGGTTTTAACCGCTTCAATCACCGGAAGGACACGACTGATCTCTTCTTCATCAGAAAGAAGAGTGTATCCGGGACGGGTAGATTCTCCGCCGATATCCAGAATATCACAGCCATCAGCGATCATTTCTTCTGTATGCTTTAAAGCAGCGTCCATATCATTCCATTTTCCGCCGTCAGAAAATGAATCGGGAGTTACATTTAAAATACCCATTACATAGCAATGGTTGTCAAAATCAAAATTTTTATTTCCAATTATCATTTCAAACCTCACATAACAGTGGTCAATATATTAATTTCATGTTTTTCTTTTCGGAAGACCAGTTGCAATCCTTTTCTGCATCACAGGCGAAACATAATCTTGTTTTTTTGTCAGCCAAATACAGAATTGTAACGAGAGGATCATCACTGTCTGTGGGTTTTCTGTGGGAACGGATGGCATTCAGAATCTGCTCCGTCTCGTTCTCAGTAAACCCGGAATCTTTCAGAATCGGTCCGGCGATTTCAACACCGGCAAGATGATGGGGCGTACCGAATTCATATTGACGTCCCTTACCGATATCGTGAAGAAGAGCAGCGGCATATACAATGTCTTTTTCGAGTCCGTAATTGTTTTCAAGATTCAGAATCCAGCCGACCCTTGCCACATCCATCAGATGCCCGAATCCATGACCACAGTATCTGCGCTCTCTCTCCATTCTGCAGATTCTGTCCATTTCTTCCTTGAAAACCGGATTGTTTCGAATCCGATCGGTTCTTTCCATGGTATTCATCATCATGTTCTTTGCTATCTTTCAATCATACGAAGGACACGATCGCATAATACAGGATTGTCCTTGAATTCGCCGCGGCATACATAAGTCATGGTTTTTGCACCGGGTTTTTTGATTCCGCGCATGGTCATGCACATATGTTCCGCTTCGATCACAATCATGACACCTCTGGGATTCAGATATTTCATCATGGCATTTGCAATCTGTTCTGTCAGCTGTTCCTGAATCTGTGCACGTCTTGCATAGGCTTCCACAGTGCGGGCCAGTTTGCTGAGACCTGCCACTTTGCCATTGGGAAGATATGCAATGTGTGCCTTGCCATAGAAGGGAAGGAGATGATGTTCACACATGGAATAAAACTGAATATCCTTTTCCAGAACAAGATCATCATTGGAACAGTTAAATGTTACGGAAAGAGCCTTTTCTGCTTCTTCATCGGTACCACCGAAAATTTCTTCACACATTCTGGCAATTCGGTCAGGGGTTCCGATAAGGGCTTCACGATTGGGATCTTCACCAATTCCTTCCAGCAGCATGCGGACTGCCTGTTCAATCATGGGTTTGTTAATCATAAATAGTTCCTCCTCAAAATTTGGGTACACAGTATGAAACTGCAGAGTTTCAATTCAGGAGAAGTAAAACGAGATTCACCGCCGGCAGCGGTCACGTAAAAAAATCCGGGTGCAAAAACCCGGATTACGAGATTAGTCATCGTATGAATTTCGAAAAAAGAAGCTGTCATATAATGGCTAAAGCAACGGGATGCGAATCACATATCGCGGATAATCGATGAAAACATCGTCATTCGTTTTCCGAACATCTCCCCGTTCCGGAAACACTACGCATGCAATTCTACTTTGCCTGAATTCAAATAAATATTTCGTAAGAATTATACTATAGCCTACCTGCGTTTTCAATTAGTAATTTATTCTAAATAAACTTTATCACTCAAATAAAAACTGTGATAATTTTATAACAATATTGGAATGTTTCTCTGGTAAAAATCAGAACGAACAAGCTGCTGAAAAAATTAACAAAGAAACCAATTAGTAAAAATGATTAATATGTTGAAAATATATATTGCAATTTTTAGCGTTTTGATATATCATATTGTTAAAGATTTGTCCATTTATTGCAAACATACAAAAACAAAAGATTAATTTGTTTTCTGGTAACATTTTGCCGATGAATTTTTCTGTAGGATTACTTGCAAAAAAGGAATATTGCAGGGATCGGATTTAGAGAAAACCGTCAGTATCAGACATATACGCAACTTTTTTTCATATCTTTATCTGAGAGGAAGTCTGCGTCATGTCATTTTGCGGGCATATATCGTACGGAATTCACAGGGCATAAGCAATAATGAGACAAATTGAGATTCGAATGTTTTATCTGGGTCAATACATACGTATTTACATCAGAGCATTTATTTCATTTATTTTTAGGAGGTAATTTTTATGGGATTCAAATCTGACATCGAAATCGCTCAGGAAGCTACACCGGTTCATATTAAAGAGATCGCAGCTAAAATCGGTTTAACTGAAGACGATATCGAACTTTACGGCAAGTACAAAGCTAAGGTTGA
>JALETI010000040.1 GCA_022781515.1 Lachnospiraceae bacterium
GACCGGAGATTTGCTTACAGCTTCCTTCAGATTCCACCTTACGATGGACACCCTTGCTGTTCGGCTATACATTTCCCACTACCCGGGCATGTTCGGGACTTACACCCGTTAGAGCGCGCCCATGGCGCGCAAACATAAAAGAGGCTGCCGCTAATGCGACAGCCCTTTCTAAACAGATTATTTAAACAGATTATTTAACCGGATTTAATTTTCTCCGCCAAAGATATCATCCCAGTAATCGTAATCCAGGAGCATCTTGGATAAGGTAAATCGGTTCTTTACGGTCTTCTTGATTCGATCACTGTAACTCTGCTTCATATCTTCACTCCAGCTCTGACTTTCTTCAGAATAGAATGTCAGCTCTTTTTTGGATGCACTGTAAACAGCGTGTTCTGTCTTCCAGCTGTAATTGGTCCAGATGACGATATGATCGGTATCTGCAAATACGTCCCGTCCGGCCAGCAGTCTGGAATCATATTCCACACCAAACAGATTGGACAGCGTCGGAAGAATATCCAGACTGTATACAGGATAGCTGATTTCCTTCTGCATATCTTTGTTTTCCCCTTCCAGACATCCGGACCAGAGAATCAATGCATTCTTATCCCGATTAAACTGATCAATCTGATCTTCCGGCATACCGTAGAGTTCCGGCAGATAGTTTTTGTCATTGCCCCATGTATCGCCTTCTTCCAGACCATAAGGATAATGGTCAGTGGACAGACAGATAACAGTATCATCTGCAATACCTGCCTCTTCCAGCTGTCTGATCAGACTTTCCATCGCGTATTCCAGTTCCAGGTTGCACGCAATATACGCTTTAATGGTATCGGAGCCTTCTACACTTTCCACCTTATCGCGGTTTTTCGCACTCATCTTATTACCGCTGAAAGAATAACCGCAATGACCGGAAACGGTCATGTAGTAAACACAGAAAGGCTGCTGATCGATAAACTGCGGAACGGTAAAATCAATCATCTCCAGATCGCTTTCCGGCCAGGTCTTTGTAACGCCCTCTTCCATACCATTGCCCATACCGATAAATTTGGAATAACCGAGATTTTCATGGGTTTCATTTCTGCCATAATACGTATAGCTGTTATTGTGGTATGCCAGTGTGGTATATCCAAGACGCTGCATATCATTACCAATGGTCAGATACATATTATGATCGGAGGTTTTCCGGATACTCTTAACACCATCGGTGGGAATCAGACCGGTTAATACGGAGTATTCGCCGGTGGAAGTACTTCCGCCCCATGCGGGCTGATAGTAGTCCGAGAAGTAGAAGCCGTTATGGATCATACGGTACAAAGTGGGAGTCAGTTCGGGACTGACTGCATACTTACTGAAGCCTTCCGCACAGATCAGAATCAGATTCTTTCCTTTGAAAAGACCGGTATATTCATTCTGTTTGGTACCCTGTTCGGTACTCAGCCACTGATAAAGTCCCTGCAGATCAGATTTACTGGTTTCAGAAGCCAGTTTTTCAAAATCAATATCCATGGTGTTGGGTTCCCATACCACAGGTGCTTCTGTTTCCTCTTCGGTAGGTCCTTCCGGTTCTTCTCCGGTATTGGGATCAGTATTTTCAAAATCAGCTCCCGCATTTTTATTCTTTGCCTCCAGACGCATGGCAGGCATCAGACCAAATGTACGAACGGCATTGTCAAACTGATAGTTTTCTTTATAGACCGGATCCCCCTTTGCCAGCAGATTGCCTCCCAGATAGAAGAGCAGAGAAAAGATCAGAACAAGAACAGGAAAATGGGGTCTCATCCGCTTATTGGTAATAATTGCTCTGCGGAAAATCCATACCAGTATCACAGGAAGCAGATACATGAGAATAATGTACCAGCCCTTTACAACTGTGATAACAACCGAACCGGCAAAATCGCCTGCCACATCACCGGCTCCGGTCAATATGGATTCCAGAGTCATGTATACCTGAAATGCTTTTCCCACGAAAAACTCGGTGCCGATCAGCAGTGCTTCTATGGCAAATACAATCACCGCATACCAGCTTCGGTACTTTCTGCCGGGCAGTACCAGATAAACAACCAGTTCCAGTCCGCCAAGGGCAATGGTAAACAGCAGGAACGTAAAGAAATTACCTGCTCCTGCTCCGCCTAAAAGCTTAAGAATCAATTCATAATAAAGCAATACCAGAGGAAACAGCAGACAGCTTGCCCACTGCAGGGCTTCATTGCCCTTCTTCCCTCTGTTCCAGTTAATCTTATAATTTTTTCGATTACTTTTCATTTTCATTTCTCCATATTTCTGACTTCTGTAACATGAAAACAACTGCACTGAAATCCGTACAGCTGTTGTCTATCTTATGAACAATACCGAACCTTTCCGACTTTGTTGGAAACAAAGGGATATCCCCCATGATACAGGCTTTCCGGTCGGAAATCGCGTATAGTATAACATAACCTCATCCGGATTGAAAGCATTATCCATATGATTTTCCTGTAAACAAAATTAAGTTTTTATTAAGGAATTTTTACTATCACTCTTTTCTCACAAGTTTTGCTATGCATTCCACCCCTGTGGTATGGGGAAACATGTCCACCGGCTGAACCTTTACGGTCTGATAACCGTGGGCATCCAGATACTGCAGGTCTCTGGCCAGTGTGGATGAATTGCAGGATACATAGACAATCCGATCCGGATTCATCTTTACCATTGTTTCCAGAACGATTTCCTCACAGCCCTTTCTGGGCGGGTCGGTGACGATTACATCTGCATGAATTCCGTCTTTCTGATATCGTTCCGGAAGTATCTCTTCTGCCTTGCCCACATAGAATTCCGCATTGGAAATCTGATTGTTTGCCGCATTGATCCGGGCATTTTCGATGGCGGCGGGAACGATTTCCACCCCGTATACCTGTTTTGCCTGACGGGCGAGGAATAAGGAGATAGTACCCGTACCGCAGTACAGATCCCAGACAGTTTCCTGTCCGGTCAGTTCTGCAAACTCCAGAGCCTTTCCGTACAGAATTTCTGTCTGCTGGGGATTGACCTGGAAGAAGGACTGGGCTGATATCCGATAGGATATCGGGCCGATCCGGTCGGTAATGTAATCCGGCCCATAAAGTGAAACCATGGTGCTTCCCAGAATCACATTGGTTCTGGATGGATTGATATTGAGACAGATGCTGGTCATTCCCCGGATCCGGCAAAGCATCCGGATCAGATCATCCACTGCTGCTGCAGATCTTTGTTTTTTGCTGTTTACAACCAGACACACCATGATTTCCCCGGTATGGTAACCGCTGCGGACCATGATATGGCGCAGGTACCCCTGTCCGGTGGTTTCATTGTATGCCGGAATCCGATATGTTATCATCCAGTTTCGAATGATTTCGATTATTTCTTCATTGACCGGCTGTCCGATGTGGCAGATCGGCGTTTCAATGATGGAATGGGTTCTGCCGGCATAGAATCCGATACAGATCTGTCCATCTTTTCCTTCTCTCACAGGATACTGTGCTTTATTCCGGTAATGCCAGGGTCCCTGACCGGATTCTGTCTTCATCCCGATGGTGTCCAGAACCGGTACATCCGGAAGATGACCCAGCCGGCTCATATGGGCTTTTACCTTATCAGTTTTGAATTTTAACTGATCAGCATACTCCATAGCCTGAATCTGACAGCCTCCGCAGGGAGCTGCTGCTGGGCATCTGGGTTCTGTGCGCTGGTCAGATGCTTTGTGAAGCTCCATCATCCGTGCAAACCCATATCCTTTTTTTACTGCAGTGACTTTTGCCAGTACTTCATCTCCCGGCAGTGTATCCTTAATAAACAGAGTAAAGCCGTCAGCTTTGCCGATTCCTTCGCCCTCTTCACTGATATCTGTAATGGAAACCAGCACCTGGTCATTTTTCTGAACAGGTGCTGTGATTGATTTTTTACTCATATAAACTGATTCTCCCTGTCTCTGTATCCATTTCATTTCCCGAAACCGCTTCCGGTCATGGGAATATTTCTGAAATTTACAGAGGCGTTGTACGTTTGAAATTGCTTTCCAGAAGTCTGTTGTATCCCAGCCATTCGCTGTCGCAGTTGTTATTTTCCAGCATTTCACGCATGGTCTCCAGTTTTGCATCGGTATTGTCTGCAAAATTCAGAGCTGCCGCTTCGATCATAGCCGGTTTTTTCGGAGATCCGTACTCCAGCTCGCCGTGATGGGCCAGAATACAATGGCGCAGTTCATTGGCTGTTTTAGCCGGAAATGCAGGAATTTTGCGGATATGTTCGCCCACCATCTCTGCTCCGATCACAATATGACCCAGAAGCTGACCGTCCTCTGTATAATCATTTTCCGGAAATGCAGATAATTCTCTGGTTTTTCCGATATCATGAAGCATGGCTGCTGTCAGCAGCAGATCCCGGTTGAGAACCGGATATTGTTTACAGTAGAAATCACACAGTCTGGTCACACCCAGAGTATGTTCCAGAAGTCCTCCCACAAAGCTGTGATGCACACTTTTGGCAGCGGAATGCTGACTGAATGTTCTGGCCAGTTCCTTATCTTCCACAAAAAAGCTCCGCAGCAGAGTACGCATCTTCGGATTGCCGATGCTGTCCACAAATCCCAGAAGTTCTTTGTACATTTCATTGACAGAGAAACGGCTGCAGGGCAGATAGTCCTGCGGATTGTACTCTCTTTCATCGGCAATGCGCACTCTTCTGACATTCAGCTGAAGACTGCCCTGAAAACTGGTGACTTCTCCTTCAATCTGGATATAGTCCATGGCCTCAAAATGATTGATTCCATTGCTCAGATCCCATATTTTGGCATCAATTGTGCCTGTTTTGTCCTGAAGGATCAGTGAAAAATAGTTTTTTCCGGTTTTAGACCGGAGTGCCTGCTTCTGTTTGCAGAGATATATATCATTGGTACGATCTCCTTCACGCAGATTTCCGATAAATTTCATAATATGTCGCAGCCATCGGCTGCTTCCTCCCTTCTATCAGCCCTGACGGACTGCCGGAGTTATCTTTAACTCCATTTTTATATATGCACCTTTACTGTAGCGGTATACACTGATTGAAACCGGACGATCCGGCAGAAGCTTTGTCAGCTTCTTTTCATAATCTTCCATGGTCAGAATAGATTCGCCGTCCAGCTGATAAAGAATATCACCTTCCTGCAGACCGCCGGTATAAGCCGGACTGTCTTTCCTCACATCCAGAATATAGATTCCTTCCGGCATTTCCGCAGAACTGCGGATTTCCTCTTCCATATCCTGTCCGAGAATTCCAAGTCCTGCCGTTATTTTTCCTTCATAGATCCGGCTGATTGCAGGATACATATCTTCAATACTGTATGCAGTGGAATAGCTGCTGTTCAGGCTTTCATCGGTCTGACCGGGATCCGTATAGAGTCCCAGAAGATTTCCATCCATACCAATGAGAAAACTGCAGCCGGATGCACTCACCGGAATGGAACACTGAATTCCGCGAATCGTAGTATCTGTAAGGGAAATCTGATCGACAATACAGGAAATAAAGCCCACATCGACCGACCCGATTCTTCCGCTGGGACTGCCTGCGGCCATAACCGGGGCTCCCGGTTTCAGACTGGCAGTACTCCCCATCAGAATCACCTGAATCTGCTCCGGATGAACCACCGATTTCTTTTCCACTGCAAGCACTGCCGCATTATAGGCTGTATCATATCCCTGCAGTCGGGATTCCACCCATTCTCCATCCGGAAACCGGCAGCGGATGGAATCCGCATCCAGGATGCCGCTGCAGCCGGTCAGTATATAGTAATGATCATCTGTATTTCTGATAATGATTCCGGACTGTGTCATCTCACTGTCATAGCTGGTTGAAAACCAATCCATATCTTTTCTTACAGCTTCCACCAGAACCAGCGATTTTTCCAGAGAATCTGCCACGGACTGCACCGTCTCTGACAGGGTCTGTTTCTTTTCCTGTGTTTTTTTATCAATCTGCTGGGAAATAAATGCCTCCAGCTCTTTTTGATTCTGCGGCAGTTCCGAATGTACATCCTCTTCTGCGGTTTCCGCTTCTGTCTCTTCCGGAAGTTTTGCCGTTTTTTCGTTCTGCGGCACGAAAACCGATGAAAAAACAGCAAAAACAACAGCTGCCGTCAATCCGAAGACCAGACCGCCTGCAGCCGGTTTACAAAGATAATTTATGATTTCAGAACGGATATTTTTCTTCGTTACAATCTTTTCCCGGATAAAATCCGGATGATCCGAACCTCCGTAATCCGCATCTGACCGGTTTTCATTTACATCATTTTTCATGTCCATCAACCTGCCTCACCACAAAATCCTTTCTGCCATTATAAATTATAACGCCTCCAATGTGAAGTGATTTTCTCATATGTTTCATAAATTTTCACTCAGTTGCAGGAATCTGGTGGCTGTGCTACAATGATAGCTGTGAAATTGTCTAAATGACAGTTGCGAATCTGATCTTTTTGCAAACGAGCACAAAAGCCAGTACAGATATATCCACCAAAAGGGTGCATTCGCCTGAGTCTTTAGAAGGTCTTAGCGAAAGATCCTGTATGGAAGGGGTAATCTCGCAGGTTTCGGCCCTGCGAGATTAGGTGCCCACCGTTCAAATGAATTCGCATCAGGCGGATTCATGCGTTGGCACCGGCCCCTGGAAAAAGGAACTTGAGCTCTAGAGCTTCAAAGACTCAGGTTCTGTACCCGTGGTGGATATACGGACTGGCTTGAAGTGCGAAAAAGGGACCGCACACTAAATTGAATTAGTGCGACAGCCCCTCCATTTGAACTTATCGGAGATTAATATGAATAAAAAAGCACTGAAAATATTAGAATATGACAAAATCCTGGATCGTCTTGCCCGCTACGCATCCACTCCCCTCGGGGAAGAAACCTGCCGCAGCCTGGAACCCATGGATGATATTTCCATGATCCGTCTGGCCGTGCAGGAAACAACGGATGCCGCTGACCGTATCCGCAGACATGGTCCGGTTTCCTTCAGCGGAGTAAAAGATATCACCGCTTCCATCAAACGACTGGAGATCGGCTCCAATCTGGGGATCAGCGAGCTGCTGTCTGTCAGCAGCCTTCTTTCCACAGCTTCCAGAGCCAAAAACTACGGCCGGGAAGAGGAAGAAACGCCCGACGATTCCCTGACCTGCTATTTCGAATCACTGGACCCCCTGACCCAGCTGCATAAAGAAATTACACGCTGTATTAAATCAGAGGAAGAGATTGATGATCATGCCAGTCCTGCACTGCATCAGATCCGCCGTTCCATGGGCGGAATCAACGCCCGTATACATGCCCAGCTGAATTCCCTTCTGGCAGCACATAAAAACGAGCTGCAGGATGCTGTTGTCACCATGCGTAATGGACGTTACTGTCTTCCCGTAAAAGCAGAAAATAAAAACCAGATTTCCGGTATGGTGCAGGATCAGTCCTCCACCGGATCCACCTATTTTATTGAACCCATGGCGGTGATCAAGCTGAACAATGAAATGCGGGAACTGGAAATCCGGGAACAGAAAGAAATAGAAATTATTCTGGCATCCCTCAGCAGTCAGACTGCGCCCTATACAGACATCCTGATGGAAAATCTGAAAGCACTGTCCCATCTGGATTTTGTATTTGCAAAAGCGCTGTATTCTGCCAGCTACAAGGGATCCTGCCCTGTTTTTAATACAAAAGGAATCATCCATATCCGGGACGGACGCCATCCCCTTCTGGATCCGGCAAAGGTTGTACCCACCACCATCCGTCTGGGAAAGGACTTTACCCTGCTGATCATTACCGGTCCCAATACCGGCGGTAAAACCGTATCGCTGAAGACCACGGGACTTCTGCAGATGATGGGACAGTCCGGTCTGCACATCCCTGCATTTGAAGGGTCCGAACTGGCTGTTTTTGAGGAAATTTATGCAGATATCGGTGATGAACAGAGTATTGAGCAAAGTCTCAGTACATTCTCCGCCCATATGACCAACATCGTACCCATTCTTGAAAAGGCAGATATCCGCTCTCTGGTACTTTTTGATGAACTGGGAGCCGGCACCGATCCGGTGGAAGGTGCCGCACTGGCCATGTCCATTCTGAATTTTCTTCATAACATGCAGGTACGTACCATGGCAACCACCCACTACAGTGAACTGAAGGTCTATGCCCTTTCCACCGACGGAGTGGAAAATGCATCCTGTGAATTTGATGTGGATACCCTGTCTCCCACCTACCGTCTGCTGATCGGTATTCCCGGCAAAAGCAATGCCTTTGCCATCTCCAGGAAACTGGGACTGGAAGAACACATCATCGAAACAGCAGGTTCTTACATTGGCAAACAGGATAAAGCCTTTGAAGATGTCATCGCCGATCTGGAGCATTCCCGCCAGGAAATGGAAAAGGACAAGGCTGAAATCGAACGGCTGAAACGGGATGCTGCCATTCTGAAACGCCGTGTGGAAGAACAGAAAAAGCAGCTGGAAGAACGTCGTGAAAAGCTGATCAATCAGGCCAATGAAGAAGCTCAGCAGATTCTCCGCTCCGCAAAAACAACGGCCGACCAGACCATCCGCCGGATCAACAAACTGGGACAGCAGGGCGGTGACAACATGCAGGAGCTGGAAAAAGAGCGGGCAAAACTGCGTAACCAGCTGGATAAAAATGAAAAGAAAAAGCAGAAGCGGCTTTATGCGGCAGCCAAAACCGCCCGTGCAGAAGATATTAAGATCGGTGATTCCATCCGGGTGATTTCCCTCAATATGAAGGGGACAGTAACCTCTCTTCCCAATGCCAAAGGGGATCTGCAGGTTCAGATGGGTATCATGAATTCTCAGGTCAATATCCGTGACGTGGAACTTCTGAATGAAAATACCATGTCCGGTCCCGACGGCCAGGCCATCCTGTCCAGCCGGAAAACCGGAAAAGGTACCCATGCCAGCCAGATCAAGATGAACAAATCCATGAATGTCAGCACCGAGATCAATCTGATCGGTATGAATGCCGATGAAGCCATCTCCACCCTGGACAAATATCTGGATGACGCTTATCTGGCCCATCTTCCCCAGGTCCGTGTCGTTCATGGGCGCGGTACCGGAACCTTAAAAAATGCGGTTCACAATCACCTGAAACGGCTTCGCTACGTCAAGAGTTACCGTCTCGGTACCTTCGGAGAAGGCAATACCGGTGTAACCATTGTCACCTTCGATACCGCCCAGTAACAGCCGCTGTATCGCAACTGCTGTTGCTGTACCGAAATCATGAATAACCTGAAAATGATATCAGGAAGGAGAAAATTATGCCGAAACAGAAAATCCTCATTGTCGATGATGATGAGATGATCAGTGAACTGATTGCTCTCTATCTGGCAAAGGAAATGTTTGAAACCCGTATCGTGGGAGACGGTCTGGAAGCACTGACTGCATTCGAGGAATTTCAGCCCAATCTGATTCTTCTGGATCTGATGCTTCCCGGTATTGATGGATATGAGGTCTGCAGAGAAATCCGCAAGACCTCCAATACACCAATCATCATGCTTTCCGCCAAAGGAGAGGTATTTGACAAGGTGCTTGGTCTGGAACTGGGCGCTGATGATTATATCATCAAACCCTTTGATTCCAAAGAACTGGTTGCCAGAGTCAAGGCTCTGCTGCGCCGGACATCTGCCTTTTCCTCCCAGCCTTCCATACCGATTCCGGAACAGCCCGCAGCCCAGTATGTATCTTATCCGGATCTGATTGTCAATCTGACAAACTATTCGGTCACATTGAAAAACAAACGTCTGGACATGCCGCCGAAGGAACTGGAGCTGCTTTATTTTCTTGCCAAATCTCCCAATCAGGTTTTTACCAGAGACCAGCTTCTGGACCATATCTGGGGATATGAATATCAGGGAGATACCCGTACCGTTGACGTACATGTAAAAAGGATCCGTGAGAAAATCGGTGAAAATCCTTTCTGGAAACTGGCCACCGTTCATCGGATCGGATATAAATTTGAAGTGATGTCATGAAGAAAAAACTGAATATGAAAATACTGGTCGGTTTTCTGATCTTTGGTCTGACAGCCTTTATTCTGATTTCAACCGTTGCTTCCGGCCTGGTTCTGACGGTTCTGTGCCGGATCCATGCTGAAAAACTCTATGAACAGGCTGAAAACCTGGCCGCTGAATGCGTCAGTTCCTATACCGGCAATATGTACCCTCTGTCGGACAGACAGGAGGAGTACAATGGAATTGCCAGGGGCTTAAACGGTATGATCTGGATTGCCGATGGTGATGGAAATATCATCTATGACAGTTCCTTCCGATATACCGGAAAGATGATTTCTGATTTTTCTCCTGCCTCCTTCGGCAGCGGCAGTAAAAATATTCCCCGCTATGCAGAAATCGGTTATTTTTACAATATGCTGGAAACCAGACAATTATCTGTTATGGCTCCCATTCATGTTAAATACAGAACCAGAGGATACGTTATCATCCATCTTCCCATGTCCATTGTGGAAAAGGATCAGTATCAGATTCTGAATCTGATGTATTTCAGCGGCGGCATTGTCTTCCTGCTGTCATTTTTCCTGCTGTTTCTGTTCCAGAGATATGTTTACCGCCCTCTGAAGGAGATCATCCATGCGGCAGATGAATATGCTGACGGCAATCTGAAGTATCGCTGCCCGGTTGTCAGCAATGATGAAATCGGATACCTGTCTGCAACACTGAACTATATGGCTTCGGAACTGAACAATGCGGAAGAATACCAGCGGAAATTCATTTCCAATGTTTCCCATGATTTCCGTTCCCCGTTAACTTCTATCCGGGGCTATCTGATTGCCATACTGGATGGAACCATACCGGCAGAACTATACGAAAAGTATCTGAATATCGTCATCCGTGAAACCGACCGGCTGAATAAACTGACGGAGGGACTGCTGACCCTCAATCAGTTGGATGGTGAAAACCGGTCTTCACTGAATCTGATATCTTTTGATATCAATCAGACGATTAAAGATACCTGTACTTCTTTTGAAGGACGATGCAGAAATAAAAATATTACATTTAATCTGACATTTTCAGCAAAAACCATGGGAGTCCGTGCAGATTTCGGCAAAATTCAGCAGGTATTATACAACCTGATTGACAATGCCATCAAATTTTCCGGCAATGATACCACCATTGATCTGGAAACCTATGATCGTCATGGAAAGGTGTTTGTTTCCGTCAAGGACCATGGCTGCGGGATTCCCATCGAAAACCAGAAAAAAATCTTTGAACGATTTTACAAAGCGGACAATTCCAGAGGAAAAGACCGGCAGGGAACCGGCCTCGGTCTGGCAATTACCCGGGAGATCATCCTTGCCCATCAGCAGACCATTGACGTGATCAGCACTCCCGGTGTCGGAACAGAATTTATCTTCACACTGGCGAAAGCATAGCGATTCTGTTTTATTTACTCCAGTGCAGTCTGTGGAGATTACCGTCATGCTGCATACCGGCAAAATTCTGCTGGCGCAGGGCTTCGTATAAAACAATCGATGCAGAATTGGAAAGATTCAGGGAACGAATATCCGGATTCATGGGAATCCGGATGGCCGTTTCCTCATAATGGATCAGAATTTCTTCCGGAATGCCGGCACTTTCTTTTCCGAACATAATATAATCATCCGGACCGTAGCTGACCTCGGTATAAAGCTTTCTTGCCTTGGTGGTTGCCATAAAAATATGGGCTCCCGGATTCTTCTCCAGAAACTCCTCAAAATTTTTATATATGGTTACATCCAGATTCGGCCAGTAATCCAGTCCTGCCCGTTTCAGTGTTTTATCATTGATCTGAAAACCAAGGGGCTCAATCAGATGCAGTCTTGTTCCGGTGGCAACACAGGTTCTTCCGATGGTTCCTGTATTTCCCGGAATTTCAGGCTCATGAAGCACGATATTCAACATAATTTTCTATTCCCTTCTATTGTTTATATATAATTCAAATCAACGCTTGCAGAGATCTGGCACCGGATTCGGTTTGCAAAGCAAACATTTTCCTATTCGAATCCATGTGCATGCAAAAAGAAAGAACTGCAGATTTGCCCGGGCCTGTCAAAACACCGAAAAAACTGCAGCTCTTTTATCGTTTACATAAAGTATTTCATTCCTTCCGGCAGTTTCCGGACCGAATGCTGCGTTTACTCCACCACCGGAAGCGTCTTCACAAATGCTTCTATTCGTTCCAGTGCACGCTTCAGGCTGTCCAGAGAGTATGCATAGGAAATACGGATATAGCCTTCTCCGCTGTCACCGAATGCTGTACCGGGTACGACGGCAACCTCCTGTTCCTGCAGCAGTTTCAGAGCAAAATCCTCAGAAGTCATGCCGTATTTTTTAATGCTGGGAAATACATAGAATGCACCCCTTGCTTCAAAGCAGTCCATACCGATACGGCGCAGCTCATGGAGCAGGAAACGGCGGCGCTGGTTATAGGCCTCTGTCATCATGGCAACATCATCATCCCCATTGCGCAGGGCCTCTACAGCCGCATACTGGCTGGTTGTGGGTGCACACATGATGGCAAACTGATGAATTTTGGTCATCTGGCTGATGATTTCCTCCGGACCTGCCGCATAACCGAGACGCCAGCCTGTCATGGCAAATGCTTTGGAAAAACCATTGATTACAATGGTTCTTTCTGCCATACCCGGCATTTCCGCAATGCTGACATGCTTGTCACCATAAGTCAGTTCCGCATAGATTTCATCGGAAATTACAAAAAGATCCTTTTCAATACATACCTTCGCAATTTCTTCCAGATTTTTACGGGAAAGTACCGCACCTGTGGGATTATTGGGAAACGGAAGAATCAGAACCTTGGTCTTTTCCGTACATGCTTCTTCCACTTCAGCAGCCGTCAGCTGAAATTCATTCTCAACCTTTAACGGAATCGGAACAGGTACTGCATGGATCAGCTGGGCACAGGGCAGATACGATACGTAACAGGGTTCCGGAATCAGTACTTCATCTCCGGGATCAATCATGGCACGCAAGCCGACATCAATGGCTTCACTGCCGCCGATGGTAACCAGAACTTCTGACTCGAAATAATTGAGATTGAATTTCCGTTTCAGATAATTGCAGATTTCAATCTTCAGTTCCTTTAAACCGGCATTGGAAGTATAGTATGTACGACCGTGTTCCAGGGAATAAATACCTTCTTCACGAATATGCCAGGGTGTATCAAAATCCGGTTCACCCACACCAAGGGAAATAGCATCAGGCATATCATTTACCACATCAAAAAACTTACGAATTCCGGAAGGCTGCATTTCACGGGTAATTTTGGATATCGGGTCTCTCATGGCGTAATTTTCATCCTTTCATCTTCTCTGGTTTCATTAGCCAGAATAATACCGTGATCTTTATATTTTTTCAGAATAAAGTATGTTGCGGTACTGATTACCTGATCCAGTACGGAAAGTTTTTCCGTTACAAACTGAGAAACACCACGCATGGTCTTTCCTTCCAGAATCACAGTAAAATCATATGCGCCGGACATCAGATATACCGCATTTACTTCGGGATACTTCATAATTCGCTCTGCAAAATTATCAAAGCCCTGTCCTCTGGAGGGTGTTACACGTACTTCAATCAATGCTGTTACTTTTTCTTCTGAAGTATTATCCCAATTGATCAATGTGTGATAACCACAGATAATATGCTCCTTTTCCATATCTGCGATGGTATTGGCAATAACCGATTCATCTTCTCCCAGTAAAATCGCCAGTTCATGAAGATTGATACGGCTGTTTTTCTCCAGCACCGCAAGAATTTTGTCTCTCATTATAATTCCTCCTTCATTCGGACACTCCCTGCCCGTATAGTTTCAACTGCTTTCTCCCAGAAAATCCAGCGGGATTACAGCAGCACTATTTCAAAACTTTCAATAATTCATCCGGCTCCGGCCGGTTCAGACAGCTTTGGATTTCATCATGACAGATCAGCTTATCCTGATCCGCTGTCATATAGCCGATTATCTGACAGGGTATTCCGGTGCTTTTCAGTGCCTGTACCACCTCATATCCATGATCTGCTATCATCATGGTACATCCGCAGGACATCAGCTGCCATGGATTCAGGTCAAATACTTCACAGCACTCAATGGTAATCTGACGCACCGGAACCGCTTCATAATCAATACGAAATCCCTTTCTGCTCTCTGCTGCCAGCTGACACAGTGCAGTCAGCAGCCCCCCCTCTTCCACAGGATATACGGCCTTTACCCCATGTTTCCGAAGCAGCTCCGGATCCGGATAACAGTGAGCCTGTTCTTTCAGGGCCTTTCCTGTCCGTATGAAATGAAAAGGAAGGGTCTTTGCCAGTTCCTTTTCATAATTCTCAGTAAGATAAACGGTACCTGCCATACCAATATATCCGAATAATACAATTTCCTGCCCGGATGTGATATCTGTTTCATCCGGTTCAAAGGATTTCAGCAGCTTTTCTCTGAAAACCGCCGTTTCATAACAATTCGCAAAAGCGGAGAGGGCTTCTGCCTTCTCCGCTTTCATTCTGTACATTCTGTCCATACCCATTTATATCCGTGTTACAATTCCTTATTCCGCCGGAGTTTTATTTTCCTCAGGATCCTTTGAAGGTTTTGATTCCTTAGTGGTCTCAGGAGCTTTGGTTGTTTCCGGTGCTTTTGTAGTCTCCGGTGCTTTGGTTGTTTCAGCTGATGAACCATCGGACGAAGTGGTTTCACCGTTGGAAGAATCAGAATGTGTTGTAGAAGGTGTTGTTTCAACAGGTTTCTTTGTACCGCGTATACCCTTTGCAGGTGAACCGGAATAACTGTCCACATACAGCTCCTTACGTTCTGTTTCCTTTCCATCCACGTAGACTACTTTTGTCAGAGAAGCCTTTACTGCCGGATATGCTTCCTGCGTAATCTTGGTGTAGCCCTCCGGCCGAGTGGGGTCATTGGTATAGGTTACGCCGCTGGGAACCGATGAACTCAGTGTTTTAGAAATATATTTAACTGTGCGGTTGGACGGTCTTGTATCATTGCCGTAAATGATGAATGAACACTTGCCGCCGCCTGCTGAAGATGCAATATAAATCGGATCATCGTATGGATTCTTCAGCTTCAGATCCTTCTGGGGATTCTTATAGTCGTTTCCCGCATAAATAGTGGAATCCATAGCGTAGTCAACATAATGAACAATCAACGTATGATGATAACGTTCTACGATATCCAGTTCTGCATATAACGCAGCATTATATAAAGTGGAAGCAGTCTGGCAGATACCTGCACCGACTGTTTCTTCCACATTGGTTCCAAAGTAACCCTTGCCGGTACCGTAACCACCGGCCTGGGAACGTTCTCCCATCAGTGTGGATACAGAAATGGTTTCACCGGGCCAGATAATCGTACCGTTCAGACGCTGTGTGCTGAGCACCAGACTCTTGGTACGTCCCACATTGCTGCTGGAATAAGATGTTGTTTTCTGACCGAGAACATCCTTGATATTTTTCAGTTCAGAAGCAGTATGTTTCGGCTCTGCAACGGTAACGGTTGTCTTGATCGTTGCCGTGTCTTCTTCCCAGTCAGACGTGAGCTGTTCGTTGATCGCTGCAACCGTGGAATCCACATCAACAACCAGTCCCTGCTCCTCATCTGTAATCACAAAAGAACTTCCCTTTTTTGTAATGGTCGGTTCCTTTGCTTCCTGATCATACGACTTCAGGGTTTCTTCCACAAATTCATTCAGTTTCTGAGAATTCACATTCAGTTTCAGATCAAAAACCTTATTTTCCCGTTTCAGATCAGAAAGAATTTTAAAACGGGAAATGACATTGCCTGTTTTGGCAAGATCCATGGCCTCATCCACAATTTCAGGATTAGACCACTCGATACCGGCTTCGCTCAGATCCAGTACATCCTCGTGATCTCCTGTGACCATGGTAATGGTTTTTTTCTCAAGATTTTCAATATATTCATTGACTGCTTCTTTTGCTTCATCTGAAGTCAGTCCGGACAAGTTAATATTACCGGCGTAGACACCATCCACAATAACACCAGGTTCCGGTTCTGTGATTTTTCCGGCAGCATAAACACCTGCTCCCAGAATCATTACCAGAGACAGCACCAATACACTGATCGCTGCACCTTTTTTCATGACATTTCCTCCCTGTTTTCTATCTGAACAGACAGACAGACTTTATGCACTACAAAAAACAATTTTAACATATTTACCATCTTTTTCAATAATAAATATACCTATATTTTTATGTTTTTTCTTCTTTCCGATGACAAAATGTAACAACCCTCTCTTACATCATGCATCCAAGAATGCCTGTAACCAGCATGGCTGCTGCAAGAAGCCCTGCAATGACACCTGCTGCTATTCGTTTCATTTTTTTATTGTACATAATCCTCACCTTCCTGTTTTTATCTCATTATTCTTCTGCTGCCGAAGGACAGACTTCTTTCAGAAAGCATTCACCACAGGCGGGCTTTCTCGCCTTACAGATGGTCCGGCCCAAAGTAATCAGATGAATGTTGATCAGAATCCAGTGATCCTTTGGAATCACCCGCATGAGGTCAAACTCAACTTTAACCGGATCCTCTTCTTCTGTCAGTCCCAGTTTACGTGCAATCCGTTTGACATGGGTGTCCACCACAATACTGGGGTCACCATAAATATTGCCGCGGATTACATTGGCTGTTTTCCGCCCCACTCCTGCCAGTGAAGTCAGCTCCTCCAGTGTCCGGGGAACCTCACCGCCAAAACGGTTCACCAGCGCATCTGCACAGGAAATAATATTCTTTGCCTTATTGTGGTAAAATCCAATGGAATGAATATCCTTTTCCAGTTCCTTCAGATCTGCAGCGGCAAACTTTTCCAGAGTATCGTACTTTTTAAACAGATTTTCCGTAACCATGTTCACCCGTGCATCGGTACATTGTGCACTCAGTATGACAGCGATCAGCAGCTGCCATGCATTTTCATGGTTCAGATAACAACGGTATTCCGTACCATATTCCTGATCCAGCAGCTCTAAAATCTTTGTTACATCACTTTTCACACGCTTCCTCCTGCTCAGTAAAGGGAATCCAGATCACTTCTGCATTATGATTCAGCGCATCCCGTCTGTCATAATCAAATAGCGCAAGCCAGAGTTCCTTCTGCATTGTATCACCATTCTGTGTCTCTTTTCTATCTTTTTTATTACAGAAATATAATTTTTCTATATTATTTCTGAAAACCAGAGGCTGACATCTGCCCCGCAACTGTCTGTAGGAGCTTTTTACTGCCTCTTCACCAAACCAGCGGCCCTCTTTGATCTCCTGTGCAAAAAAGTCTGCGATCTGTTTCTTCCAGGGGGACTGATCCGATACAAACTCCGGCACCCGATTCAGTTTTTCCCGCAGACAGAAATCAAAGGTCAGCAGTTCATCCATAAGCCCGCTCTGCTCTTTTGGAAAATGTTCCTGAAGAAAAATCCGCAAAGCCATATATTTTCCGATCCGGTTCTGATTCGCTGACCGGTATCCATTCCGACGCAGAAAATCTCCAAACTCCCTGAAAAAGCGAAAAGGACTGCTGTAATATTTCATAACCCAGGAAAGCGTCATCGTAAACTGACCGCTGTTATAGTAATCTTCCACTGTTTCTTCCACATTTTTCAGCACAAGAACATCTTCAAAGGACAGCCATCTGGTGGACAGGACTTCATAAACCGGACGTTTCCGGTACACCAGTCCATAGTTCTCGGCCTCTTTTTCCATTCTGGTTCCATGGAGTACTTTCAGAAATCCCAGCTGCAGCTGATCTGGCTTCATGGCATAAACATCATCAAAGGACTTTGAAAAGCTTTCCAGTCCTTCATGGGGAAGACCTGCGATCAGATCCAGATGCTGATGGATATTGTGCAGATTCCGAACCTTCTCCGTATTGACTGCAACATTTTCAATATCCATGGTTCTGCCAATGGCACGAAGGGTATCCGGATTGGTGGTCTGCACACCGGTTTCCAGCTGAATCAGCCCTGGACGCATCCGGGAGAACAGCTCAATGTCCTCTTCTTTCAGCAGATCTGCCGATATTTCAAAATGAAAATTCGTAATTCCATTATCGTGTTCGTGAATATACTTCCAGATTTCCCAGGCATGTTCATGTCTGCAATTGAAGGTGCGGTCTACAAATTTGACCTGTGCCGCCTTCCCTTTCAGGAAAAAATCCAGTTCCTGAAAAACCAGAGAAAGACTTCGGAAGCGGAGTTTCTTCTCCACGGAAGACAGACAGTAACTGCAGGAAAAGGGACAGCCTCTGCTGCTTTCATAATAAATAATCCTGTTTTCATAATCTGACAGATTCCTGTACGGAAATACCAGACGATCCATGGAAAGTACCGGACGGATTCCGGTTCGCACAGGGTTTCCCATGCCGTCTCTGATGCACAATCCGGCTATATCCTGCAGCGTTTTTCCTGCAGAATCGGTTCCTGTTTCGATTCTGTCCGCATACCAGCCGGACAGCTCTGCCATAGTTTCTTCCCCTTCTCCAACCATAATTCCGGTGATCTGCGGCATCTGCAGCAGCCTCTCCTCCGGATTCCAGGAAACCTCCGGTCCCCCCAGCCACAGGGGAACATCCGGCATGATCTGATGAAATTCTTCTGTCAGTTCTTCCACAAAACGGAGATTCCAGATATAACAGGAGAACCCGATCACATCCGGTTTTCTTATATAAATATCACGAAGAATTTCCTCTTTCTGATGATTGATGGTATACTCAGCCAATTCCACCGGATGCCCTGCTGCTTCTGCAAAGGCACGAAGACTGTATATGGCCAGATTGGAATGAATATATTTCGCATTAATCGCTGCCAGCAGAAAACGCATTGCAAGACCTCCTTCTGTAAACAGGAACACGGCAATCTTCCGTATCGAAAGCTCCGGATATACAAAACGATACATGGATACAAGAAAAGGGACACATCTGAAGATGTATCCCTATATAGAGCGGGTGATGGGAATCGAACCCACGTATCCAGCTTGGAAGGCTGGTGTTCTACCATTGAACTACACCCGCATGCATATCAAAAACAAG